>DATBJZ010000134.1:0-15452 GCA_036556125.1 Gemmatimonadota bacterium | reverse complement strand
GTACCGGCTCTTCCACGTGCACGCCGGTCTCCCGCGGCTCTTCGGGCCCGACGAGTATCCCCTCTCCGGCTTCCGCCTTCCGTGGCCGGGGCTCGAGTGGCTGCCGGCGCCCGGCTACGAAGCGTACCGGATCCTGGAGATCGTCCTCGTTCCGCTGGCCGCCCTGTGGACCGCCGGGCTCTTCACGCGTGCCGCGGGCGCGCTGCTCGCGCTCGTGTTCGCGTATCTGTTCGCGCTGTCCCAGCTCACGTACCACCACCACCTCTTCCTCTTCACCCTCGGCCTGCTCGTGCTGGGGTTCGCGCCCGCCGGCGACCACTACGGCCTCGACGCGTACGTCCGCGGGCGCAGCCGGCCGCGCCCGGACCGGATGGTCCTGCCGGTGCGGCTCGTCCAGGTCCTCCTGCCGATCGTCTACCTCTTCAGCGGCCTGCACAAGCTCACGCCCGGCTGGATCACCGGGGACTTCCCCGGACTGCTGGAGGAGCAGGGATGGTTCCAGGGACCGGTCGCCGGCGTGATGGTCGCGGTGCTGTCTCCGCGCGCGCTGGGTCTCTTCACGATCGCCACCGAGCTCTTCCTCGCCGCGGCGTTCTGCGTACCCCGGCTGCGGCGCACCGCACTGTGGGTCGCCGTCGCCTTCCACCTCGGGATCGAGCTCACGATGGAGGTGCGCGGCTACAGCTGGGGGATGCTCGCGTTGCTCGCGGCGTACGTGGCTCCGGGCGCGCCGCGCACGATCGCGCTGTACGACGGCTCGTGCGGGTTCTGCAGCCGGTCCATGCGCGTCGCGAACCTCCTCGACTGGTTCCGGCGCGTGCGTTGGGTGGACTTCCGCGCGCCCGGCGCCGCCGCGGCCGTGGGGGCCCCCTCCCGGGCGCAGCTCGAGCGCGAGATGGCCGTGGTCCGCTCCGACGGGACGACGCTGCTCGGGTTCGACGCCTGGCGCGACCTGCTGGGGAGGTTCCCGGCGACGTTCCCGGCGGCCCCGCTGCTCCGGCTGCCGCCCCTGGCCGGGGCCGGCCGCTCGGCCTATGCGCGGATCGCCGCGAACCGGTTCTGCCTCGCCGGCGGTGCCTGCGAGCTCCCAACCCCGGCGGACCGGGCGGCCGCGTGACGCCGCGCCTCCTGCTCCGCGGGGCCGAATGGACGCTCCTCGGCCTGGCCGGCCTCCGCCGCCGCACGCTGTCGGACGTGGTCTTCGTGGCCGTCACCGGCAGCTGCGGGAAGACGACGACGCGGGACCTGCTGGCGGCCGTGGTTGCGGCGGCCGGCGGACGGGCGCGCCGCTACCCGGTGCACAACCTGCCGCTGGACCTCGCACGGTCGGTGCTGGCGACGCGCGCGGGCGACCGCTGGTGCGTCCAGGAGGTGGCGGCGTCGCGGCCGGGCGCCATCGAGTGGGCCGTGCGGCTCGTCCAGCCGCGCGTCGCGGTGGTCACGAACATCCTGGACGATCACCGGTCCGCCTTCCGCACGCGCGAGGGCGCCGCCGAGGAGAAGGGCAAGCTGCTCGAGGCGCTGCCGGCCGACGGCGTCGCGGTCCTCAACGCCGACGACCCGCTGGTCGCCGCGATGGTCCGCCGCACGCGCGCCCGCGTCCTCACGTACGGGCTCCTCGCAGACGCGGACGTGCGCGCGGAGGCGGTCCGCTCCGCGTGGCCCGAGCGGCTGCGCTTCGAGGTCGTGCACCGCGGCGAGCGGTGCGAGGTCCGCACGCGCCTGTGCGGGTCGCACTGGGTCGGCTGCGCGGTCGCGGCCGTGGCCGGCGGCGTGGCGGCGGGCATCCCGCTCGCCACCGCGGCGCGCGCGCTCGAGGCCGTCGAGCCGGTGCCGGGGCGGATGAGCCCCGCGGGGGGACCACGGGGCTCGGTCCTCGTGCGCGACGACTGGAAGGCCCCGCTGCCCTCGGTCACGCCCGCGCTCGAGTTCCTGCGCTCCGCGCGGAGCGCGCGCCGCGTCGCCGTCCTGGGGACGATCTCCGACTACCGTGGACCGGCCCGGCGTGCGTACGCCTCCACCGCCCGCGCGGCCCTCGAGGCGGCGGACCTGGTCGTGTTCGTCGGAGCCGGCGCCGAGCGGGCGCTCCGGGGCGCCGCGGGCGACCCGCGTCTGTCGGCGTTCACCCGCGTCGAGGAGGCGGCGGCGTTCCTGCGGCGCGAGCTCGGCGAGGGCGACCTCGTCCTGCTGAAGGGTACGTCGGGCGACGGCTTCGAGCGCCTCGCGCCGGCCCTCGCGGGGGCCGCTTGACGGTGCGAGCCGCGGCGGCCCGCTTCCTCGACGACCGGCGGCGCGCGATGCTCGGCGCGCTGAAGCCGCTGTACCGCGAGCCCGTGTTCCGCCTCGCCGGATGGCGGCGGCGGCGGCTCCGGGACACGGTGTTCGTGGCGGTCACGGGGAGCACGGGCAAGACGACGACGAAGGACCTCGTCGCCGCCGCGCTGGGCGCGCGCTTCCAGGGCGTCGCCAGCCGCGGCTCCTACAACCACGCCTACATGGTGGCGCGCCAGGTCCTGCTGCTCCCGCGCGGCAGCCGGTTCTGCGTCCAGGAGCTCGGCACGGCCGGCCCCGGCACGCTCGACCGCCAGGTCGAGCTCTTCCGCCCCGACGTCGCCGTCGTGACGAACGTGGGGCTCGACCACTACCGCGAGTTCAGGGGCGCCGACGCCGTCGCGGCCGAGAAGGTCAAGGTGGTGGCGGCGCTTCCGCCGGACGGCCTCGCCGTGCTCAACGCCGACGACCCGCGGGTGCTCGCGATGCGGGAGAGCTGCCGGGGCCGCGTGCTCACGGTCGGGACCGGCGCGGACGCGGACCTCCGGGCGATCGACGTCGAGGCGTCGTGGCCGGATCGGCTGTCCTTCACCGCCGTGTCCGGGGGGCGGCCGGTCCGCGTCCGCACGCAGCTGCTGGGCGCCCACTGGACCCCCGCCGTGCTCGCCGCGCTCGCGGCCGCGACGGGGCTGGGCGTGCCGCTCGCGGACGCGGCGGCGGCCGTGGCGGGGGTGACTCCGGCGACCGGCCGGATGAGTCCGGTCGGGACCGCGGGGGGCGTCACGTTCGTGCGCGACGACCGCAAGGCCTCGTTCCCTTCCGTCGCCCCGGCGCTCGAGTTCCTGCGCACGGCGCACGCCCCGCGGCGGATCGCGGTGATCGGAACGCTCTCGGACTACCCGGGCGGCATGGGGAGGCGCTACCGCATGGTGGCCCGCGCCGCCCTCGAGAGCGCCGAGCTCGTGGTGTTCGTCGGACGCAACGCGCATGCGGCGCTCCGGGCCGCGCCGGGCGGCGACGGCGGCCGCCTGCGGGCGTTCGCGACCCCGCTCGAGGCGCACGAGTTCCTCGAGAGCGCCCTGCGGCCCGGGGACCTCGTGCTCGTCAAGGGCTCGCAGGCCGCCGACCACCTGGGCCGCCTCGCCCTCGCGCGCCTCGGGAGCGTCGGATGCTGGCGCACCGCCTGCGGGCGCCGGATGGCGTGCGAGCGCTGTCGCCTGCTCGCGATCCCCGCACGCGACCGGCCGACGGCGCCCCCGGCGAGGGCGGCGTGACGGTGCTGCGGAGGCTGCGCGGCCTCGCCCGTGCAGCTCCGCCGCGCCGTGGGAGCGGCGCGCTGTCGCGGGCCGGCTGGTCGTCGTTCCTGGCGGTCCGGGGGGCGGCCGGCGGCGTCCTGGAGCGAGGGGCGGCGCTCCACCGCCGGCGGCTCCCCGACACGACCTTCGTCGGGGTGACGGGCAGCGCCGGCAAGACGACGACCAAGGACCTGATCGGCGCCGTGCTCGCCGCGCGCTTCGACGGCGTCGCGAGCCGCGGCGGCTCGAACGACCTGCTCGGCGTGGTCCGGACGCTGGCGCGGACCCGGCGCCGCCACCGGTTCTGCGTGCAGGAGCTGGGGACGTGGGGCCCGGGGTCGCTCGCCCGCTCGATCCGCCTGCTCCGCCCCCACGTGGGGGTGGTCACGGTGGTGGGGAAGGAGCACTGGTCGGCGTTCCGATCGCTCGAGGCCGTCGCCCGCGAGAAGGCCACGCTGATCGACGCGCTCGGCGTCAGCGGGACGGCGGTCCTCAACCACGACGACCCGCGCGTGCGGGCGATGGCGGAGCGCTGCGCGGGAGCGGTGGTCACGGTCGGGATGTCCGCCGAGGCCGACGTTCGTGCGGTCGCGGTGCGATCCGCGTGGCCGGAGCGGCTCTCGTTCACGGTCGTCGCGGGGGGCCGGACGGTCCCGGTCCGCACCGCCCTGGTGGGAGAGCACTGGCTGCCGGCGGTGCTGGCGGCGATCGCCGTCGGGAGCGTGCTCGGCGTCACGATCGACGAGGCCGGCGCCGCGGTCGAAACGCTCGAGCCGCAGCCTGCGAGGATGAGCGTCTACGAGCGCGCGGACGGAGTGGTCTTCCTGCGCGACGACTTCAAGGCGCCGGCCTGGTCGCTGCCCCGGTCGCTGGACGTGCTCGCGCGGGCCCGCGCGCGGCGGCGGATCGTCGTCCTGGGGACGCTCTCCGACAAGTACGGACGGGCGGACAAGCGGTACCGGCAGGCCGGCCGCCTGGCGCTCGCCGCGGCCGATCACGTGGTGCTCGTGGGACCTCGCGCCCGGATGGCCCGGCCGGTCGCGCGCGGCGCGGACGAGTCGCGCACGACCGTCTGCGCCGACGTCGCCCGGGTGCGGCGCTTCCTGGACGCGTTCCTCGAGCCGGGCGACGTGGTGCTCCTGAAGGGCAACCGCAAGCTGGACCGGCTGCGCGAGCTGCTGCCGCCCGCCGAGGCGCGGCGCCGCGGCCACGACCCCGTGGCCGTCCGCCGCGGCGAACGGCGATGAGCCTGCGCTCGGCGCTGGACGCCGCGCGCCGGCGCGGGCACGAGGCGCGGCAGCGGTACCGGCCGCTGTGGCAGCAGCCGCTCGTGCGCGTGGCGCGGGTCTGGCGCGGGGCGCTGCGTCGCACGCTGGTGGTGGGGATCACGGGGAGCTGCGGGAAGACGACCGCCAAGGACCTGACGGCCGCGGTCCTGGGCAGCCGCCTGCGCGGGACCCGCACGCGCGACACCTGCAACAGCCCCTACAACGTGGCGCGCACCCTCTTCCGCACGTTTCCGTGGCACGACTTCGCCGTGGTGGAAGTGGGGGCCTGGGCGCCGGACACGCTGGGCCGCGCCGCGCCCGTGCTCCGGCCGCGCGTCGCGGTCGTGACGAACGTGGGGTCCGACCACCGGAAGGGCTTCCGTTCGCTCGAGGCGACCGCGGCCGAGAAGGGACGTCTCGTCGCGGCGGTTCCGGCCGACGGCGTGGCGGTGCTGAACGGCGACGACCCGCTGGTCCTCGCGATGCGCGCCCGCTGCGCCGGACGCGTGCTCACGTTCGGCCTGGCTCCCGGCGCCGACCTGCGGGCCACGGACGTGCGGGCCGTCTGGCCGGACCGGCTGAGCTTCACCCTGCACCGCGACGGCGCTGCGCTGCGCGTCCGTACGCGTCTTTGCGGCGAGCACTGGGTCGGCTGCGCGCTCGCCGCGATCGCCGTCGGGATCGCCGCCGGAATCCCGCCGGCCGAGGCGGCCGCCGCCCTGGCCGCCGTCGAGCCCGCCGCCGGCCGGATGAGCCCGGTCGAGCTCGAGGACGGGGTGGTGTTCGTGCGCGACGACTGGAAGGCGCCCCTCTGGTCGATCCCGCCCGCGCTGGAGTTCCTCCGCACGGCGCGGGCGACGCGCCGCGTCGCCGTGATCGGCACGCTATCGGACTATCCGGGATCGAACGAGAAGCGCTACGCCGCCGTGGCGCGCCAGGCGCTGGAGGCCGCCGACCACGTGGTGTTCGTGGGCCGCTGGTCGCGCGGCGCGCTGCGGGCGGCGCCGGCCGGCCGGCCCGACGCGCTCCTGGCGTTCGAACGGCTGGAGGGGGCGGCGGAGCACCTGCGGGAGTTCCTGCGCCCGGGCGACCTCGTGCTCCTGAAGGGGTCGCTGACCGTGGACCACCTCGAGCGCATCATCGAGGCACGCCGCGCCGGCGGGGCGCGCGGACCGGCGGCCGCGCCGAGCGCCGCAGTCGGCCGGTCCGCGACGTTCGTGCGCGAGGCCGCGGCGGCGCAGGGGCCGGGCGGCGGGATGCGGCCGACGTGACGCTCCGCGGGAAGGTGCGGCACGGCCTGCGGATCGCCGGCGGGGGGGTCCTGATCCGCGCGGCGGCGCTCCACCGACGGCGCCTGCGCGAGGTGACCCGCGTGGGCGTGACGGGGAGCTGCGGGAAGACCGTCACCAAGCAGCTCGTGACCGCCGTGCTCGCCACGCGCGGCCCGGGCACCCGGACCCCGGCCGGATACAACTCCCTCGTGACCACGGCGCGCGCGCTCCTGGCCACCTCGCCGCGCGATTCCTTCTGCGTGGTCGAGCTCGGGGTGTGGCGGCCGGGATCGCTGGTCCGACCGCTGGCCCTGCTCCGGCCGCAGGTCGGGATCGTGACCGCCGTCGGGACCGATCACTACAGCGCGTTCCGCGGGGCCGACGCGGTGGCGGCCGAGAAGGGCCGGCTCGTCCGGGCCCTGCCCGCCGACGGGACGGCCGTCCTGAACGCCGACGACGAGCGCGTCCGCGCGATGGCCGCGCTGGGCCCCGCCCGCGTGCTGACGTTCGGCCGCTGCGCAGGCGCCGACGTGCGCGCCCGCGACGTCTCGGCGGCCTGGCCGGACCGGCTCGGCTTCGTCGTCGCCCACGCCGGGCAGCGGGTCGCCGTGCGCACGCGCCTGGTCGGGGCGCACCTGCTGCCCTCGGTGCTGGCCGCGATCGCGGCCGGCGTGGCCCTGGGGGTCCGGCTCGAGGACGCCGCCCGCGCGGTCGAGTCCGTCGATCCAGAGCCGCTCCGGATGCAGCCGGTCGAGGCGCCGGGAGGCATCACGTTCATCCGCGACGAGATGAAGGCGCCCGTCTGGTCCCTGCCGGCCGTGTTCGAGTTCCTCCGCGAGGCGCGCGCGCCGCGGAAGGTGCTGGTGCTCGGCTCGCTCTCCGACTATCCCGGCGCGACGGGCAAGCGCTATCCCCGGGTCGCCCGCGAGGCGCTGGCCGCCGCGGACCGCGTCGTGTTCGTCGGCCCCCACGCCGCCTCCGCGGCCAAGGCGGCGCCGCCCGGCTCCGATGCGCTCGTCACGCTCCCCACGGTGCGCGAGGCGGCGGCGTTCCTGGAGCGCGACCTGCGTCCCGGGGACCTGGTCCTGCTCAAGGGCTCCGACAAGGTGGACCACCTCGGGCGCCTCGTGCTGAGCCGCCTGCGCGAGGTGACGTGCTGGCGGGACCGCTGCGGGCGCGCCCAGGTGTGCGACCTCTGTGAGCTGCTGGCCGCGCCCCCCGGTCTCCCCGTTCGCCTCGACCGGAAGTCCGGCGTCGCCTCGCTGAGCTTCCGCGCGCCGGCCCCCGCGCCGCGGGAGGTGGCGTGAGCTCGGGCGCCGGCGCGGGACCGCGCCCGGGTCCCCTCGTGCGGGCGCTGGACCACCTCTCCACCTGGAAGCCCGGCCGGCACGGCCGCCTCGGGCCTCGCGGCGCGCAGGCCGTTCTCGCCGCGCGGCGGGCCCTGGGGCTCGGGATCGGCCGCGTCATGCGCCTCCAGCGCCGCCGGCTTCACGGCGTCCGGTTCGTGGGAATCACCGGCAGCTGCGGGAAGACCACGACGAAGGAGCTCGCGGCGGCCGTGCTGGCGTCGCGCCTGGACGGCGTCTACAGCCCGTCCACGCGCAACAGCCTGTTCGCGGTCGCGGTGACCCTGCTGCGGACGCGGCGCCACCACGCCTTCTGCGTGCAGGAGGTCGGGAGCTGGGGCCCGGGGACGCTCGTCCGGTCGGTCACGCTCCTGGAGCCCGACGTCGCGGTGGTGACGAACGTCGGCGCCGACCACTACAAGGCGTTCCGGACCCTCGAGGCCACGGCGCGCGAGAAGCGCACCCTGGTCGAGGGGCTCGGGCCCGGCGGCGTCGCGATCCTGAACGCCGACGATCCTCACGTCGCGGGCATGGCCGCGAGCGCGCCCGGGCGCGTGACGACCTACGGCCTCTCGGCCCACGCCGACGTGCGCGCCACCGACGTGGTGGACGCCTGGCCGGAGCGCCTGCAGTTCACGGTGCACCACGCGGGGCGCTCGCTTCCGGTGCGGACGCGGCTCGTGGGCGCGCATCTGGTCCCCTGCGTCCTGGCCGCGCTGGCGGTCGGGATCGAGCTCGGGGTGCCGCTCGAGGACGCCGTCGCCGCCGTCGGCCGCGTCGAGCCGTGGCGGGCGCGGATGAGCCCCGTCGAGCTCGAGGACGGGGTGGTCTTCGTGAGGGACGACTGGAAGGCGCCGCTCTGGTCGGTGCCGCCCGCCCTCGCGTTCCTGCGCTCCGCGCGCGCGGAGCGGCGGATCGCGGTGATCGGCACGCTCTCGGACTACCCCGGCTCCAACGAGAAGCGGTACGCGGCCGTGGCGCGGCAGGCGCTGGACGCCGCCGACCACGTCGTGTTCGTGGGCCGCTGGGCGCGCGGCGCCCTGCGGGCGGCCCCGCCCGGCCGGCCGGACGCCCTCCTGGCGTTCGAGCGGGTCGAGGAGGCGGCGGAGCACCTGCGGCAGTTCCTTCGGCCCGGGGACCTCGTGCTGCTCAAGGGCTCGCTGACCGTGGACCACCTCGACCGGATCATCGAGATGCGGGCCGCGGCGGCGGGCCGCGGCGCCTCCGGCGGCCCGGACGCGCGCGGCCGGCTCGCCGCCGAGCCGGCTGGAGACGCGCCGCAGAACGGAGTCGCGGGGCGCCGGGCAACGGCGCCGTCGCCGGCGGCGGAGCGCGTGGCGGGAGCCGGGAGGCGGCCGTGACCGCCGGACCGCGGTCGTGAACGCCTTCCGCCGGGTCGTCCTGCGCAACGCCGCGCTGCTGCGCCTCGCGCTGGCGCGACGCCGGCTGCGGGACACCGCCGTCGTCGCGGTGACGGGCAGCGTGGGCAAGACGACGACCAAGGACCTGCTCGCGGCGATCGTCGCGAGCCAGGGTTCCGTGACCCGCACGCTCGGCTCGTGGAACGGCCCCGGGAACCTCGCGCAGGCGCTGCTCTCCACCCCCCGGGGCACGCGGGCCTGCATCCTGGAGATGGCCGCCCGCGGGCCCGGCTCCCTGGACCTCTCGCTCCGGATCGCGCGCCCGCGGATCGGCGTGGTCACGCACGTCCTCTCCGACCACGCACCGGCCTTCCGAACGCTGGAGGCGACGGCGCGCGAGAAGGGGAAGCTGCCGGCGGCCCTTCCGCGCCACGGCGTGGCGGTCCTCAACGCCGACGACCCGCGCGTGCTGTCGATGCGGGAACGATGCGTGGCGAGGGTCCTCACGTACGGCTGCGCGGAGACGGCCGAGCTGCGCGCCGTGGAGGTCAGCGGCGACTGGCCGGAGCGGCTGGCGTTCACCGTCGTCCACGGCGGACGGACGCTCGACGTCCGGACGGAGATGGTCGGCCGCCACTGGGTCCACGTGGTGCTCGCGGCGCTCGGTGGCGCGATCGCCCTCGGGGTGCCGCTCGACGACGCCGTCGCGGCGGTCCAGGGCGCCCGGCCGGCGTTCGGGAGGCTGATGCCGCACGAGATCGGCGGGGTGACGTTCCTGCGGGACGACTTCAAGGGCGCGGAGTCCTCCTACGGCCCCGCGCTGGAGCAGCTGCGCACCGCGCGCGCGCCGCGGAAGGTCGCGGTGATCGGCACGGTGCGGCACGTGGTCGAGCCGGTCTCGGAGCCGTACGGCCGGATCGCCCGGGAGGCGTCCGCGGCGGCCGACCGGGTGTTCTTCGTGGGTCCGAACGCCGAGGCGGCCCTGCGCGGCGTGGATCTCGCCGCGCTGTCCAACGTGGCGGTCGCCCCGACGATCGACGCCGCACGCGACCTGCTGCGGGACGTCCTCCGGCCCGGCGACTTCGTCCTGCTGAAGGGCCACTACGGCGAGGACCACCTGGCGCGGCTCGCCCTCGACCGCGCCGAGCCGGTCTCGTGCTGGCGGCGGGTCTGCGCCCGCAAGGGGCTCTGCGACACCTGCGAGCTCCTCCGCGCTCCCTGGCACGGCGAGGAGGACGGCGGCCTCCGGGGCCGCACGCGCGTGCGGGTGCCGGAGACGGCGCCGTGATCGACGCGATCCGGAACGCGGCCGCCGAGGCCCGGTGGGCCGCTCGCGTCGTGGCGTCGGGACCCGGCGAGCTCGGGATCCGCATCCGCCGCGTCCGGGCGCGGGCCTCGGCGCTCCTCCTCCTGAAGCTGGCCGCGCGCTGGCGCCGCGTGCTCGGCGGCCTCGACGCGGTGGCGGTGACGGGCAGCTGCGGGAAGACGACCGCCAAGGCGCTGACGGCGGCCGTAGTCGCGGCGCGCGGCCCCGTGACGGCCAGCGTCGGCAACCTGAGCTCGCCCGTGCATACCGCCAGGGTGATCCTGCGGTGCCGTCCCCGGACGCGCTCCTGCGTCGTGGAGCTCGCGGTCTGGCGACCCGGCTGCCTCGATCGGTCCCTGAGCCTGCTGCGGCCGCGGGTGTCGCTCGTCACGGCCCTCGGGAACGACCACGCGTCGCGCTTCCGCGGCGGGAGCGTCGCGGCCGAGAAGGCCAAGGTCGTGGCTGCCCTGCCGCCGGACGGGGTCGTGGTGCTCAACGCCGACGACCCGGACGTGCTCGCGATGGCGGCGCTCTGCCGCGGACGGGTCCTCACCTTCGGCCGCGCCGCGGGCGCGGACCTCCGCGCGACCGACGTCCGGGCGGACTGGCCGGAGCGCCTGTCGTTCACGGCCGTGCACGCGGCGGAGACCATCCGCGTCCACACGCGGCTCCCGGGGGAACAGCTGCTCCCGTCCGTGCTCGGCGCCCTCGGGGTCGGGCTCGCGCTCGGAGTGTCCCTGGGGGACGCCGCTCGGCGCGTCGCGGCGGTGGAGCCGCGGAGGGGCCGGATGCAGCCCGTGGTGGCCGACGGCGTCACCTTCATCCGCGACGACTGGAAGGCCCCGGCCTGGTCCGTCCCGGCGGCGCTCGACTTCCTCGCCCGCGCGCGCGCCCGGCGCCGCATCGCGGTCCTCGGCACGATCTCGGACACGTCGTCGAAGGCGTCACGGAGCTACCCGCGCCTCGCCCGCCTCGCGGCAGGAGCCGCCGATCGGGTCGTCTTCGTCGGGCCGAACGCGCGGCTGGCGCTGCGGGCGCGCGACGCCGCGCGCCCCGACGCCATCGAGGCGTTCGCCACGGTGCGGGAGGCGGCCGACCACCTGGCGCGCATACTCGAGAGCGGCGACCTCGTGCTCGTGAAGGGCTCGAATCCCGCCGACCATCTCGAGCGGCTGGTGCTCGCCCGCCAGGGACACGTCGCCTGCTGGCG
The DNA here is from genome assembly GCA_036556125.1 of Gemmatimonadota bacterium. Taxonomy (GTDB): domain Bacteria; phylum Gemmatimonadota; class Gemmatimonadetes; order JACCXV01; family JACCXV01; genus DATBJZ01. Next base: position 4,124 of record DATBJZ010000134.1, on the reverse strand, counting down.
GAGCCGGTGCGGCAGGAACTCGTTCTGCTCGCGCTGCGAACTGCTGGGCGTGCCCGCCGGGCCGGAGTCGGCCGGCCCGGAGCGCGTCGCCGGACCGGAGCCGGGCGAGGCGCCGCGATGACGCGCCCGCCTTCCCCGGCGGCGCTGCGCCCGCCGCGGCCCTCCCGCCTCAAGGTCCGCGCCCTGCGGGAGCTCGAGGCCTGGGTGCGCGTGAGGGCCCTGCGGTGGTCCGTCCGGAGGGCGCGGCGTCGCATCGCCCCCGGCCGCGTGGTGGCCGTCACCGGCAGCGTGGGGAAGACCTCGACGAAGGAGCTGATCGCGGACATGGCGGCGGCCCGCGGACCGTCCACGCGCTCGCCGGGGACGTGGAACGGCGCCCGCGCGCTGGCCGCCACCCTGCGCGGAGCCCCCCCCGGCGGCGGCGTCTGCGTGCTGGAGATCGGCGCCAAGCGGCGGGGGTGGCTGGCCCAGGCCGCGGACCTGCTGCGGCCGGACGTCGTCGTGGTCACGAACGTCCTGGGCGACCACGTGCGCGAGTTCGGCAGCCTCGAGGCCATCGCCGAGGAGAAGTCGGAGCTGGTGGCGGGTCTCGCGCCCGGCGGAACCGCCGTCCTGAACGCGGACGACCCGCTGGTCGCGGCGATGCGCCGGCGATGCCGCGGCCGCGTGCTCAGCTACGGCCGGGCCGAGGGTGCGGACCTGCGCGCGGTGGACGTCCGCGCCGACTGGCCCGCCCGGCTCGCCTTCACCCTGCTCCACGAGGACCGCGCCAGGCGCGTGCAGACCCGTCTCGTGGGCGGCCACCACGTCGGCGTCGCCCTGGCCGCGCTCGGAGGCGCGCTCGCGGCCGGCGTGCCGCTGGACGACGCCGTCGCGGTGCTCGAGCGGGCGGAGCCCCAGCCCGGCCGCTTCGCCGTCCGGCGCGCCGCGGGCGTCGACTTCCTGCGCGACGATTTCAAGGCCGCGATCTCCTCCTACGGGCCCGCCCTGGACCTCCTCCGGACCGCCGCCGTGCGGCGGCGGGTGGCGGTCCTCGGCAAGGTGAACCACTACCAGGGCGGGGAAGCCGAGGCCTACCTCGCGATGGCGGAGCGGGCCGCGGCCGCCGCCGACCACGTGATCTTCACGGGGTTCACGGCCTGGCGCGTTCTCGGGGGCGCCGCGCTGCCCGGCGACGGCCGCGTGCGGGTCGTGGAGACCGTGCGCGAGGCGACCGAGGCGGTGCGCGCCCTGGTGGAGCCGGGCGACCTCGTGCTCCTCAAGGGGGACTTCGAGGACGACCACCTGGCCCGAGTCGCGCTCGACTTCGAGGCGCCCGTCACGTGCTGGGAGCACGCGTGCGGACGGATGGCGCTGTGCGACGGCTGCGAGAGGCTGCGCGTCCCGGCTCCGCCGCCGTCGGCGGCGTCCGGGCCCGGCGCGGGGCCGCCCGTGCGCTGAACGGGCGGGGAGCTGCGTCGCCGCGGAGGGTTCTCGCTCAGGCCGCCGCGTCCACGAACTCGCGGTGCCAGAGCTCGACGGTCAGCGCCTTCCACAGGAAGCTCACCCGCCCGCGCGCCCACGCCGGGCCCGCCTCGCTCGCGAGGTGCCGCTGCACCTCGGCCGGATCCAGGATCCCCCTCCCGCGCGTGCGCGGGTCGGCCAGCACGTCCCGGACGCCCGGCCAGGCCGGGCCCGTGAACCAGTGGCCGTACGGCGCGGGGAAGCCGAGCTTGCGGCGGCGCGTGCGGATGGGCTCCGGCAGGATGCCGCGCATCGCCCGCCGCAGCAGGCTCTTGGTCCACCCGTCCTCGATCTTCTCGTAGAACGGCAGGCTGAAGCAGAGCTCCACCAGCCGGTGATCGAGGAAGGGCGTGCGCAGCTCGAGCGAGAACGCCATCGACAGCGCGTCGCCCGAGTGGAGCAGCTCCAGGAGCGGCCCGTGCCGCAGGTGGTGCCAGAGGGCGTTGTTGAGCCGGCTTCGGTACGGCTGCGGCGCCGCCGGATGGCGCCAGCCGCCGCTCCGCCGCTCCGGCGGCGGGGGCGGGAAGGCGCGCCGGAAGTCCTCGCGCAGGAGCTCGCGTCCGCTGGAGCGCGCCGGCAAGGGCGTTCGCCGCGACAGCTCGTTGAGCAGGACCTTGAAGGGCCACGTCGAGGGCTTGGGGTCCACCTTCGCGAGAGCGATCAGGTCACGCACGACCCCGAGCCGCCGCGCGCCGTTGCGGCCGCCCAGCCGCAGGCGGTCGGCGGTGTACGGCAGCGCGAAGTCCGCGTACCCCGCGAGGAGCTCGTCGCTGCCCTCGCCGGCGAGCGCCACGCGCACGTGCCGCCCGGTCTCCCGCATCACGAACCAGGCGGGGAAGCGCCCGCGGAGAGGCGTCGGGGCGTCGTGGGCGCGGACGATGTTCCGCACCGTGTCGAGGAAGCCCTCGGGCGTGGGGCGGACCCAGTGCGTCACGCAGCGGGGGAGGCCCTCGGCCGCCACGCGCGCGTACCCGCTCTCGTCGACCCGCGGATTGTCGGCGTACGCGAGCGAGAAGCACGGGAGCTCGTGCACGGCGCGGGGGGCCGCCAGCCGGAGCACGGAGGACGAGTCGAGGCCGCCGCTCAGGAGCACGCCGAGCGGCGCGTCGCTGCGGAGCCGGATCCGCACGGCGTCGTCGAGCAGGTGGCGGAAGCGCTCCTCCAGGTCCGGCTGCGGCTCCTCGACCCCGGGCTGGAAGCCCCACCAGGTCTCGACCCGCACGCGATCCGGCTCGATCACCGCCAGGGCGCCCGGCGGGACGTTCCGGATCCCGCGGAAGAACGTGGCCTCGGTGCCGTCGGGTGCCGCGCCGGCCAGGAACGCGTGGAGCTCGGCCCGGTCGGGCTCGCGCTCCTCCGGGAAGGCGGTGAGGATCGCCTTGGCCTCCGACGCGAACGCGACGCGCGGGCCGCGCACGGAGTAGACCAGCGGCTTGATCCCGAAGCGGTCGCGCGCGAGCAGCAGCCGGCGCGCGCGGGCGTCCCACAGCGCCAGCGCCCACATGCCGTTGAAGCGCTCCAGGCAGGCCGGGCCCCACGCGCGGAAGGCCTCGAGCACGACCTCGGTGTCGGAGTCGGAGCGGAAGGCGGCGCCGCGGGCCTCGAGCTCGACGCGCAGCTCGAGCCAGTTGTGGACCTCGCCGTTGTAGACCAGGGTCAGGGCGCCGTCGGGGCTGCGCATCGGCTGGGCGGCGCGCTCGGAGAGGTCGACGATCGCCAGCCGGCGGCTGGCGAGGCCGAGGTCGTCCTCGACGTGGAAGCCCTCGCCGTCGGGGCCGCGGTGGCGGAGCGCGGCCGCCATCGCCGCGAGGGCCGGACGGTCGACCGGGGCGCCGTCCCGGCGCCAGATGCCCGCGATGCCGCACACGTGCCGGGGAGTCAGTCGCCCGCGGCGGGGCGGCCGGCGGTCACGCCGCGCCGGCCGCAGCCGGCGCGTCGGCGGAGTAGGGGATGAACGTGCGCCGGTAGCGGCGCCAGAGCTTCAGCGTCCGGATCTCGCCGATCGTCCGCGTGCCGGGCCCGGAGGTCTTCTCGAGCGTGCGCAGCGAGGCCGCGTTGCTCGTGGCGATGATGCGCCACCCCTCCCGGTACCCGCGGTCCCGCGCGTAGGCCAGGCGGGCGCTCACGAGCGCGGAGCCGATGCCGTGGCTGCGCTCGGAGGGCAGCACGTAGAGGTCGTAGAGGTAGGCGGCGTCCTCCGGCAGCGGAATCGTCAGCAGATCCAGCCGCGGGTCGGTGCGCGGCGCGATCCAGGTGTAGCCCAGCGGCCGCTCGCCCCTCCAGGCGACGAGGCAGAGCCGCCCGCGCGCCGCTTCCCTCGCGCAGGCCAGGAGCTTCCTGCGGCCCATGAGCGGGGTCATCGCGCTCCAGTCGGGGCCGTCGAAGCGCTCGATCCGCACCCCCGGCGGCGCCGGCCGGTCGGGGACGTGCGCGAGCTCCTGCGCCACGACGAAGAGCCGGTTGCGCCAGTAGACGCGCCGGATCGTGCGGGGCCGGATCTCCGCCCACACCCCGCTCCACCCCTCGCGGCCCCACGCGCTCCGTGCGTCGCCCGGGAAGGTCCGGATGTCCCGCCACCAGCGCTCGACGAAGCCCGGCCGGGCGCCGGGCGGGGCGGGCAG
>DATBJZ010000133.1:0-5746 GCA_036556125.1 Gemmatimonadota bacterium | reverse complement strand
CGGGGTTCATGCTGATCCTGCTGTTCGGGCGGAACGGCTGGTTCACGCCGGCCGCGGAAGCCCTCGGGATCAAGGTCGTGTTCGCGCTGCCGGCGATGCTGATCGCGACGGCGTTCGTTTCGCTGCCGTTCGTGATCCGCGAGGTGATGCCGGTCCTCACGCAGATGGGCACCGACCAGGAAAACGCCGCGTACACGCTGGGCGCGAGCGGCTGGCAGACGTTCCGCCGCGTCACGCTGCCGGGGATCCGGTGGGGCCTGCTCTACGGGATCTCCCTCACCTTCGCCCGCTCGATCGGGGAGTTCGGCGCGATCCTGGTGGTGAGCGGCGGGGTGCGCGGGCTCACCGAAACCGCGACGCTCTTCATCTTCCGCTCCCTGGACGATCGCAACGAGGTGGGCGCCTACGCGATGGCCGTGGTCCTGGCGCTGATCTCCTTCACGCTGCTCCTCGGGATGGAATTCCTGAAGGGGCGCACGCACCCGAAGCCGGAGGGGCGCCGATGAGCATCGTCCTGAAGGACCTGACGAAGCGCTACGGCGCGCAGCCGGTGGTGGAGCGGGTCTCGCTCGAGATCCAGGACGGCGAGCTGTTCGTCCTGCTCGGGGCGAGCGGCAGCGGCAAGAGCACGATCCTGCGGATCATCGCGGGGCTCGTCCACGCCGACGAGGGCATCGTCCTGCTGCACGGCCGCGACGTCACCCGGGAGTCGCCGCAGGAGCGCAACACGGGAGTCGTCTTCCAGAACTACTCGCTGTTCCAGCACATGACCGTGGCCGACAACGTGGAGTTCGGTCTGGCCGTTCGGGGCGTGCCGCAGGAGCGCCGCGCCTCCCGCCGCGACGAGCTTCTCGCCCTCGTCGGGCTGGCCGGCTACGCCGCCCGCTTGCCGCGGCAGCTCTCCGGCGGGCAGCAGCAGCGCGTGGCGGTGGCCCGCGCGCTCGCCTACGAGCCTTCGGTCCTCCTCCTCGACGAGCCCTTCGGCGCCCTCGACGTGCGCATCCGGGGTCAGCTCCGCCGCGCGCTCCGCGAGATCCAGCGAAGCCTCGGCGTCACGGCGATCCTGGTGACGCACGACCAGGAGGAAGCCTTCGAGCTCGGCGACCGCATCGGCGTAATGGATCGCGGGCGTCTGCTCGAGGTCGGCACGCCGGCGGAGCTCTACCATCGCCCGCGCCACGAGTTCGTCGCCGGTTTCGTCGGAGAGGCGAACCTGCTGGGCGCGCGCAGCTCCAGCGGCCGCGTCCGCGTGGGAGAGGTCGAGCTGCCGCTCCCGATCAGCACCGCGGACCGGGACTCCCAGGTGCAGTGGGCCGTGCTGTTCCGCCCGGAGGACCTGACGCTCGGGACGTCGCGTGAGGAGCTGACGGATCCCGTGGTCGGACCTGGCACCGTGGAGGAGGTCCTCCCCCTCGGAGCGTCGGAGCGGATCACCGTCCGACTGGAGCCGCTGGCCGGCGTGTGGCCGGTCGGCCGGGACTACGGCGAGACGGGCGTGGTGCTGCGGGTGGTCGTCCCCTCGCGGCGCGGCGTGAGCAGCGGGTACCTGCCCGACCAGCCGGTCTGGGTCGGTCTCCGGAGCTTCCACGTGCTGCCGCGGCTCGCGCGGCGGCTGCTGCTGTGGACCGACGGCAGCCCGGCTGCGGAAGAGGCGCTGCGGCTGGGCGGAGGACTCGCCCGCCGGATCGGCGCCTCGACGACGGTGCTCTGCGTGTCGGCCAGCGAGATGTTCGGCCGGCGGCTCCTCGCCCGCACGCGCGAGACGCTGGCCGGCCTGAGCCCCGCCTCCGCCCTCCTCTCCGTCCACGGAGACGCGGTGGAGGAGGTCCTCGGGGCGCTCGCGCGCGAGCCGTACGACCTCGCCGTGGTTCCAGGCAACCCGGCGCGGGGCGCCGCCGCGGCGGACGGGGCGGGACCGGGTGCAGGCGAAGAGATCGCCCGGCGCGCCGCCGTCTCGGTCCTGGTGGCCACCCGACCGCGGGAGGCACTGCGGCGATTCCTCCTCTGCACCGCCGCGGGCGAGCCGGGGAAGATGGACGTCGCGTTCGGCGCCCAGCTGGCGCGCCGCACCGACGCCCGGGCGACCCTGCTGTACGTGGACGGTCCGCCGCGGTCCCGGGACGGCGTTCGTCCCTCCGGCGCCAATGGCGCGAGCCGGCCGGCGCGCGTCTGGATCGAGCGCCACCTGGAGCAGGGCGTCCACACCCTGGTCGGCCAGGGCGTTCGGGCGGAGATGAAGGTCCGTCGGGGGCCGGTCGTCGACGAGATCCTCGGCGAAGCGGCCGAGGGGGACTACGACCTGGTCGTGATCGGCGGGCACGTCGCCCGCACCCGGCCGGACGAGCGCAACCTCGCGCTCGAGATCCTGTCCCGAGCCGACCGTCCCGTTCTCATCGTGCGGGGCACGCCGGAGTCCTGAGTCGGGCCGGCGTCGCACACCAACCCCGAGCGTTCTCACCCCGGACGATCCGGTCGGGGCTCGGGCTCCTGGTCTCGCCAAGGAGGTTCGACGTGAAGGTTCGTCTTCTCGTGCTCGCAATTCCTACGCTGATTCTGGGAATCACGCCGGCGTCCCGGGCGCAGGTCGGAGGGGCGGATGCGCCGGCGGCCGAGTCCACGGCCGCCGATTCCGTGAAGGCGACGCCGGAGCCTGCGGACGACACGAAGGCCGAGCCGGGTCCTGGGGTGACGCCGGCGAACGTCAAGTCGATCAAGCTGGAGGGCCTGATCCAGTACCAGGCCGCGAGCTCGTCGGTGGACAGCGTCGTCGAGTTCGACTCCGAGCTGCGCCGGATGCGGCTGCAGGTGGACGGCGACGCTCGGGACGGCTTCGGCGGGCGCCTGCAGATGGACTTCGACAGCAACCGCGCACGCGTGCGGGACGCCTACGCCGAATACAAGCCGACGTCGGCGGTCACGCTCCGCGGCGGGCAGTTCAAGCCGCCGTTCAACGTGATCGAGACCACCTCGGCCAAGCGACTCCCGGTCATCGAGCGGGGCGTTCGAATCCGCGGCGTTCGCCAGACCACGACGTCGAACTTCCTGATCGACAACCGCTACTCCGGCCGCCAGCGCGGCGTGATGGGCATCGCGAAGCTCGCGGACGGCCGCGTCACGGTGCAGGGCGGTGGCTGGTTCGGCACCGGCGAGGCCAACGAGGACAACGACGGCAAGATGCTGGGCGGCCGCGTCGAGTTCAGCGCGCTGCCGCTGCGGGAGGAGACCTCGAAGCCGCTGCTCCTGGGCGTGGCCGCGATCACGAACGGGTTCTTCGGGAGTCCGCGCGACACCCTCAAGGTCATCGACGCCGACACGCTGATCGTGGAGGACCCCGAGTACGGCGCCGCCCTGGAGGGGTCGGTGGAGTACGGCGCCTACGGCCTGTCGGGCCTGCACGTGATCGCAAACGTCGTCACCGGCGACAACCCCGCCGCGCTGGCGGTCGACCGCGCCGATTTGGAGTTCGAGACGTTCCGCGGCCTGCAGGGCTGGATCGAGCTCCTCCTGCCCGTTTCGAGCTCGATTCTGACCGGAGTGGCTCCCGCCTTCCGCGCGGACCACTTCGATCCCGACACCGGGACGGACGAGGACGCGGCGCTCCTTCTCACCGCCGGGCTCAACCTCTACGTCGGCGCCAACGGGAAGCTTCAGGTGAACTACGACGTCCTGGAGCCCGAGGCCGCCGACGTGGACGGCGAGTCCGCGTTCCGGCTGCAGACCCAGCTGCTGTTCTAGCCCGTCTCGAACGCGACGGCCGTCACGGTGTGCTGCGGGGCCGCGCCGGGGAGCGAGGTTCGCAGCGGGGGCGGGGAGAGGGGCCGCACGCGCGACGGCGTGCGGCCCTTCGGCTGAGTGGGCCCACCAGGGATCGAACCTGGGACCGCCCGATTATGAGTCGGGTGCTCTCACCGCTGAGCTATGGGCCCGACGGAGATGAGGGCAACCTGCGGCGGACGAGCGGCGCGCGCGAGGGCGCCGGCCGCCGCGGCGGCTACGACAGGTCGAAGAACTTCCCGAGCTCGCGCGTGCGGCTGGGGTGACGGAGCTTCTTGAGGGCCTTGGCCTCGATCTGCCGGACGCGCTCGCGCGTGATGCCGAAGACCTCCCCCACCTCCTCGAGCGTGCGCGGACACCCGTCCGGGAGGCCGAAGCGCATCTCGAGCACCCGCCGCTCGCGGGGCGCGAGCGTCGCCAGCACCTGGTCCACGTGCTCCCGCAGCAGCGCGAAGGCGGCCGCGCGCGCCGGCGAGGACGTCTCCGCTGGATCCCTCAGCACCTCCGCGACCGGACTGCGTCCGTCGGGGTGGGCGCGGCCGTCGAGCGGGACCGGGTCCTGGGCGACGTGCAGCAGCGCCTCGACCTTGGCGGCGGGGAGGCCCAGCCGGGCGCCGATCTCCTCCGGCGACGCCTCGCGCCCCAGCTCCTGGCCGATCCGGCGGGCGCAGCGGTTGACCCGCTGCAGGACCTCGAGGACGTGCACCGGCACGCGGATCGTCCGCGACTGCTCCGCGATCGCGCGCGTGATCGCCTGCCGGATCCACCACGTGGCGTAGGTACTGAACTTGTAGCCGCGGCGGTGGTTGAACTTCTCGGTCGCGTGGAGCAGGCCGCTGTTCCCCTCCTGGATCAGGTCGAGGAACTCGATGCCGCGGCCCACGTAGCGCTTCGCGATCGAGACGACGAGCCGCGCGTTGCCCTCCACCATCCGGCGCTGCGCCTTGAGGACGCGCGCCTCGGCGCGGCGGGCCTCGGCCAGCACCTGCTCCAGCTCCTCGAGCCCGAGGCCCGTCTCCCGCTCGAGCCGCTGCCGGTCGCGCACCCGCGACACGCCGGAGCGGCGCCCCTGGAGATCGCGGGCGAGGCGCGAGAGCGCGGCGAAGCCCAGCGGCAGCGCGAGCTGCTCCGCGCCGGCGCCCGGGGATCCCCCCGATCCGGCCCCCGCGGCCGGCGGCGCCGCGGACGCGGAGGGTCCGCCGGCGCGGCGGCCCCGTGCCGCCACGACCCGGACCGACGCCTCGCCCCGCAGGAGGGATGCGCCGCCGTTGCGCGAGCCGCGACCGCCGCCCGATTCCCGACCGGACGCGGGACGCAGGGCGGCGCGGGCGGCCGCGGTGAGGACGCCGGCCCTTTCCAGGCATCCCCGGAGCGACGCCGTGCCCTCCTCGATCTCCCGCGCGATCGTCACCTCCTCCTCGGCCGTGAGGAGCGAGGCGCGGGCCATCTCCTGCAGGTACATGCGGGTGAGGTCGCCCGTCGCCGCCGCGGGCGCGCCCCGCCTGCGCCGCGCGTCGCGGTCTTCGGCGGCCGGCAACGGGAGCGGAACCTGCCCGCGGGAGGGATGCGCGGACCCGGCGTCCGGCGCCGGGGTGCGGGACGAACCCCGGCCGCCCCCCGCGCGCGGCGGCCTGCCGGGTGCGGATGCCCGTCCGGGGCGCGCGCGTCCCGGCGGGATGCCCGGATCGGCGAGGGGCAGGGCCGGCTGGGCCGGAGTGGACGGCCGCATCGAAGCGTCCGATCTGTCGGGAAGGAAGACGGGGACGGTGCTCGGTCCCCGGGGGCGCGAATCTGGATTCCGCGCGGGAGGGGTGTCAACGAAATCGAGGACTCACCCGCCGCTGGCGGCCGAAGGGGGCCCGCCGGGAACGCCGCCGCGCAGGCGGAGCCGCTCGCGGGCGACGCGCCAGATCTCCTCGAGGTCGTCCCCGCGGCGCGTCCGCTCCGCGAGGTCGCGGTCGAGCGCCGACTC
>DATBJZ010000132.1:0-2197 GCA_036556125.1 Gemmatimonadota bacterium | reverse complement strand
GGCGCGGGAGCTGTTCCCCGGAGGCCGCGAGATCTTCCTGATCCGGGACTTCCGCGACATGATCTGCTCCATCCACGCGTACAACGCCCGAACGAACCGCGTGGGGTTCGGCCGCGAGCACGTCCGCACGGACGAGGAGTTCGTCCTCCGGATCCGCCAGGCGGCGGGGCAGCTGCTCGACGCGTGGCGCGAGCGGGGGGCGGACGCCCTGCTGGTCCGCTACGAAGACCTGATCGAGTCACCGGCCCCGACCCTCGAGCGGATCCTCCGCTACCTGGACCTGGAGGCGGGCTCCGGGGCGGCCGAGGCGATGCTCCAGCGGGCGAGCGAGGCGGGCGGGGGCGCCGAGCGCCAGCACGTCACGAGCCCGAACGTGCGCGCGTCCGTCGGCCGCTGGCGCCGTGACCTGAACGAACGCATGCAGGAGATCTGCTCCGACGCCTTCCGGGACCTGCTCCCGGAATTCGGCTACAGCTAGCGGTCCCGTGCGCCCGCCGGCCCCCACGGCGTCGTCCGCGCGACGCGAACGGACCCCCGTCCCCCTCGGCGATCCCCCGCTCGAGCCGCGGCGCAGCCCATCGCCCCGCCGGACGACGGTCCCGATCGTCTTCATCGGTCTCGTCCTCGTGCTCGGAGGTCTCAAGCTCTGGAGCGTCGCCCGCGACGAGATCGTCGTGCGCGACTTCCCGTTCGACGACGTCTGGTACGTGACCTCCGCGGACGGCTGGTACTGGGGCGTGCCGTACGACCGCGGCGGCCTGACGCGGCAGCCCGCCTACCCGCTGTGGATCGCCGCCGCCCGCGCGACGGGGTTCCCCCTGCGCGCGGCGACGGAGCTCCTCCTGCTGGCGGCGGGGGCGCTGCTGGCGCTTGCGCTCTGGCGCGCGGGCGTTCCGCAGGTCCCGGCCGCCGCGGTGTTCGCGGCCGTCGCGTTCCACCCCTTCAGCTTCTACGTCAACAGCTTCATCCTGCCGGACGCGCTCTACGCGCCCACCCTCCTCCTGGGCGCCGCCGGCCTGGTCGCGCTGCTCGATCGCGGGGCCCGCCTCCCGGTCGCGATCCTGACGGGGGCGGCCCTGGCCGTGCTCTGGCACACCCGTCAGGAGAACGCGCTGATCCTGGCGTACCTCGCCCTGTTCGCGCTCCTGGGCGTGTGGGTCCGGGTGCGGGAGGCGCCGGGGCTGCGCGCCGCGGCTCGCGAGGTCGCGCCGCTCGTGCTCGTGCCGGCCCTGATCGTCGGGCTGTCCGCCCTCGCGCTCCGGATCGTCAACCTGAAGGTCTTCGGCGCGTTCACGGAGTACGAGTTCGCGAGCCCCGCGTTCCAGGACGCCTACGGCTCGCTGCTCCGGATCACACCCGACCCTCCCCGGCCGGGCGTGCCCGCGCCGCGGGAGGTCCGCCGGCGCGCGTACGCGGTGAGTCCCGCCTTCCGCCGGCTGGAGCCGCACCTGGACGGGAGGCGAGGCGAACACTGGGCGTCGTTCTCGGGCGGCGCTCCGCGTCTCGCGGGCGAGATCGGCACCGGCATCTTCGGCTGGGCGCTTCGCGATGCGGTCCGGGAGGCGGGCCTCGGCGGCTCCGCCGGGGAGGCGGACGCCTTCTACCGCCAGGTGGCGCAGGAGATCGACGCGGCCTGCGAGGGGGACCGCCTGGAGTGCCGCCCGGCGCTCCTCGGCCCGTTCGACCCCCATCTCCCGAATTACGTCTCCAGGGTTCCGGCCTCGTTCCTGGACCAGCTTCGCCTGCTGGTCCGATCCGGGGCGGCCGTCGACAGGCGCCGCCCGAATCCGATCCGGCCCGAGTACCTGGGATTCGCGAACCAGGTGCTGAACCGGCGGGCGTCGCTCCTCACGGAGACCGTTCGACTCGCAGGGTGGGCGGTCCACCCGCGGGATCCCGTGACGGCCGTCTCGTTCCGGAACCCCGAGGGCCGGGTTCTCGCCGAGACCGCCCGGCTCCACGCGAGACCCGACCTCGAGCGACACCTCCGCGCGACGTTCGGAGAGTCGACCTCCGCTCCGACCGAGGCCGGGTTCGCGCTCACGGTGCCCCTCTCCACGGACCGCGTTCCGGCGGGGCGGCTGGTCTTCTCTCTGCGCAGCGGCCGCACGGTCGAGCTGCCGCTCGAGGAGCTTCGCGAGGCGCCGCTGGCGCGCCTGCGCCGGCTCGGGAGCGGCCCCGACGCACTGGAATACGC
>DATBJZ010000131.1:0-14873 GCA_036556125.1 Gemmatimonadota bacterium | reverse complement strand
CGCCCCGCGCCGCCGAGGGATCCCGGTGAGCGCCTCCCTCTGGACCCGCCTGCGCGAGGCGCGTCTCCTCCGCATCCTCGGCGTCTACCTCGCGGCTTCCTGGCTCCTCCTCCAGGTCGCCGACCTCTTCGTGGACCGGCTGGGTCTGCCGGACTGGTTCGTCCCGGCCGCCGTCCTGCTGCTCTCCATCGGGCTCGTGATCGTCGCCGCCACGGCGTGGGTGCAGAGCCGTCCGGGAACCGCGGCGCTCGCCCGCGCGGAGGAGCTGCCCGGCGCCTGGGAGGTGGACCTCGGCGACGTGCGCGAGTCCGTCTCGAGCGGGCGCCTGCCGCACCTCACCTGGGGACGCGCCCTGCTCGCGGGAGCGATCGCCTTCGCGGTGCTGGTCGTCGCCGCGGCGGCGTTCGTCCTCGTGAAGGGTCGGGCACCCGCGCTCGGACCGGACGCCGCGGCCGCGGAGAGCGCCGCGCCCGGCGTTGCGGTCCTGCCGTTCGAGGCGCACGGTCCGGGTCTCGACGTGTGGCACGAGGGGATGGTGGACCTCCTCTCCACGAACCTGGACGGCGCGGCGGGACTGCGCGCGATCGACAGCCGCACCGTTCTCGCCCGCTGGCAGGAAGGCGTCGGCGGGGAGGGGCAGGTCGCCGACCTCGCCACGATGCTCGAGGTCGCCCGCCGGACGGGAGCGCGGTACGCGCTGGTGGGCTCGGCGGTGTCGGTCGGATCCGACGTGCGCCTCGCCGCCGACGTCTACGAGGTCGAGGGCGGGGAGCTGCTGGGGCGGGCGCAGGTCGAGGGCTCGCCGGACGAGGTCCTGCCGCTCGTGGACCGCCTCTCGGTCGAGGTCCTGCGCGCCGTGCTCCAGGGCGGGGGCGGCAACCTGCCGGCGGTGAGCCTCGCCCGCGTCACGACCACGTCCGTGCCCGGGTTGAAGGCGTACCTCCAGGGCGAGCGCCTGTTCCGGAGCTCGCGCTTCGACGAGGCGATCCCCGCCTACAAGCAGGCCGTCGAGGCGGACTCCACCTTCGCGCTCGCGCTCTACCGGCTCGGGAACGTGTACGGCTGGTCGGAGAGCGTGGAGAGCGACGCCGCGCATCAGTACGTCGAGCGGGCGAGCCGGCTGGTCGATCGGATGCCGGAGCGCGAGGCGCTGCTCGTCCGCGGCGAGCTGGGGCTCCTGAGGGGCGATGCGGCGAGCCTCGACGTGCTGCGCACCGCGACCGAGAAGTACCCCGACGACGCGGAGGCGTGGTACCTGTACGGGGACGCCCTCTTCCACCTCGGGCCGCAGCTGCTCGCCACGCCCGACGAGATCCGCGCCGCCCTGGAGCGGTCGGTCGCGCTGGACCCGGGCTTCGCACCGGCGTACCTGCACCTGATCGACGTCGCCTTCGGCGACGCCGACAGCTCCGCGGCGCGCCGCCTCCTCGACCGCCACCGGGAGCTCTCGCCCGATCCGGAGGCGGCGAACCTGCACGAGCTGGCGTTCAGCGCCGCGTTCGGCTCCCCTGCGGATCGCCGGAGAGCGGTTGCCGCAGCCGACACGTTCTCGGGGTCGAGCGCGCCCATGCGGCTCGGCGCCCGGCTCTGGAACCCTCGCTTCGCCGAGACCCAGGAGCGCCTCTTCGAGCTCGCGCTGGAGGACCCGCAGCCGGCGGTGCCGGCCGCGGTCATGCGCGTCTTCAACCTCCTGAACCAGGGGAAGCTCCACGACGCGCTCGGCGCGCTCGAGGACCTCCCGCTCCCGCCCGAGTTCGTGACGTCCGTTCTCTTCCTGATGGTCGGCGAGGGACTGCCGGTGCCGCCCGGGCTGGTTGAGGAGAAGCTCGCGCTGCAGGTCCCTGACAGCCTGCGGGACGCGTCCTCGTTCTTCCAGGCCCTGCACGCCGTGGACGCCGGACGGGCCTCGGAGGCGGAGGGGGTGGTCCGCCGCGTCCGGGCCGCCGTCCCGCGCCTGCTCGCGGCCGGCGACTCGGCGACCGCGCGGCTCGCCGAGGGGGCGGCGCTCGGGGTGGAGGGCTACGCGCTCGCCCGCGGCGGCGACACCGCGCGCGGCCTCGACGCGCTCGAACGGTCCGTGCGCCAGGCGACGGGGTACGGCATCGCGCAGGGAGTCAACGCCACCCTGCGCTGGATCACCGCGGACGTGCTCGAGGACGCGGGCCGCTGGGAGGATGCGCTCCGCTACTGGCGGTCCTTCGAGCTGGACTCGTTCGCGATCCGCCGCCGCGCGCGGATCCACGAGGAGCTCGGGCAGTACGAGGAGGCGCGCGAGGACTACGAGCTCTTCGCCTACGCGTGGCGCAACGCGGACCCGGAGCTGCAGCCGATGGTCGAGGACGCGAGGGCGGCGGCGCGGCGGCTGACGAGCGTCACGCGGGAGTAGCGTCCCGCCGTGCCGAGGGGAGCCCGGCGGCGGTGGGCTCCACCTCTCTCGCTGTACGACACGCTCGGTCGGCGGACCCACGGGCCGCGCGGCCGCAGGTGCCGCAGCGGGGGCCCGGCGGTCGTGGACTCCGCCCCGTCGTCTAGGTCGCCCCGGTCTCGTGGAGTTCGACCACCTGCCCCCGCGCGCTCGCCGGATCGTACCGCACGATCCGGTGGTGGCCCGTGTCGGCCACCCAGAGCGCGCCGGCGCCCGCCGAGATGCCCCCGGGTTCGTGCAGCGGTGAGCCCCTTCCGGCCTCCGCGCCGGCCGGTCCGTCCGCCCACGTGACGCACGCCCGGCTCGCCGGATCCACGCGCTTCAGCTTGCCGTTGTAGGTGTCGGCGACGAACAGGCCGCCGCCGTGCCACGTCACGCCGAGGCAGTGCTGGAGGCGCGCCTCGTCGCCGGACCCGTCGCGGTCGCCGAAGTCGAAGAGTCCGGTGCCCACGAGGGTGCCGACGCGGCCGACGGGATCGAGATCGGCCCACCGGACGGCCGACGTCTCGGAGTCGGCGAACCAGATGCGGCCGTCGGCGATCGCGAGCGCGGAGGGCTGGGCCAGCGCCGCCTCGGCGAGCGGCCCGTCGTGGATCTCCTCGGCGCCGGATCCCGCGTGGGGGTGGATCCGCCCCGACGCCGGGTCGAGCCGCCAGATCTGGTGCGCCCCGGCCATCGCGACGAACAGGGTGCCGGCGCCGGCGGCACCCCCGGGATGGCGTGCCGCCTCCCCGCTCGCCGGCGCGCCCTCCGGCCCGGCGGCGCACACGTCCCACGGCGAGCGGAGGTCCGTACGGAGCGCGGGTCCCGCGCGCATCGCGCCGCCGAGCGTTCCCGTGCCCGCGACCGTCTCCACGCGTCCGGTCGCGAGGTCCACCCGCCGCACCGCGTGGTTCGCGCGATCGGCCACGAAGAGCGAGTCGCCGACCAGCGCCATGCCCTGCGGCTCGCGGAAGCGCGCCTCCGATGCAGGACCGTCCTCGAATCCCGCCTCGCCGGAGCCGAAGGCGCGGACCAGCCGCGCGCGAGGCGCGCCCCTCGCGGCCGCGCCCCCGCTCGCGGACTCCGCGCCGCCGGCGTGCGGAGCCGTTGCCGCAGCGCCGGCGTCGATCCGCAGCTCCAGGACCCGGTCGTGCCCGGAATCGGCGACGAAGAGGCGCCCGTCATCGGAGGCGAGGACCTTCCCCGGATGGCGGAGAAGGCCGGTGGGCGGCTCCGCCGGCTCCCGCGCCAGCGCGAACGGACCCCGCACGAGCGAGCCGTCCTTCGCGTGCGACTCCACCAGCCGCCCCGTGAACTCGACCAGCGCCTCGAGCGGAACCTCACCCGCCTGCTGCGCCACGACGCGCCCGCGGGGATCCACGAACGTGACCGTCGGCCAGGCGCGGACGGCGTAGGCGCGCCACGTGCGGAACTGCCGGTCGTTGACGACGGGATGATGGACGCCGAGCCGCAGGCAGGCGGCGGCGAGGTTGGCGGTCCGGCGCTCGGCCGTGAACTTGCCGGCGTGCACGCCGACCACGACCAGCGCGTCGCCGAACCGCGTCTCGAGCTCCCGGACCCGCGGGAGCAGGTGGAGGCAGTTGATTCAGCCGTATGTCCAGAAATCGAGGAGGACGACCTTGCCGCGGAGGTCGGCCAGCCGCAGAGGGCGCTCGACGTGGAGCCACTCGAGGCGCTCGGGAAAGTCGGGCGCGCGCACCGCGGGGAGCGTGTCCGGCGTCACGTCGCCCGCGACCCGAACGCGGTGCCCGGCGCGCCGGCGGTCGCCCGCCGAAACGTCAGCTCGCCTCCACGATGCGCTCCAGCACGCGCTTGGCGTAGTCGCGGTCCCATTCCGCGACGTTCTCCCGGGCGGTGACCTCGACCTTCGTGGTGGACGGGCTCTCGCGCTCGAAGTGCACGGTCACGTCGAGGTCCTCCTTCTTGCCCCGGACCTCGCGCTCGTCGCCTCCCTGCTCGGTCGTCGTTCCGGTCGTCCGGATGCCGAGGTCCGCGAAGACGTCGGTGACCGCGTCGGCGACCTCGGGCACGGAGGCGTCCACGATCGACTCCGCGCCGCGGCTCGTCAGGTAGATGGCGCCGCCGGCTCCGGCGCCGGCCGCCGCGAGGACGCATCCGGAGAGGAAGGCCAGCGCGACCGCCGCGAGCACGATCGCCGACGGAGCGGCGGGGCGGACTCGACATCCCGTCATGGATCCCTCCCTGGAAGGGGTGCACTCGGGCGCCCGCCGGTCTCGGCGCCGGCCGGCGTCCGCTCGGAGCGCCGGCTCAAGCTACCGTGCGGCCTCGTGCCCCGTCCACCGACGTTCCCATCGCGTCCAACGGGAGGAGGAGCTGCTTCATCCCCCGGGGTCGACGTCCGCGGAATCCGGCCCGGTGCACGACCCCGCCCGGCCTTCCCCGCTCCGCCGGGGGCGCCGATCTTTCCGCGCGATGGCCGCCGAAAACGTGGTTTCCCGCCTGCGTCGCGCCCCGGTCGTCCGGGTCCTGGTCGCCTACCTCGCGGCTTCCTGGCTCCTGCTGCAGGTCACCTCGCTCTTCGTCAACGAGCTGGGGCTCCCGCGCTGGTTCGTCCCGGCCGCGGTGGTCCTCCTCGCGATCGGTCTCCTGATCCTCCTGGCCACGGCGTGGGTGCAGTCCCACCCCTCCACCGCGGGCCGAGCGGGCAGGGAGGAGGTCCCCGGCGCGTGGGAGATCGACCTCGGGGACGTGCGCGACTCGGTGAGCCGCGGCCGCCTGCCGCACCTCACGTGGGGTCGGGCGCTCCTCGGGGGCGTGATGGCCTTCGCGCTCCTGTTCGGCCTGGCGGGCCTCGCGGCGCTGCTGCGCGACGGCACGACCCCGCTGGGTCCCGAGGCGGCGATGGCCGGACCCGAGCCCGGACTCGCCGTCCTTCCGTTCCGGGTCGTGGGCGACGACGCGGAGCTGTGGCGGGAGGGGATGGTGGACCTCCTCTCGGCGAACCTGGACGGCGCCGTGGGCGTGCGCACGATCGCGCCGCGGACGGTGATCAGCCGCTGGCGCTCCGCGTTCACGGGGGAGGCGGAGCCCGCGGACGAGGGGGCCCTCGAGATCGCGCGAGAGGTGGGCGCGCGGCACGCGCTGCTCGGCTCGATGGTGGCGCTCGGCGGCGAGGTCCGGCTCTCGGCGCGCGTGCACGACCTCTCCACGGGCCGGCTCGAGGGCGAGGTCCAGGTGCGCGGCGACCCGGACAGCGTGCCGGCGCTGGTCGACCGCCTCAGCCTCGAGGTGCTCCGCGCCACGCCGCTCGCGCAGCCCGGCCGGACGCCCCCGGACGTGCGGAGCATCACGACGTCGTCGCTCGACGCGCTCAAGGCGTACCTGGCGGGCGAGCAGCTCTTCCGGCGCTCCCGCTGGGAGGAGGCGCGCGCCGAGTTCACGAAGGCGGTCGAGGCGGACTCGACGTTCGCGCTCGCGCTGGCCCGCCTCGGGACCACGATGGGCTGGCTCGCGGCCGGCGTGGAGTCGCAGCCCTACTTCGACCGGGCCGCGAGCCTCGCGCACAAGCTCCCGGAACGCGAGGCCATGCTCATCGAGGCGACCGCGCCCGCGCTGTGGGGCGACGTCATCCGCGCGCTCGAGCCGTTCACGCGCCGTTACCCGGACGACGTCGAGGGCTGGTACCAGTACGGCGACGCGCTGCACCACGGGGGCGCGCAGATGCTGCTTCCCGACGAGCGGTTCCAGGGCGCGCTGCTGCGGGCGACCGAGCTGGATCCGGGGTTCGGACCCGCCTACGTGCACCTCATCGAGCACGCCTTCATCGACGAGGACAGCGCCCGCGTCGCACGGCTGCAGGCGCGGCAGAGGCGCATCGACCCCGCGAGCCGGGAAACGCTGGCGACGGATCTCGCGATGCAGCTCGCCTGGGGCGACCCGCCCGAGCTCTCGGGCGTGCCGCCCGAGATCCTGAGCGAGGTCCTCTCGCCTCTCGCCTGGACGGCGGCGTACTGGCGCAGCACGCTCGCGGTCGCCGACGAGCTGACGCGCCCCGGACGCGCGGCGCCCGATCGGGAAGCCGGACTCTTCGCCAGGGCGCGGCTCGCGCTGTACCGCGGCCGCCTCCGCGAAGCGGCGGACATCCTGCTCAGCTCCGAGGGCTCGATCCGCATCGGGAACTACGCGGGTGAGCCGGGCGGACCGCGAACGATCCTGATCACCGCGCTGATGGGCCTTCCGGTGGGCGGTCCCGCGTCCCGGGCGGCCGCCGCCCTCCCGGCCGACCCCGCTCCCGGCGACCGTCTCCTGCTGGGCGCGCACGCCGCCGCCGCCGGACGGTGGACCGAGTACACCGAGCAGCTCCGCGCCCTGGAGTCGCTCGCCGGAGACCGCGGCGGTCTCCCGCGCGGCGAAGCCGGTCTGCCGCTGGCGCTGCGCGGGATCGGCGCGGCGGCGCGCGGGGACCGGCGTGCCGCGCTGCGCGACCTGCAGACCGCGCTCCCCGAGGTGGACGGCGGTTGTCCGGGATCCCGCTGCTTCCTCCACTCCGCGCTCCGCTTCCGCGTCGGCGAGATGCTGCTCCGCGAAGGCGACGCGCGCGCGGCGCTGCCGTGGCTCCGCAGCGTCATCCACCACGATCCTTCTGCGACCTACGGGAAGCTCCGGCTCGCGCAGGCCTACGAGGCGCTCGACGACGTGCCCGCGGCCTCGCGCGAGTACGCGCGCGTGGCCCGCGACTGGGCGGACGCCGACCCCGAGCTGCAGCCGCTCGTGGAGGAGGCCCGGAGCGCGCTCCGCAGGCTGCAGGGGTTGAAGCGCCTCTGATGTCCACGGCCACCGCACCCGACGGCGGCGCCGCCGAGCGCGTCGTCGTCATCGAGCGCACCCGCCGGCTGGTTCCGCTCGACCTGCCGGAGCTGTGGCGCCACCGCGAGCTGCTCCTGTTCCTCGTGTGGCGCAACGTGAAGGTGCGCTACAAGCAGACGGCGTTCGGCGCGGCGTGGGCGATCTTCCAGCCGGCGACGAACATGGCCGTGTTCAGCATCGTGTTCCACCGGCTGGCGCGGATCCCGTCCGACGGCGTTCCCTACCCGCTGTTCGTCTACACGGGACTCATCCCGTGGACGTACTTCGCGAACTCGCTGGTGCAGGCGGGAAACAGCCTGATCGAGCAGGAGCGGCTCGTCACGAAGGTCTGGTTCCCCCGGCTGCTGATCCCGCTCTCCTCCGTGCTGGGGGGGCTGGTGGACGTCGGCGTGGCCCTGCTCGTGCTGGGGGGCCTCATGGCGTATTACGGCTGGGAGCCGACTCTTGCGTCCCTGGCCGCCCCGCTCTTCCTGGTGCTGGGCGCGACGACGGCGCTGGCGGTGGGCCTCTGGCTCTCGGCTCTGAACGTGCAGTACCGCGACGTCCGGTACGGGACGACGTTCCTGGTCCAGCTGTGGCTCATCTCGACGCCGGTCGCCTACCCGAGCAGCCTCCTGTCGTCCAAATGGCACGCGCTCTACGGACTCAACCCGATGGCCGGCGTCGTGGAGGGCTTCCGCTGGGCGCTGCTCGGCACGAACCCGCCCGCCCCCACCATCGCCGTCTCCGCCGCCACGGTCGTCGTGCTCCTCGTCGGCGGCCTCTTCTACTTCCGCCGGATGGAGCGGACGTTTGCCGACGTCGTCTGACCCGGCCGTCGCGCTCCGCACCCTGCTCGTCTGCGCCACGCCCCGCTCGGGGAGCGGCGTCCTGTGCGAGTCCCTGTCCGGGACCGGCCGGGCCGGCCGCATCGACGAGTACCTGCATCCGCCGGTCGCGGCCGTCTACGCCGCGCAGTGGGGGACGGGGCCCGGCCCGGCGTGGGCGGCGCGGCTCCTCGACGAGGCGCGCACCCCGAACGGGGTCCTCGGCGTGAAGGTCATGTGGCCGGACCTGGAGCGGACGCTGGCCGGTCGGGGGCCGGTGGCCGCCGGATTCCTGGAGCGCTGGCCGGGCCCGCTCCTCTGCGTCCACCTCGCGCGGCGCGACCGGCTCCGTCAGGCGATCTCGATGTGGCGTGCCGGCGCGACCGGCGTGTTCCAGCAGCGCCCCGGGGCGCCTCCTCGCCAGGCGCGCCCGCTGCCGGAGTTCTGGCGGGGCGCCATCGAGAACCGGATCCGCGAGATCGAGCGGGCGGAGCGGTCGTGGGGGGCCTGGTTCGACGCCCGCGGGCTGTCGCCCCTGCGCCTGGTCTACGAGGACGACGTCGCCGACCGGCTGGGGGTCACCGTCGGCCGGGTGCTGGATGCCCTCGGCGAGCCCGCCTCCTCGCCGACGTCGCCGCCCACGTACCGGCGGCAGGCGGACGAGTGGACCGAACGGATGATCGCCCGGTTCCAGGCCGGCGGGGACGGTTCGTGAGCGCGTTCGCCGTGCGCGCCGAGGGCCTCACCAAGGTCTACCGCATCGGCCGCAGCCGGTGGCGCCGGCGCACCCTCGCCGAGGTGGCCGGCGCGGCCCTGCGCCGGGGCCTCGGCCGCGCGCCGGCGTCCGCCGGCCCCGCGGCGCCGGGCGATCCGGACCCGCGGTTCTCCGGCGACCGCATCTGGGCGCTGCGCGACGTCTCGTTCGAGGTGGAGCGCGGGCAGGTCCTCGGCATCCTCGGGAAGAACGGGGCCGGCAAGAGCACGCTGCTGCGGATCCTGACCCGCATCACCGAGCCGACGTCCGGGCGCGCCGAGATCCGCGGCCGCGTGGGCTCGCTCCTCGAGATCGGCACCGGCTTCCACTCGGAGCTGACCGGGCGCGAGAACGTCTTCCTGAGCGGCGCGGTGCTCGGCCTCAAGCGCGCGGAGATCCAGCGCCGCTTCGACGAGATCGTGGCGTTCGCCGAGGTGGACCGCTTCCTCGACACGCCGGTCAAGCACTACTCGAGCGGGATGTACGCGCGGCTGGCGTTCTCGGTGGCGGCGAACCTCGAGCCCGAGGTCCTGCTCGTGGACGAGGTGCTGGCGGTGGGGGACGCCGCCTTCCAGCGCAAGTGCATGGGCAAGATGACGAGCGTCGTCCGCGAGGGCCGGACGGTGCTCTTCGTGAGCCACAGCCTCCCGGCGATGCAGAGCCTGTGCGACCGCCTGCTCTGGATCGAGGCCGGGCGCGTGCGGGACGAAGGCCTGCCGGCCGAGGTCGTGGCGCGCTACGTGGACGCGACGCTCACCCCGATCACCGAGCGCAGCTGGGACCCGGAGGGTCGGCCCGGCAACGACTCGCTCCGCCTCCACGCCGTGCGCGTGATGCCCGAGGGCGGCTCTCCCGCCGACCCGATCACCGTGCGCACGCCCTTCGTCTTCGAGGTCGAGTGGTGGAACCTGCAGGAGGGCGCCGAGCTGCAGCCCGTCCTCCAGGTGAAGACCGAGAGCGGAGGGCTGATCTTCGGCGGCGGCGCGTTCCACGAGCCGGGGTGGGTGAGCCGCCCGGTGTCGCGCGGCCTCGTGCGCGACCGCTGCCGGGTCCCCGGCGACTTCCTGAACGACGGGCTGCACCGGATCGGCATGCAGTTCGCCCGGCACGGCGGCAAGACGGCCTACCACGCCGACGACCTGCTCGTCTTCGAGGTGCGCGAGGCGGACCTGGCGAACGAGTGGCGGGGGAAGAGGGCGGGGTCGGTGCGGCCCCAACTGACCTGGACGCGCGAGCCTCCCGTCGAGGCCGCGTCCGGGGCTGCGCCGGCGGGGGCGGCGCGGTGACGCGGGTCCTCCTGGGCTGCTACGAGGTGCCGGGCTGGGGCGGCGCCGCGACGGCGAGCTACCGGCTGCTGCGCTGCCTGCGGGAGCGCGGGCTCGACGCGTCGTACGTCACGATCGTCGATCCGTCCGACCTCGACTTCTTCAGGCTGCTCTTCGGGCCGGCCGCCGGGAACCCGGACGGCCTCGACGGCGTCCACACGCTCGTCCTGCGCGAGCGGCTCGGCGCCCCCCAGCCGGAGCTCGCCGCGCTCGTGCGGGAGCTCGACCCGGACGTGATCCTCGCGGTGGGCGACGCCGCGGCCTACGCCCTCGGGCGCGCGGCTCCCGACCGGCCCCTCGTCTTCCTCGCGTCCGGGTTCCGGCAGATCGACCAGGGCGTCACCCTGCGCCGCGTCCGCGACCTGCAGGAGCAGATGGCGCGCATCCGGCGCGGGGTCGCGCTGTCGCTGATCTACCCCAGCGAGGCCGACGCCGTGGAACGCGCGACCCTGGTGATGACGCACGCGCCGCCCGTCCTCGAGATGGCGCGCGCGTTCTTTCCCGGCTACGCCGGCAAGATCCACCCGCGCGTCGTCTGGTACGCCGAGTGGATCCACGCCGACGCGCTGGCGTTCGCCGACCTCGCCCGCCCGTGGGACGATCGGGACGTGGACGTCCTGTTCGTCGCCAACTCCTGGGAGCGGGCGGTGAAGAACTGGCCGCTCGTCGAGGAGATGGGGCGGCGGCTGCCCGGGCTGCGGCTCCACGTCGTCGGCGAGGTCCCGCGACGCGCCCCGGGGCTGACGTACCACGGGATGCTCACCGACCGCCGGCGCGTCTTCGAGCTGATGGGCCGGGCGCGCGCGGTCGCCAGCCCGTCCGTCTTCGACGCGGCGCCGGGCATCCTCTTCGAGGCCGCCACGCTGGGTTGCAACGTCGTGGCCTCGATGAACTGCGGGAACTGGGAGCTGTGCGACGAGTCGCTGCTGGCGCACCCGTTCACCCCCCGCGTCTTCGCCGACCGGCTCCGGCGCGGCGCGGCGGGGCCGGTCGGGAGCCGGCTCGGCGACTTCCTCGCGCGGCGGTCGCTCGCGGATCTCGCCGAGACGCTGGAGGTCCTGTGACGGCCCCGCTCGCGGGCGAATCGCGTGGGGAGGACGTCGCGAGAGGCGACGTCCTCGCCCCCGCCGCAGGCGCGCTCGCCTCCGACGTTCCGGTGCTCGCCGCCGCCGAGGTCGTGGTCGTCGTCCCGCTCGGCGGCGCGGACTCCCCGCTGCGCGCGGGAGGCGCCGTCCGCTCGGTGCTCGAGCAGGAGGGCGTCCGCTGGCGGCTCGCCCTCGTCCACGGGTCCGGCGGCCCGGCCGCCGCGGCGGCGCTCGCGTTCGGCGGAACGCCGTTCGTCGCGCAGCTGGAGCCGCGCGCACGGCTCCTCCCCGGGGCGCTGCGGCGCCTGGTCGACGCGTGCGCGGCCTCTCCCGAGAGGGGTTCGGTGTTCCCGCTGCACTTCGAGGCGGACGCGGCCGGGCAGGTGTCGCGGCAGGGGCACCGCCGCACGAGGGCCCGGCTCCTGCCGCTCACGCGCGCCGACTTCGACGCGCGCCGCGAGCTCGCCGGCGGCCGGCCCCTGCCGGCGTCCTGCCGGATCTACCGCCGGTCGGCCCTTGCGGAGGTCGCGCGCGGCGGCGCGGGTCCGCCTCGCGGCCCGAACGGCGCCCCGTCCGCGTACGCCCTCGACCTGCGGCTGGCCGCGCGGTGGCGCATCGCCTGCGTCCCGGAGTTCCTGTGCGTCTCGCCCGCGGAGCCCGCCGGCCGCGCGGCGACGCTCGCGCGGCGCCTGCGCGACCTGCGCGACCTGCGCGGGGCGCTGCGCGATCCGGGGGCGGCGTGGCTCCGCGATCCGGGGCGGGTGACGCCGCCGCTCGGACGCGAGGTCCGGCGCGCGCTGCTCGACGCCTTGCCGGCCGTCGCGCGGCGGACGAGCCCGCGCCGCGGCGCCGACGCGGGGCCCGGACGGCGCCGGGCCCTGCTCGAGCGCCTCCACGGGCTCGCGGCCGACCGCCTCCGCTGGTGGAGGCTGGACTGGGGCGCGCCGCCGGCGGCGCCCGCCGGCTCCGGACCCATCGCGTACCACCTGTGGCACTTCCCCGTTCTGAGCCAGACGTTCGTCCGGCGCGAGGTTGCCGCCCTCCGCGCCGCCGGCGTCGAGGTTCTCGTGGCGGCCGACGGCGCCGAGGACGAGGAGCTGCTCGGCGAGGAGGGGCGCGCGCTCGTCGCGCGGACGCGCTACACGTCCGCGGTCGCCCCGTCGGACGTGGCCGCCTTCGGCCGGCGGCTCGCGAGGACGCGCCCGCTGGCGCTCGCGAACGCCTTCGCGTTCGTGCTGTCCCGCCGCTGGAGCGCGCGAAAGTCCCTCGACGGCGACCTGCAGGCGTTCCGGGACGCGCTCCGTCTCGCCGCGCTCCTGGAGCCGGCGCGGCCCGAGCGCCTGCACGCGCCCTGGGCCGACCGGTGCGCGTTCGTGGCGCTCGTCGCCTCGCGGCTGCTGGGCATCCCGTTCTCGGTTCAGGCGCGTGCGCACGAGCTCCACGATCCGGAGTACCGGCACCCGCTGCCGGACGTCTTCCGGCACGCCGACCGGATCGTCACGAACACCGCCTACAACGTGCCGTTCATCGAGGCGCACCTCGGCCCACGAGCCGGGGGGGGCGGCGCGCCCCCCATCCGCGTCGTCTACAACGGCCTCGACCTCGAGCGTTTCGCGGCTCCCGCCGCGCGCGGGTCCGCCGCCCCCCGTCCCGCGCGCATCCTGTGCGTGGCGCGCCTGATCGAGCAGAAGGGGCTCCTGGACCTCCTCCACGCGTGCGCGCTCCTGCGCGAGCGCGGGATCGGGTTCGCCTGCGACGTGGTGGGGGGACCCGAGCACCCACTGTACACGAACTACCTCGTGGCGCTCCGGCGCGAGCACCGCCGTCTGGGGCTCGGCGACCACGTGCGGTTCCTGGGCGCCCGGTCGTTCGACCGGACCCTGCGCGCCTACGCGGGAGCCGACGTCTTCGTCCTGCCCTGCGTCGTGGCCGCGGACGGGCGGCGGGACGTCACGCCGAACGCGGTGCTCGAGGCGATGGCGATGGCGCTGCCGGTAATCTCGACGCCGGTCGGCGGGGTGCCGGAGCTCGTGGAGGACGGCGTGAGCGGGGTGCTCGTCCCGCCGGGAGACCCGCTGGCGCTGGCGGGAGCGCTCGCGAGCCTGATCGACGATCCCGCGCGGCGCAGACAGCTGGGGGAGGCGGCGCGGCGGCGGGCGGAGGAGCGGTTCGACGCCCGCCGCACCGCGGCCGAGTTCCGCGAGGTGTTCGCCGCGCGGCCCTAGCCGGCCGCGGCTTCGGCGCCGAGCGGCCCCTCCGGCGTGCCGGTGCGACCCGGCGGCGCGGTCACCCGTACGCGACCCGGCTGCGCGTCACCCGTACGCGTCCCGCCAGACCCCGCCGGGCTCGCGTCCGAGCGCCCTCCCGAGCCACGCGTCCAGACGGTTCCGGTAGAGACACTGGCGCAGGTAGCCCGCCTTCGCCGCCGCGACCTTCCGCTCGATCGCGTCCTCTGGGGCGCCGTGCTTCCGCATGAACCGCCGGATCTCCCGGACGTGGACGCTCAGCGGCAGGTGCGTGGTGAGGCGAAAGCCGTCGCGGTGGTCGCGATAGAGGTACAGGGGCCTGGGAATCGCGACGAAGACCGCGCCGCGTTCGGCCATCGTCCACGGGAAGTCGTAATCGTCCGGGCCCACGCAGTTCAGCGACTCGTCCATCCCTCCGGCGGCGAGCGCGAACGAGCGGCGCCAGCACAGCAGGTGCTTGACCGGCGAGCTCACGAGGAAGTCATCCGGCCGCACCGAATCGCGCGGCAGGTGCGCGGAGCTCAGGGGACGGTCGTCGCCGTCCACGATGATCCGCCCGGAGTGGAAGAAGTCGCCGTCCGGGCGCCCGGCGATGGCCCGCTCCAGCTCGGCCACCGCCTCGGGTGCCCAGCGGTCGTCCGCCAGGAGGATCGCCACGAACTCGGTGCGCGCCCGGCGCATCCCCGTGTTGAACGCCCCCGAGAGCTTCCGGCCCTCGTTCGCGACGAGCTCGACGCGCGGGTCCTCGAGGTCGGCCGCGAGGCGAGCGCGCCAGGTCGGCAGCTCGCCCGGCTCGACGATGACGACGAGGCGCCAGTCCGCGCGCGTCTGGGCGCGCATCGAGTCGAGCGCCGCCCGCAGGTGCACCGGATGATGGTTGCGGAGCGGCATCAACGCCGTGACGACGGCGCTCACGGCCACTCCGCCGCCGCGAGCGCCGCGTCCGCGGCGACCTCGTCCAGCGTGCGCGCGGGTCCGAGGGCCAGCACGCGGTCCAGCAGCCGCTCGTAGCCGGGCAGCCAGAAGGGCCCGTAGCAGTCGTGCAGCGAGAACACGGCCAGCGGGTGGGCGGCGAGGGTGTCGAGGGTCCGCGCCTGCCAGTCCGCGTAGGCCGTCCCCCGCGAGTAGAGCTCCCAGTCGTCCAGCAGGACGGGAATCCGGACGACCCCCGACCGGAGCCCGGGGCGATCGGCGCCCAGGGACCGCGTCGAGCTGGCCAGCCATTCCACGTTGTGCCAGGCGAGACCCTCGTCCGAGAGCTCGGGCGTGATCACCGAGCGCGGCGGCCGGTAGCCCTTGATGCGGTAGTCCACGCGGCGGCAGCGGGCGAGCTGGTTCGCGGCCGCCGGACCGTCCGTCGCGTGGTCGTAGGAGTGGAACGCCAGCGCGTGTCCGCCGGCCT
>DATBJZ010000130.1:0-29899 GCA_036556125.1 Gemmatimonadota bacterium | reverse complement strand
GACGGCGTGCATCGGGGTCACCTCGCGATCCTCGAGGCCCTGCGCCGCCGCGCGGCCGCGGCCGGGGCGGCGGCGGACGTCCTCACCTTCGATCCGCACCCTCTCGAGATCCTCCGTCCAGCCGACGCGCCGCCGCTCCTCACCGACGTCGACGAGAAGGTCGCGCTCCTGACCGGGGCGGGCGCGGACCGCGTGCACGTGCGCCCGTTCACTCCGGAGTTCGCCGCGCTCGAGGCGGGCGAGTTCGTGCGCCAGGTCCTGGCGGGGGAGCTCGGGGCTTCCACGATCGTCGTGGGGGAGGGTCACCGCTTCGGCCGCGCGCGGGGCGGCGGCACCGGCGAGCTGCGGTCGATCGCGGCCGCGCTGGGCCTCGAGCTCGAGGTCGTGCCCACGCTCCGCGTGGACGGCGAGGCCGTGAGCTCCACCCGGATCCGCCGGGCCGTGGCGGCGGGACGGCTGGACGATGCCGAGGCGCTGCTCGGACGGCGCTACGGGGTCTCCGGCGTGGTCGTGCGCGGCTCCGGCCGCGGCGCGTCGCTGGGCGTCCCCACGGCGAACGTCGCGGTGCCGCGCCGGAAGCTGCTCCCTCCCGAGGGCGTCTACGCGGCGCGGGCCCGACTCGACGACCGCGCGTTCGCCGCCGCGGTCCACTGGGGGACGCGGCCGACGTTCGACGAGGAGGGGGCGACGCTCGAGGCGCACCTGCTGGGCTGGGACGGCGGCCCGCTGTACGGTCGCCGGCTGGAGATCGCGTTCGTGGAGCGGTTGCGCGACGTGGTCCGCTTCGACACGCCGGAGGAGCTGGCGCGCGAGATGGAGGCCGACCTGCGGCGGGCGGCGGCCGTGGCGGGAGCGCGCTAGCGGGGACGCGCCCGCCGCTCGCCGACCCGACGCGGAGCCGAGCCCGCCCGCGACGGTGGGCTCCCCCTCTCTCGCGACCCCACCCGCGCGTCCGGGGACCGCGCGTCTCCGGCGGCCGTGCCCGCGCGCAGGTTCCCCGGGTTCTTGTCCGCGGCCCCCGCGAGTGCGAGATTCCCCGCTTCGCCCGATCGGGATCGGGCCGGGCGGCTCCGGGCCGCCCGAGGGGGCGCGGCGGGGCCGCGCCCGAGCCGGCGCACGCGGGCAGGGGCCTGCCGCGCACGCACAGAGGGAGGGACCGTGCCCCTCGCGAGGGAGCGCAAGGCCGAGGTCGTGGCGACGAACCGCCGCCACGACGCCGACACCGGATCACCCCAGGTCCAGATCGCGCTGCTCACCGAGCGGATCAACTCGCTCGGCGACCACTTCCGCGCGCACCCCAAGGACCACCACTCCCGCCGCGGCCTGCTCAAGATGGTGGGGACCCGCCGCAGGCTGCTCGACTACCTGAAGCGCACCGACCTCGAGGAGTACCGGCGGCTGCTCGACGCGCTGAACCTCCGCAAGTAGCGGACGGAAGGATTCCAACGATGGTGACAAGAGAGATCGAAGTGGGCGGGCGAACGCTCGCCCTGGAGACCGGGCGGATGGCCCGGCTCGCGGACGGCGCGGTGCTGGTCCGCTACGGCGGCTCGGCGGTGCTGGCGACCGTGGTCGCCTCGCCCAAGCCCGACTACGCGAAGGGGTACTTCCCGCTGTTCGTGGAGTACCGCGAGAAGTCGTACGCGGCGGGCAAGATTCCCGGCGGGTTCTTCAAGCGCGAGGGGCGCCCCGGCGAGGGGGAGATCCTGGCCGCGCGGCAGATCGACCGGCCGATCCGGCCGCTGTTCCCGGACGGCTACATGCACGAGGTGCAGGTCATCGTGTCGGTCGTCTCCTTCGACCAGGAGAACGATCCCGACGTGCTGGGCCTCGTCGGCGCCTCGACGGCGCTCGCGATCTCCGAGATCCCGTGGGCCGGCCCCGTCGCCGCGGTGCGCGTCGGGCGCGTGGACGGCCGGCTGATCGTGAACCCCACCCTGCCCCAGGTGGAGGCAGGGGACCTCGAGCTCGTCGTCGCGGGCACGAGGGAGTCGATCGTGATGGTCGAGGGCGGCGCGCACGAGGCCTCCGAGGCCGACGTGCTCGAGGCGCTGCGGCTCGCCCACGGCGAGGTCGCGCGGCTCTGCGCGTTCCAGGACGAGCTGCGCGCCCAGGTCGGCCGCGCGAAGAAGGCCTTCGAGCCGCGGCTGCCCGACGCGGCGTTCGCGGACGCCGTGCGGACGCGCAGCCGCGACCGCGTGCGCGCCGCGCTCGACGAGCCCGACAAGGACCGCCGGCAGGAGCTGATGCGCACGCTGCGCGACGAGCTGGCGACCGAGCTGGATCCCGACGGCACGCAGGCGTGGGCCCTGCGCGAGGTCGTCGAGGAGGTCGAGAAGACCGAGATGCGGCGGCTCATCCTCGACGAGGGCCGGCGCGCCGACGGCCGCGGGCCCGACGACGTGCGCGAGATCACCTGCGAGATCGGGGTGCTGCCGCGCACGCACGGCTCGGCGCTCTTCACGCGCGGGCAGACCCAGAGCCTCGGCGTCGTCACCCTCGGCACGTCCGAGGACACGCAGATGATCGACGACCTCGAGGAGAAGTACCACAAGAGCTTCATGCTGCACTACAACTTCCCGCCCTTCAGCGTGGGCGAGGTGGGGCGGATCGGCGGGCCGGGACGGCGCGAGATCGGCCACGGCGCGCTCGCCGAGCGGGCGCTCTCCACGCTGATCCCGGCGCAGGAGCGCTTTCCCTACACGATCCGGATCGTTTCGGACATCCTCGAGTCCAACGGCTCGTCCTCGATGGCCACGGTGTGCAGCAGCTCGCTGGCGCTCATGGAGGCGGGCGTCCCGATCCCGCAGCACTGCGCGGGCGTCGCGATGGGCCTCGTCAAGGAGGGCGAGCGCGTCGCGATCCTCACCGACATCCTCGGGCTGGAGGACCACCTCGGCGACATGGACTTCAAGGTCGCCGGCACCCGCCGCGGCGTGACCGCCGTGCAGATGGACATCAAGATCGGCGGGATCTCGTTCGAGGTGCTCGACCGCGCGCTGGACCGGGCCCGCGCGGGCCGGATGCACGTGCTCGACCGGATGGAGGAGACGATCGCCGAGCCGCGCGGCGACCTGTCGGAGTACGCGCCGCGGATCCTCACGATCACGATCAACAAGGACAAGATCCGCGAGGTCATCGGCCCCGGCGGCAAGATCATCCGCGGGATCGTCGAGGAGACCGGCGCCAAGATCGACGTGAACGACGACGGCACCGTGAACATCGCCTCGGTGGACCCCGCCGCCGGCCGCAAGGCGCTCGAGCGCATCCGGGCCATCGTGGCCGAGCCCGAGATCGGCCGCCTCTACGAGGGCGTGGTGAAGAGCGTGCTGGCCTTCGGGGCGTTCGTGGAGTTCATGCCGGGCAAGGACGGCCTGGTCCACATCTCGGAGCTCGCCGAGGGCCGCGTCGAGAAGGTCGAGGACGTGATGAACGAGGGCGACCGCGTCACGGTGCGGCTCATCGGGATCGACAAGCAGGGCCGCGTCAAGCTCTCGCTGCGCGCGGCGCAGGACGAGTCGTGGCAGCCGGGGAGCGACGTCGACGGCGGCGAGCGCCGGGAGCGCGGCGGCCGCGACCGCGGGCGCGGCGGCGAGGGCGGGGAGCGCCGCGGGGGACGCGGGCACCGGCCGGAGCGTTCGCGCCGGGGGTCGTGACCCGGCGCGGGACGATCGGAGCGAGCGGACGCCGGCGCGAGCCGGCGTTCTCCGTGGAGGCGGCGCACGCCGTCTCCGACCACGCCAGCGGAGGAGGGGAGCGGCGGTGAGGATCGGCGTCCCGCGCGAGATCAAGGCCTTCGAGAACCGCATCGCGCTCCGCCCCGCCGGGGCCGAGCTCCTCGTGCAGGACGGGCACGAGGTCTGGGTCGAGCGCGACGCGGGACGGGGCAGCGGCTTCCTGGACGAGGAGTACGCGCGCGCCGGCGTCCGGATCGTGGACACCGCGGACGAGGTGTGGGGCGGCTCCGAGCTGATCCTCAAGGTCAAGGAGCCCGTCCCCGCCGAATACCCGCGGCTGCGCCGCGGCCAGACGGTGTTCACCTACTTCCACTTCGCCGCCTCCGAGGAGCTCACCCGCGCCGTGCTCGACGCGGGCGTCGTCGCCCTCGCCTACGAGACGGTCGAGGTGCCCGGGGGCGGGCTCCCGCTGCTCGTCCCGATGAGCGAGGTGGCGGGGCGGATGGCCATCCAGGAAGGCGCCAAGTACCTGGAGAAGTTCTTCGGCGGGCGCGGGGTCCTGCTCGGCGGGGTCCCGGGAACGCCCCGGGCCGAGGTGCTGATCCTGGGCGGCGGCATCGTGGGCATCAACGCGGCGAAGATCGCGGCCGGAATGGGCGCGCACGTCACGATCCTGGACGTGAACCTCGACCGCCTGCGCTACCTCGACGACGTGATGCCGGCCAACGTCACGACGCTGCTGTCCGATCCGGGCACGATCCGCGACGGGATCCGCATCTCGGACCTGGTCGTGGGGGCCGTCCTGCTGCCGGGCGCGAAGGCGCCGCACCTCGTCAAGCGCGCCGACCTGGCGACGATGCAGGAGGGCTCCGTCATCGTGGACGTCGCCGTGGACCAGGGCGGCTGCATCGAGACCACGCGCCCGACCACCCACGAGGACCCCACGTACGTGGTGGACGGCGTGATCCACTACTGCGTCGCGAACATGCCGGGCGCCGTGCCGCGCACGAGCACGATCGCGCTCACGAACGCCACGTTCCCGTACGCCCGCCGCCTCGCGCGGCACGGATGGCGCGAGGCCTGCCGACGCGACGAGTCGCTGCGGCGCGGCCTCAACGTCATCGAGGGCGACGTCACGCACCCCGGCGTCGCCGAGGCGTTCGGGCTGCCCTTCGTGGACCCGGCCGGCCGCCTGTAAGCCGGCGTGGACCTGCCCGTCCGGCGCCTGCCGGGCAACGACCTGCCGCTTCCCGAGTACGCCACCGAGCACGCGAGCGGGCTCGACCTGCGCGCAGCCGCCGAGCACGCGATCGCGCCCGGCGAGCGCGTGGCGGTGGGGACCGGCTTCTCGCTGGCGATCCCCGACGGCTGGGAGGGGCAGGTCCGGATGCGCAGCGGCCTGGCGCTGCGCCACGGCCTCGTCGTGCCCAACGCGCCCGGCACGATCGACGCCGACTACCGCGGCGAGCTCAAGGTGATCGTGATGAACCTCGGTTCCGAGACCTACCGCGTCCGCCGCGGCGACCGCATCGCGCAGCTCGTGCTGCAGCGCGTGGAGCGCGCGCGGCTGCGTGAGGTCGAGGAGCTGCCCGGGACCGGACGGGGCGAGGGCGGGTTCGGGCACACCGGCGTGAGATAGCGGCGCCGCGGGGGCCTCGGCCGGCCAGCCGCGAAACGCGGAGCGGCTCGCCGCCCGACTCGCGCGGTCCGGCCGGGCGCCCCGTTCGAACCTCCGCCGGCGACCGGCCGTCCGGCGGGTAAATGCCGCCGCGGCCGCGCCTTCGGGGCTTTCAATTCGCGAAGTTTCTTGCGTTCCCCCCGGGGGCTCCGTAGGTTCCGCGCCGCACGGGGCGGATCCCTAGTCCTCAGTTCGAGTTAGCCCTCCCCCTTCTTTCGGTACGGCCGCCGGCGGACCCACTCTTGCCGTGCGCCGCGGAGACATGGCCTTCGGTCTCTTCAGATCCGGCTCCGGCGGCTTCCTCTCGAACGAGATCGCCGTCGATCTCGGCACGGCCAACACGCTGATCTACGTGAAGGGGCAGGGGATCGTCCTCAACGAGCCCTCCGTCGTCGCCCTCGAGCGGGACACCGGCGCGGTCAAGGCCGTGGGGCTCGCGGCGAAGAACATGCTGGGCCGGACGCCGCAGAACATCGAGGCCATCCGCCCGCTCAAGGACGGCGTCATCGCGGACTTCGAGGTCACGGAGAAGATGCTCCGCGACTTCCTCGAGCGGGTCCTCCGCAAGCGCTTCATGCCGATGCGCCCGAAGGTCATCGTCTGCGTGCCGTCGGGGATCACCGAGGTGGAGAAGCGCGCCGTGCGCGACAGCGCCGAGTCGGCCGGCGCCAAGGAAGTCTACCTCGTGGACGAGCCGATGGCCGCCGCGATCGGGGTGGGGCTGCCCGTCGAGACGCCCACGGGGAACATGGTCATCGACATCGGCGGCGGCACGACGGAGATCGCCGTGATCGCGCTCTCCGGGATCGTGAGCGACACGTCCATCCGCGTGGGCGGCGACGAGCTCGACGACGCGATCGTCGGCTTCCTCAAGAAGAACTACAACCAGGCCATCGGCGAGCAGACGGCCGAGAGCATCAAGATCCAGATCGGATCCGCCTACCCGCTCGGCGAGGAGCGGGAGATGGAGGTCAAGGGGCGCGACATCGTGTCCGGGATCCCCAAGACCGTGCGCATCCACTCGAGCGAGGTCCGCGAGGCCCTGCAGGAGCCGATCATGGCGATCGTCGAGGCCGTGCGCGCGGCGCTCGAGCGGACGCCGCCCGAGCTGGCGTCCGACATCGTCGACCGCGGCATCGTGATGACCGGCGGGGGCTCGCTCCTGCGCGGGCTCGACGCGCTGCTCCGCGAGGAGACGAACCTGCCGATCAACGTCGACGAGGACCCGCTCACCTGCGTCGTGCGCGGCACGGGGCGGATCCTCGACGAGCCCGTCAAGTACGGCGGCGTCCTCAACCACTCGCGGAGGAGCTGAGGTGCGCCGCCTGCGGGGCCGCCGCGAGTACGTCGTGTTCGCGGTCCTGTGCCTCGCCGCGCTGGCGGCGCTCAACCTTCCGCTCGGCGACCAGGCCGAGGTCGCGCGCCGCGTGAACCGCGGGTTCCTGCTCCCGGTGCTGCTCGTGAAGCGCGACGTCGAGGGCTACCTCGGCCTGCGCGACGAGAACGCGCGCCTGCGCGCGAACCTCGAGAGCCGGGCGCTCGAGCTGGCGGAGCTCCGCTGGACGCGCGTCGAGAACCTCCGGCTGCGCGAGGCGCTCGAGTTCCGCGAGCGCGTGCCGGCGCGGCTCGTGGCCGCCGAGATCCTCTCCTCCTCCGGCGGGCGCTGGCCGCGCACGCTCCTCATCGACCGCGGGACCCGCGACGGGGTCACGGCCAACCTGCCGGTCGTCACGCCGGACGGACTGGTGGGGAAGACCGTCGAGGCCGACCGCGACGCGGCCGTCGTGCTCACCGTGCGCCATCCCGAGTTCCGCGCCAGCGCGCTCGCGCTGGGCGGCGAGACGGCGGAGACGGGCATCGCGGCCACGACCGACGCCGGCGAGCTCGAGCTGGTCGTTCCGCTGCGGTCCGAGGCCGGGCCCGGCGACGCCGTGGTGACCTCGGGCATCGGGCCCGTGTTCCCGCGCGGGATCCCGCTCGGAACCATCGCCGAGGTCCGCGAGGACGAGCGGCTGCGGCTCTCGAAGCAGGACCGGCTGACCCCGGCCGTGGACCTGCACCGCACCGCCGCGGTGTTCGTCCTCGTCCCGGCCGACGCGGACGCGCTCGGAGGACGGGAGGCCGCCTCGGCGCTGTTCTGGCCGGGCGCGAGCCTGCTGCCGGCTCTGGCCGCCGAGGGCGGGCGCGTGGACTCCCTGGCCGCCGCGGACCCCGCGGAGGCGGCGCCGTGAGCATCGCCGGCTCCGAGCGGCTCGCCACGCTCCGGAGCGCGCCCGACCGCCTGAGCGTCGGGACCCGCGCCCGGTTCGCGGCGCTGATCGGCGTCTTCCTGCTCGGCCGGCTCGTCCTGCAGGAGCGGATCGCGTTCGGCGCCGTGGCCCCGGACTTCTACGTGATGGCGCTCGTCTTCAGCGCCGTCCGGTGGGGGTCGCTCTGGGGCTCCGTGCTCGGGTTCGTCCTCGGCCTCAACGCCGACGCGCTCGAGGTGGACCGGTTCGGCATGCACGCGCTCGCGTACACGGTCGCGGGCTTCGCGGTGGGGAAGCTCAAGGAGGCGCTCTACCTCGACGTGCCCGCCCTCGACCTGGGTCTGCTGGCGGCCGCCGCGCTCGCGACGGGCGTGATCACCACGCTGCTGGGCGCCCCCGACGCGGTCGCCGCCTTCGAGGAGCGGTTCTTCCGCGAGGTCCCCGCCAGCGCGCTCTACACGGCCGCGCTGGGAGGGCTGCTCTTCCGGCTCGTGCGCGAGTAGGGGAGCGCCGCCGATGCGCTCGTTCCTCCGCTCGGCGCCCCCGTTCGACGCGATCAGCCGCAACCACCGCGCCCGTGTGGCGCGGGGGGTGCTCGCGGCGCTTCTCGGCGTTCTCGTCCTCGCCTTCTTCCGCGTCCAGATCCTGCAGCACCGCGACTACCTCGCGCGCGCGGTCTCGAACAAGGTGCGCGTCGTGCCGCTGAGCGCGCCGCGCGGGTTCGTGTACGACCGCGACGGCGAGATCCTCGCCGAGAACCTCCCCGCGTACTCGGCCTCGCTCCTGGCCTCCGGCCCGGAGGAGCTCGAGCGCTCCATGCGCGTCGCCGCGCCCCTGCTGGGGCTGCCCGACGACGAGGTCCGGGAGCTCCTCCGCCAGGGGCGCGTCGCGCCGGGCCAGCCGGTGCTCCTCGACCACGACCTGAGCTTCGACGCGCTGTCGAGCCTCGAGGAGCGGCGGAGCGAGATCCCCGGCCTGCTGATCCAGTCCAAGCCCAAGCGCGTGTACCCGTGGGGCGGCGAGACCGCGCACGTGCTCGGCTACGTGGGACAGATCAGCGAGGCGGAGCTCGCGTCGTCGCGCGACGTCTACGCGCCCGGCGACCTGATCGGGCAGGCCGGCGTGGAGCGCGCCTACGAGGCGAGCCTGCGCGGACGCAAGGGGGCCGAGTACCGCGAGGTGGACGCGCTCGGCCGCGGCGTGGGGCCGTTCGGCGAGGACGCCTTCCAGGCGCCGGAGCGCGGGCGGGACCTGCGGCTGACGATCGACCTCGACCTGCAGCGCGTGGCGGCGACCGAGTTCCCGGACTCGATGAAGGGCGCGATCGTCGGGATCGATCCCCGCAACGGCGACGTCCTGGTCCTGTACTCGAGCCCGAGCTTCGACCCGAACCTGTTCTCGGGACGGATCAGCCGGACGACCTGGCACGACGTCGTGGAGAATCCGGAGCGCCCGCTGTACAACCGCGCGGCGCAGTCGCGCTACCCGCCGGGCTCCACGTTCAAGCTCGCCGTGGCCGCCATGGCGCTCGCGTCGGGCGAGGCCGCACCGGACACCCACATGGACGTTCCCTGCCGGGGCGGATACCAGTACGGCCGCCGCTGGTTCGGGTGCTGGCGCTCCGGCCACGGCTCGCTCGACCTCGTGCAGGCGCTGATCCAGTCCTGCGACGGGTACTTCTACCAGCTCGGCCTGCGGCTCGGGCTCGAGGACTTCACCCGTCGCGCGACCGAGTGGGGCTTCGCCGACGTCACCGGGTTCGACCTGCCGGGCGAGCGCCCCGGCGTGGTGCCGTCCTCCGCCGCGTGGTACGACGAGAGGTACGGCCGCGGCGGGTGGGGACCCGGCGTCCTGCTGAACCTCTCGATCGGCCAGGGCGAGGTGTCGCAGACGCCGCTCAAGATGGCGCAGTTCTACGCGGCTCTCCTGAACGGCGGCTACCTCCTCGAGCCGCGCGTGCTCCGGCCCGAGGGCTCGGCCGCGGCGCGCACGGTCGTCGGCCGGCTCCCGCTCGACGACGACGACCTGGCGGTGCTGCGCGGCGCGATGGCCGGCGTGGTGAACGACGCCCGCGGGACCGCGTACGGCGCGATGCGGCGGACGCCGCTGCTCCACGCGATGGGCGGAAAGACCGGCACGGCGCAGTTCAGCGGCGAGGAGGACTACGGCTGGTTCCTGGGCTACGCGCCGCTCGAGGATCCGCGGATCGTCGTCGCCCTGGTCGTCGAGGAGGGCGAGCACGGCAGCACGGTCGCGCCGCTGGCGAAGCGCGTGATGGAGACGTACCTCCAGGAGGAGGGGATCGGGCGTCTCGAGCTCACGTCCGCGCCCGAGGGCGTGCCGGGCCGCGGGCCGGGCGGCGGGCTGCGGCTCGCGGCGAACCCGCGGCCTGCCGCGGACGGGGCCGCCGCCGTCGGGGTGACGGCCGACGGGGCGCTGCGATGAGGCGCCCGAACGGGAGCGTCAACACGGTG
This sequence comes from Gemmatimonadota bacterium, assembly GCA_036556125.1. GTDB lineage: Bacteria > Gemmatimonadota > Gemmatimonadetes > JACCXV01 > JACCXV01 > DATBJZ01. The sequence continues at coordinate 19,821 of DATBJZ010000130.1, read as the reverse complement.
CTCCTCGGGCTGGTCGCGCTCCTCCTGGCGACGGGCATCGCGTTCATCTATTCCGCCGACCAGGTGACCGGCGGCGGGCGCCTCCCGTCGGAGCACTGGCGCCTGCAGGTGTTCTGGGCGCTGCTGGGCGCGGGGATGCTGGCCGTGGCCGCGCGCGTGCCGCTCCGCATCCTCGAGAACCTCGCGCTGCCGGCCTACGCGGGCTCGATCGCGCTGCTCGTGGCGACGCTGGCGATGGGAGGCGGCGACGGACCGGCGCGATGGATCCGGTTCGGCGGGTTCCAGCTCCAGCCGTCGGAGCTCGCCAAGCTGGGCGTGGTCCTGTTCCTCGCGAAGGTCCTCACCGCACGGGGGCGGACGCTCGACTCGCTGCGCGACCTGCTGCTGCCGTGCGCCGCGGCGGCGATCCCGGCGGCCCTCGTCGTGCTCCAGCCGAACCTCGGCACCGCGATCGTGTTCGGGGCGATCCTCACCGGGATGCTCTTCTGGGCGGGCACGCCGCCCCTCCTCCTGTTCCTGCTGCTCTCGCCCCTGGTCAGCCTGCTGCTCTCGTTCTCGTTCGCGCTCTGGTCCACGTTCATCGTGGCGCTCGGGGCGCTGCTCTACGCGACCAAGCCCGGCAGGGCGGAGACGGTGTACGCGGCGGGGATGAACCTGGCGATGGGGGTGGTGACGCTCCCGCTGTGGAACTCGCTGGAGGACTATCAGAAGCAGCGGATCCTGGTGTTCCTGAACCCCGAGTCCGACCCCCGCGGCGCCGGGTGGCATCTCCTCCAGTCGCAGGTGGCGGTCGGATCCGGCGGCCTCACGGGGCAGGGGTTCCTCGACGGCAGCCAGAAGCGTCTCGCGTTCCTGCCGGAGCAGCACACGGACTTCATCTTCTCGGTCGTGGCCGAGGAGATGGGCTTCATCGGCGTGATCCTCGCGCTCGCGCTCTTCGCCGCGTTCGTGCACGAGTCCGTGCGCGTGGCGCAGTCCTCGACGGATCCCTTCGGCTCCTCGGTTGCGTTCGGGATCGCCACCGTGTTCACGACCCACGTGGTCGTGAACGTCGCGATGACGGTCGGAATGATGCCGATCACCGGCCTGCCGCTGCCGTTCTTCAGCTACGGCGGGTCGTTCCTCCTGGCGTGTTTCCTCGCGGTCGCCGTGCTCCAGCGCGTCTGGACGGAACGGTTCGCCCGGAGAATCTGAGGAGAGTGGCGCGGCGGCGAGCAGGCGCCGCTCATCGCCGCGCGGCTGAGGGGCAGGGGCGCGGAAAGGTTGAGGGTGCCCGGCGCGGCCCTTACGTTGCGTCACGATCCGGCCGAAGCGGGCTTCACGCAGACGGACACTCGATGTCGCGCGACGGGCCTGGCCCGGAGCGCGACCTCGGCCGAAGCGGGCTGGACGCAGACGGACACTCGATGTCGCGCGACGGGCCTGGCCCGGAGCGCGACCTCGCCGCCTCGCAGCAATCGACCACTTCAAGAAAGGCATTTTGCCGTGGCCACCAGAGGCGTGAACAAGGCGATCCTCGTGGGCAACCTCGGAGCCGATCCCGAGGTCCGGCAGACGCAGGGCGGCCAGACGGTCGCCACGTTCAGGCTGGCCACGTCGGAGCGCTGGAAGGACCGGCAGGGACAGCAGCAGGACCGCACGGAGTGGCACAACGTCGTCGTCTGGGGCCGCCTGGCCGAGGTCGTCCGCGACTATCTGACCAAGGGCTCCAGCGTCTACATCGAGGGACGGATCCAGACCCGGCAATGGGAGGACCAGTCCGGTCAGAAGCGGTACACGACCGAGATCGTGGCCAACGAAATGGTGATGCTCGGCGGACGTGGCGAGGGCGCCGGCGGGCGGGCGCCGGTGCGCGCCGGCGAGCGTGCCGGCGGTGAAACGCGCGCCGACCGTCCTCCGTTCGAGGACTTCCCCGAGAGCGCCGACGAGGTGAGCGACGATCTCCCGTTCTAGACAGCCGCACGCGATCGCGGCGGCGATGGCGCTCGCCGCGCTCTGGACCGCGCCCGCGGCGGCCGTGCAGGCGGGCGGATCGACCGCCGCGCCGTCCCTGCCCGCGGGCGTCCTCGAGGCCCTGGCGCTCTCCGCCGGATACGTGGCGCCCGCGCGCACGCTGGACGACGACGGCGAGATCGTGGGGTACGGGGCCGAGGGCGACATCGAGGAGAGGTCGCTGACCGTCTTCGACGTCGTGCACGTGACGCCGGCGATCGACGGCGGCCCCGCGGCGGTGGGCGACAGCCTCCTCCTGTACCGCGACGCCGGCGACCTCCGGCATCCCGAGAGCGACGCCGTCCTCGGCCGGATCGTGGTCCCCACCGGCGTCGCGGTCGTGACCTCGCTCGAGGGCGACGTCGCCTCGGCCGTCGTCGTCGACGCGTTCGCCCCCGTCGTCGCGGGGCAGGGGGCGCAGCGGCTGGTGCGCCGGCTGGAGACCGCGCTGCCCGCGGGCGAGCGCGCGCCGGGGGCGGGAATGGTCCTGGGCGTGCGTCCGCGGTCCGCCATCGTCGAGCCGTACGCCGTCGTGTTCCTCGACCTGCCGGCGGGCGGCGCGCTCGCGCCGGGGGACGACGTGGCGCTCGTGCGCTCCGTGGTCGAAGACGGGCGGCGCCTCCCGGAGGTCGAGATCGGCGCCGCGCGCGTGGTGGACGTCGGACCCGACGCCGCGACGGCGATCGTCACGCGGCTCGGGCGCTCGGATCTCGAGGTCGGCGACCGGTATCGCCGGCTCGAGCCGGCGCCGTGAGGGGCCCGGCCGGCTCGGGGGCCTCCCCGCCCGCGCGCCGGGCGCAGGGCGCGGCGCGTCGTTCGCCGTCGAATCGCCGGTTGAGACGGCCGTCGGCCGGCGCGTATACTGGATTCGTGGACGCCTCCCCGGCCTCCCCCCGCGCGCGGTCACGGCTGCGCCTCGCCGCGGCGTTCCTCGGCCTCGTTTGCACGGCCGCGGCCGCCGGGTCGGCGGGCGCGCAGGCGGGTCCCGGCCCGGCCCTGACGTCCCTGGCGCTCCCGGCGGTTCTGCCCGACGAGGTTCTCCGGCCGCCTCTGGTCCGCGCCCTCTCGCGGGTGTTCCACCCCGCGGGCGATCCGCGGTTCGTCTCCTCCGCGGCCCGGAGCTCCCTCGCCGCCTACGCGGCCTACCGCGACGCGCTGCGGGAGCGGGCGCGGGACGTCGGGCGCGGCCCGTTCGCGGCGCGCCGGGCGCCGGCGCCGGGCTCCGGCGGCGCCTCGGGCCTCGACGACCTGCTCACCGACCTTCCCGGGGGCGAGCTCGTCCAGCACGGCCGCACTCTGCTGCGCCGCCTCGACGCCTCGACCCGGCTCGGACTGGAGGGGTACCGGCTCCAGCTGCGGGTCGGGGACGCCCTCGACGGAAGGCTCTCGATCCGGGCCGAGAAGCGGCTTCCCTGACCGACGCGTTCTCCCTGACGCGGCGCGAGTTCCTCGCCGCGTCGGGCCTCCTCCTCCTCGGCTGCTCGAGCGCTCCGCGGCCGCGCACGGCCGCGCTGCCGGCCGTGGGCGCCGGTCCGCCGGCGGCCGCGATCGGCGCCGAGCCCCTCGTGCGCATCGGGCTCGCCGTCGACCAGCCGGAGGCCCGCTTCGCCGCGGCCTCCGGGAGCTGGCGCATCTTCGAGAAGACCGCCGACGAGACGATCGCCGTCGCGGCGACCGGGGAGACGTGGGCCGTCCGCGCCCGCGCTCCCGGCGAGCTGCGGGTGGTCGACCCGCGCGGGTGGCTGTCGCGGCCCCACGCCCGTCCGATCCGCGTGGAGCCCGTGGACCCCGCCCGGGGATCCCTGCGCGTCGGGGAGCGCGTGGTCCCGGGGGCGCTCGAGATCCTGGTGGGCGCCGCCGGGGTCACCATCGTGAACGAGCTTCCGCTCGAGACCTACCTCCGGGGCGTGCTCGCGCGCGAGATGGGCGGCGCCGGACACGCGCCGGAGGCGCTCGCCGCGCAGGCCGTCGCGGCGCGCACGTACGCCCTGCGGCGGCTGGGAAGCCGCGCCGCGCTCGGCTTCGACCTGTTCGGCGACGTCGAGGACCAGGTGTACGGCGGCTCGGCCGACGTGCCGCCGGCGGCCGCCGCGGCGGTCCAGCGGACACGGGGCGTCGCGCTGCTGGCGGGGGAGACGCTGGTGGAGGCGTACTACCACTCGACGTGCGGGGGCGTGACGGCGGCGGTGGAGGAAGCGTTCCCCCAGCCTCCCCTGCCGTACCTGGTGAGCGTCGAGGACGGCGACGGCCGGGGCGGGTATCACTGCGCCCGCTCGCGCTGGTTCCGCTGGCGCGCCTCGTACGAGCGCGCGCAGCTGGAGGGGCTCGTCGCGCGCAACCTCGGACGGTTCGCGACGCTGCCCTCCACCGGCCCCGGATCGCTCGTGGACCTCGAGGTCGTCGAGGCCTCCCCGGGCGGGCGCGCGCTGGCGCTCCGGATCGAGACCAGCACGGGACGGTTCCAGGTCGCGCGGAACGACATCCGCTGGCTCTTCGCCGACGGCGAGTCCCCAGGTTTGCGCTCGACGCTGTTCCTCCTGCGGAAGGAGCGGGCGCGGGGCTTCGTGGAGCGGGCCACGCTCACCGGCGGGGGGTGGGGACACGGGGTGGGCATGTGCCAGATGGGGGCGATCGGCCGGGCGGCGGCCGGCGCGGCGCACGAGGAGATCCTGACCCACTACTACCGCGGCGCCCGGCTGGAGAGGCTGTACCCGTGAGGAGCCGCACGCCGCGGGTCGCCGCCGGCGCACGTCGGCCCGCGGTCCGCATCCCCTGGCTGCTGCTGGCCGCACTCTCGACAGCCTGCACGCCGCGGTCCGCGCTCGAGCGCGGCACGGCCCCCGTCCGGGGACCGGCCGCGGCGGTCCCGACGGCGGCGGCGGGGGATCGGCCCGGCGCCGTCCGGCCGCCGGCTCCGGAGGCGGAGCCCTGGGCCGGCTTCGCGCGCACGATGCTGGACCTCGTGAACCGCGACCGCGCGGCGGCCGGGCTGGCGCCCGTCGCCGACGACCCCGGAGCGCGCGCGTTCGCGGCCGCCGAGGCGCGGCGGCTCGTGGCGGAGGGCTTCGGCCACGTCGCGGCCGACGGCTCGAAGCCGTACGGACGCTGGTCCCGCGACGGACGGAGCGGCCACGTGCGCGAGAACCTGTTCCGGCAGGGGGGCGGCCGGCTCCGCTCCTACCGGCTCTTCGACCCCGCCGCGGCGCACGCGCGGCTGATGCGTTCATCGGGCCATCGCGCCACGATCCTGGACCCCGCGCACACGGGCGCGGGCGTCGCCGTGATCTGGGACCGCTCGCGGGACGCCGTCTACGTCGTCCAAGAGTTCGTGACCCTTCGCGTCGCCGCCGACGCGGGCCCGCGCGCCCTGCGACCGGGCGAGCCGCGCGTGCTCGAGGGGCGCGTGCTGGAGCCCGCGGCGTTCCGGCCGGCCGCCGTCACGCTGCACCGCGAGCCGCCGCCGGGGAGCCGCGCCGCCCGTCGCGCAGCCCGCGGGGGCTCCTACAGCGAGGGCGGGGGCGAGCCGGTGCTGGCGCGCGGGCGCGACGCCTTCACCGCCGCCCCGGGCGCCGGCGCGTTCCGTCTCGCGTGGAGGGCGCCGGATCCGCTGACGCCCGGGGCGTACACGCTGTTCCTTTTCCTGGAGCCGGTCGGCGCGGACGCGCGGACCCGGGCGGCGGAGCCCTTCGTCGCCGCGGCGTTCACGTACGAGGCTGCACGGTGACCCCCGACCACGCCGCCGGGCCGGCGCCCTCGGTGACCCCGGCGGCGGCCGCCGCCGCGGAGGGCGGCGGCATCTCGATCGAGGAGCGGGTGCGGTGGAGCGACGTGGACGCGGCAGGCATCATCTGCTACGGCGCGTACCTGCGGTTCTACGAGATCGCCGAGACCGAGCTCTTCCGCGCGGCGGGGGAGCCCTACCACCGCGTCTTCGACCGCTACGACGTGTGGCTCCCGCGCGTGCACATCGAGTCGGACTTCTCGCGGCCCGCGTTCCTGGACGACGTGCTCCGCGTGCGGTGCGCCGTGGAGCGGATCGGCCGCAGCTCGCTGCACGTGGGCTTCCGGGTGGAGCGCGCCGGCGAGCGCGTGGCGCGGGCGCGGTTCGTGATGGCGTGCGTCCGGCGCGCCGACCTGCAGACGACGCCGCTCCCGCCGCCGCTCGTCGCGGCGCTGGAACGGTTCACGACGCCGGGTCTCAGCGCCGGCGCGGCCCCGGAGGAAGGGGGGTAGACGGGGCTTGCCGGCGTCTGCGGCGAAGCCTCAGGGCTCCTCGCGGTCGAGCACCTCGACGCTGACCGGGCTCCCGCCCACGCCGATCGGCGAGTCCGGCTCGTCCTCGAGCGTGAGGGCGTCCAGCGCCACGACCTCGCCGGCGGCGGAGTCGGCGGCGAAGAGCCGCTCGGTCTCCGCGTCGAAGGCGAGGTCCGCGACGGACGACCCGATCGCCCTCGGGAAGCCGCCCTCGGGCGAGAAGCTCGTCGCCGACACCGCGTCGAGCCGGCCGTCGGCGGCCGCGGCGTAGATCCGCTCCCGCTCCGGGTCGCGCGCCAGCTCGGAGGCCGCGATCCGGAGGTCCACCGGCGTCCTCGGAAGGCCCTGGAGCGACGCGGGATCGATTCCGGCGAGCTGCGACGCCTCCGGGAGCGCGATCAGGAGCTCGCCGCGCTCGGCGACCAGCAGGAGGTCGCCGGTGCGGACGCCGCCGCCGCCCGGGAGGTCGATCGGGCTCGGGGCCACCTCCGCCAGGTCGTCGGCGCCGAACACGCGCAGGACCGGCCCCTCCGGCGTCGTCACGGCCACGAACACGCGGCCGGTGACCGAATCCGCCACGACGTCGCTCGCCTCGCCGTCCAGGTCGATGGGGGGGAACCCGAGCGGCGAGAAGTCCTCCGCGTCGAAGAACGCGAGGCTCGAGTCGGCGAGATAGATCCGCCCCCGGCCGCGATCGAACGCCGCGCGCCCGCTCGCGTCCATCTCGCTGTCGGGCTCCTCCTGGAAGACGTCGGCGTCGAACGCCACCGACGGAGGGACGGCGAGGGCCGCGACGAAGATCCCGAGGCCGTCGGCCGCGCGCGCCTCCACCGGCGCCTCGCGGAGCCCGGTCGGAGTGTCGAGCGCGGGATCGAAGGTCTGGGCGTCGAGGAGCTCGAGCGCGTCGGGCCCGCGGGTCGCGACGAGCAGGCGTCGGTCGCCGCCGCCGGGGAAGCCGCCGTCGTCTCCGTCGTCGCAGGCGGGAAGGACAAGCGCCGCGACGAGCGCGGCGGCGGGAAGGAACGTCGTACGCGGGTGCGGCATCGGTCGGCTCCGTTGCGCCAGGGGGCCCCTTCCCGGCGTGCGCAAGATAACACCGCCGCCGGAAAGGCCCGCATCGGCCGGGGGGCCGGTTGATCCGGGCCCCGCCCGTCGGCAGATTGCCGCGCATGATCCGCCGATCCACGCGCACGGTGATGGTCCGGGACGTCCCGATCGGGGGCGGCCATCCGATTCCCGTGCAGTCGATGACCACCACCAAGACGACCGACGTCTGGGGAACGCTCAACCAGATCCGGAACCTCGAGGTGGCGGGCTGCGACATCGTCCGGGTCACGGTCCCCGACGAGGAGTCGGCCGCGTGCCTGCCCGCGATCCGGGAGGGGATCTCGATCCCCCTCGTCGCCGACATCCACTTCAACTACCGGGTGGCGCTGGCCGCCCTCGACGCCGGGGTGGACAAGCTCCGGATCAACCCGGGGAACATCGGCGAGCGGCGCCGCGTCGAGGCGGTCGTCGCGAAGGCGCAGGAGAAGGCGGTCCCGATCCGGATCGGCGTCAACGCGGGCTCCCTCGAGCGCGATCTCCTGGACCGCCACGGCCACCCCACGCCCGAGGGGCTCGTCGAGTCGGCGATGCGGCACGTGCGCATCCTCGAGGAGATGGAGTTCCACGACATCGTGGTGTCGCTCAAGTCCTCGCGCGTGCCGCTGATGATCGAGGCCTATCGCCGGATGGCAGCCGAGCGCGACTACCCGCTGCACCTGGGCGTCACCGAGGCCGGCCCCCTCGAGTCCGGCACGGTCAAGTCGGCGGTGGGGATCGGGACCCTCCTCGCCGAGGGCATCGGGGACACCATCCGGATCTCGCTCGCCGCGGACCCGGTCCACGAGGCCCGGATCGGGAAGAAGATCCTGCAGTCGCTGGGGCTCCGGGACGACGGCGTGAACGTCGTGGCCTGCCCCTCGTGCGGGCGCTGCGAGATCGATCTCATCGGCCTCACGGAGAAGGTGGAGGAGGCGGTGAAGGGCGTGGACAAGAACCTCACGGTCGCGGTGATGGGCTGCGCCGTGAACGGCCCCGGCGAGGCGCGCGAGGCCGACATCGGCTACGCCGGCGGGCGCGGCGAGGGGCTGCTGTTCGTGAAGGGGCGGAAGTCGCGCAAGATCCGCGAGGAGGACTTCCTCCCCGAGCTGATGAAGGAGCTGGAGGCGTTCTCCCCGAGCGGGGCCGGTCCGGACGCCCCTTGACGCCGCCGCCCCCCGACCCGCCGCTGCGCGTCGGCATCGTCGGCACCGGCGCGATCGCGCAGGTCGCCCACCTTCCGGCCTACCTCCGTCTTCCGTCGGTCCGCGTCACGGCGCTCTGCGACGTGGACCCCACGAAGCTGCGGCTGCTCCAGTCGCGGCACGGCATCCCGCACGTCCACCGCAGCCTCGAGGAGCTCCTCGGCCGCGACGACGTGGACGCGGTGGACGTCTGCCTGCCCAACCACCTGCACCAGGACGCCGTGCTCGCGGCGCTCGCGGCCGGCAAGCACGTGCTCTGCGAGAAGCCGCTGGCCCCGACGGCCGAGGGGGTCGAAGCCGTGGTCGAGGCCCGGCGCGGAACCGGCCTGCAGGTCCTGGTCGGCATGAACCACCGCTTCCGCAGCGACAGCATCCTCCTCAAGCGCTTCCTCGAGGAGGGCGGCGTGGGGGAGCCGTTCTACGTGCGCGCGGGGTGGCTCCAGCGCCGCGGGATGCTGGAGCCCACGAACTGGCGCTACCGGCGCAGCGTGGCCGGCGGCGGCGCGTTCACCGATCTCGGGATCCAGCTCCTGGACCTGGCGCTGTGGCTCACCGACTACCCGCGCCTCGAGCGGATCGCCGCGCGCTTCGTGCACGGCACGCCCACGATCGAGGTCGAGGACTCGGCCGTGGCGCTCCTGCGTGGGGAGACCCTGGCGGTGGCGCTGGAGGCGAGCTGGACGTTCGCGCTCGACGCCGATTACCACAGGCTGACGGTCTTCGGAAACGAGGGCTCGGCGCAGCTCGAGCCCCTGCGGCTCCTCGCCCGCGGGCCCGGCGGCGTCGTGGACCGGACGCCCGCGTACTGGCGGCCGTCGCGGAACGCCTACCTGGAATCGTACCGGCGCGAGATCGCGTACTTCGTCGAGGTGGTCTCGGGGCGGGAAGAGCCGCCGCCGCTCGAGGAGCAGGTCGAGCTGATGCGGCTGGTGGGGAGGATCGAGCGCGAGGCCGCACGGGCGGGAGGGGTGCCCGCGGCCGGCGTTCCGGCGGAGTAGGGTTCAGCCCGCCGGCCCGGCCGGGCCTCCCCTCTCCTCGCCATCCAACACGCTCGTTCGGGCAACCCGGTCCGCGCCGTCGCCGTGTCGTGGTCCGCCCGCTGCGTCCGAGTGTCCCGCCCTGCGTTCTCTCCGGGCCCTCCCCCCGGCTCGCTGCCTTGACCCAACCTCCCATCCTGCTGTAACTTACGGGCCTTACCCACCCACGCCGAACCGAAGGAAGCGATGAAGACCGGCATCCATCCCGCGTACGTGGACTCGCGGATCGTGTGCGCCTGCGGCAACGTCATCGAGACGCGCTCGACCCTGCCCGAGATCCACGTCGAGATCTGCTCCAGCTGCCACCCGTACTTCACCGGGAAGCAGAAGTTCACCGACACCGCCGGCCGGATCGAGAAGTTCCGCGCCCGCTACGAACGCAGGTCGAAGGCGGCCGAGAACGCCTGATCCCGGCGCCTCGGGCCGAGGCGGGGCGGCGGCCCCGCCGGCGTCGATGACCCTCTCCGAACGGACCCGCGAGCTGGAGGACCGGCTCGCCGACCTCGACCGCCGGCTCGGCGAGCCCGCGACCCTGGCCGAGCCGCGCCGGCTCCAGGAGCTGGGCCGAGAGCGGCGGCGCCTCGAGCCGCTCGTCGTGAAGTCGCGCGAGGTGGACCGCCTCCGGGCCGACGTCGCCGCCGACCGCGACCTGCTCGGCGGCGCGGATCCCGATCTGCGCGAGCTGGCGCGCGCGGAGCTCGCGGAGCTGGAGCCCGCCCTCGCGCGCGCCGAGCGGGACCTCGCCGACCTGCTGGTCCCCGCCGACCCCCTGGACGACAAGGATGCGATCCTCGAGATCCGCGCCGGCACGGGCGGCGAGGAGGCGGCCCTGTTCGCGGCCGACCTGCTGCGGATGTACCGGCGGTTCCTCGAGGCCCGGGGCTGGCGGGCGGACCTGGTCAGCCTCTCCGAGTCCCCCGGGGGCGGCATCCGCGAAGCGGTCGTCGAGGTGCACGGCGAGGGCGCGTACGGCGTCCTGCGCCACGAGAGCGGCGTGCACCGGGTGCAGCGGGTCCCCTCGACCGAGGCGCAGGGGCGGATCCACACCTCGGCCGCCACCGTCGCGGTGCTGCCCGAGGCCGAGGAGGTGGAGGTCGAGATCCGCCCCGAGGACCTGAAGATCGACGTCTACCGCTCGTCCGGACCCGGCGGCCAGAGCGTGAACACGACCGACTCGGCGGTGCGCGTCACGCACCTGCCGACGGGCGTCGTCGTCCAGTGCCAGGACGAGAAGTCCCAGCTCAAGAACAAGACGAAGGCGCTGCGCGTGCTGCGCGCGCGGCTCCTCGACCGCCGGATCGCCGAGCTCGAGAGCGAACGGTCGCGCGAGCGGCGGAGCCAGGTCGGGACCGGCGACCGCAGCGCGAAGATCCGGACCTACAACTTCCCCCAGAGCCGCGTCACCGATCACCGGATCGGCCTCACGCTGCACCGGCTCGACGCGATCCTGAACGGCGACCTGGGCGAGATCACCGAGGCCCTGCGGAGCGCGGCGCGCGCGGAGCGGTCCGCGTGACCGGAGCGCCCGCGACCGATCCGGCCGCCGTGACGACGTCGCCCCTTCCCGAGTCCGCCGGCGCCGGGCGGGAGCCCGTCTCGTGGAGCGTCGCCGGGGCGCTCGACCGCGCCGCGCGCTTCCTCGCGGCGCGCGGGGTGGAGGAATCGCGGCTCGCGGCCGAGCTCCTCCTCGCCGACACGCTGGACCTGCCGCGCCTCGAGCTCTACCTGCGCCACGACCGGCGGCTCGCGGACGTCGAAGCCGCGCGGTTCGGCGCGCTGGTGCGGCGCCGCGCCGAGGGCGAGCCGGTCCAGTACGTTCTCGGCCGCGCGGGGTTCCGGAAGCTCGTCCTGCGGGTGACGCCGGACGTGCTCATCCCCCGGCCCGAGACGGAGCGCCTCGTGGAGGAGGTCCTGGCGTGGCTCCGCGCCGCGCGCCCGGCCGGCGCCCGCGTCCTCGACGTCGGCACCGGCTCGGGCGCGGTGGCGCTGGCGATCCTCGACGAGGCGCCGGGGACCGCGGTCGTGGCGACCGACGTGTCCGGTCCGGCCCTCGCCGTCGCCGCGGCGAACGCGGCCGCCTGCGGGCACGCGGCGCGCCTGCAGCTTCGGGCCGGCCCGCTCCTCGAGCCGCTCGAGGCGGGGGAGGTGTTCGACGCCGTCGTCGCGAACCTGCCGTACGTGGCGGACGCCGAGCGCGCGACGCTCCCGCGCGAGGTGCGGGAGCGCGAGCCCGGGGTGGCGCTCTTCGCGGGGCCGACGGGGCTCGAGCTCGTCGCGCGCCTCGTGGCCGCGGCCCCCGCGCGGCTCACGGCTGGCGGGCTCCTCGCCTGCGAGCTCGCGCCGCACCAGATCGACGAGGCGCACGCGCTCGTGAACGCGACGCCGGGCCTCGCGTGGCTCGCCGCGTTCCGCGACCTGACCGGCCGCGAGCGCGGGTTCCTGGCTCTGCGGACGGGCGACCCGGCTGCCGAGCGCGGCCGCGCCGTCGGTGCCGAGGAGTCCGGATCGTGAACCGGACCGCGGCCCGGGTTCCGGCGGCGTCCCGCGGGGCGCCCGCGCGGGCGCCTCAACCCGCCACCGCCTTCCGCGTCCGCGGCGGCCGCCGGCTCGCGGGCACCGTCCGTCCGGCGGGCAACAAGAACGAGGCCCTGCCGGCCATCGCGGCGGCGCTCCTCTGCGACGAGCCCGTCACGCTGCGGAACGTGCCCGCGATCACCGACGTGAGAACGATGCTGGACCTCGCCGCCTCGCTCGGGGCGCGCGTGGACGTCGGGCCCGAGGGCGAGGTCGCCCTCTGCGCGGGGGACCTGGGGTGGCGGCTGGACGACGCCGAGCTGGGAAGCCGCATCCGGGGATCGTTCCTGCTCGCCGGCCCGCTGCTCGCGCGCCACGGGCGGGCCGAGCTCCCGCGCCCGGGCGGCGACGCCATCGGACGGCGCCGGATCGACACGCACCTGCACGCGTTCCGCGCGCTCGGCGCCGAGGTGGACCTGAACGGCGGCACGTACCGGCTCGCGGCCCCGCACGGGCTCCGGGGGACGGAGATCTTCCTCGACGAGGCCAGCGTGATGGGGACCGAGAACGCGGTGATGGCCGCCGTCGGGGCGTCCGGCGACAGCACGATCGCGAACGCCGCGTCCGAGCCGCACGTCCAGGGCCTCTGCCGCCTGCTGCAGGCCATGGGAGCCGAGATCGAGGGCGTCGGGACGAACACCCTCCGCGTCCGCGGGCTCGGCGGCGGCGCGCTGCGGCCGGCCTCGCACACGCTCGCCCCCGACCACATCGAGGTGGGGAGCTTCCTGGGTCTCGCGGCGATGACCGGCGGCGGCGTGCGGATCGCGGGCGCCGGGACGGCGGCGCTGCGGATGATCCTGCTGGTCTTCCGCCGCCTCGGGGTGCGGGTCGAGACCGAGGGAGACGACCTCTGGATCCCGCCCGGTCAGGACCTCGTGATCGTGGACGACCTGGAGGGCACCATCCCGCGGATCGACGACGCGCCCTGGCCCGGGTTTCCGGCCGACCTCACGTCGATCGCGCTGGTGACCGCCACGCAGGCGCGCGGGACGCTGCTCGTGCACGAGAAGATGTTCGAGAGCCGGCTCTTCTTCGTGGACAAGCTGATCTCGATGGGCGCGCGGATCGTGCTGTGCGACCCGCACCGGGCGCTCGTGAGCGGTCCCGCGACGCTGCGGGCCGCGAAGATCTCGAGCCCCGACATCCGCGCCGGGATGGCGCTCCTGCTGGCCGCGCTCACGGCGGAAGGCACGAGCGAGATCGGCAACATCGCGCAGATCGACCGCGGGTACGAGCGGATCGACGAGCGCCTGCGGGAGCTCGGGGCGGAGATCGAGCGCGTCAGCGGCTAGACGGCTCGCGGAGCGGCGCGGCTCCGGGTTCCGCGCGGCGTGTCCTCCACCGCCCGTGGATTCCCCTCGGGCGGCGGCCGCGTTCGGCCGCCGCCACCGGCACCGGATTCCGGCGCTCCGCAGCAGGGTGAGCACGCCGAGCACGCGCCGGGCCCGCCTTCCATCCGCGCGAAGATCGCCGCCGGGGCGTCGTTGCCGAGCTCGATCGCGTTCCACGCCCGGCGAAACGCGCACCGTGGTCCGTCGCCTGCGGGCGCCGCATTCGGCGGCTCCTGGCGCACGACCTCACGAGGACGTCCCGGCTGGCCGCCAGCCGCGGCGACGCACCCCCAGCACCCGCAGCAGCGTCAGCGCGCCCAGCCGGCGCGGCGTGAGTCCCCCGCAGGCGCGGGCGAGCTCCCTCAGCGGCCCCTCGTTCCCGCGGCGGATCGCGATCCAGGCCCGCCGGCAGCCGGCGGCCCGCGCCTCGGCGACCCGGGCGGCCAGGAGGGCCGACGCCACTCCGCGGCCGCGCTCCGCCGGCGCGACCCACACCCACGGGAGCACGATCGCGTCGGCCGGCAGCGGGCCGGGGTACAGGTGCGGCTGCGGGACGGCGCCGCGGCCGTACCACCCGTGGCCGACCAGACGGCCGGCGCGCATCGCGACGAATCCGCGGAGACCGCGCGGGACCCAGCGCCGCAGCCAGGTGCGGGTGCGACGGCCGCAGGCCGCGTCGAGGGCCGCCCAGTCGGCCTCGCCGAAGGCGCGGATCTCGACGCCCTCCGGCGCCGCGGCCTCGCGCACCCATCCGAGGTCGAGCTCCAGGACGTCGTAGCGCCGGACGTGGAACACCGGCTCGAGGAGCCGCTCCAGAAACCGGGCTCGGGTCGGGTGCCCGTCGTGCATGGCGGCTCCCGCGGTGCGATTCCGGGCCGAGCAGCCGGCCTCTGTCAGGCCGGCGTGCGCGCGCCGGGACGGCCCGGCCGGGCGGCGGCCTTCGCCGCGGAGTCGCCCGCGGGCCGCCACCGGCGGCGCCGGTAGCCCAGAACCCGCACGTTCGTGACGACGCCGAGGAAGCGGTAGCCCCGCTCGCCGACCGCCTTCACCATGTGGCGCAGGGAGGCGTCGTTCCCGAAGGCCACCGCGCAGAGCGCGCGCCGGAACCCGTGCTCCCGCTCGGCCACCAGGCGGGCGCGGAGCAGCGCGGACGCGATCCCGCGGCCGCGCTCGGCCGGATGCACCCAGACCCAGGTGCACACGGTCGTGTCCGGCGATCGCGGGAAGGGGAAGAGGTGCGGGTCGGGGACGTACGCCGAGGCGCCCCAGTCGTGGCCGACGATCCGCCCGTCGCGCAGAGCGAGGATGCCCCAGAGCCCGCGCGGCACGTTGCGCCGCAGCCAGCCGAGTGCCGAGGTCGTGCAGACCGACGCGATCGCGTCCCAGTCCCCGTCGCCGAAGCGGCGCAGCACCACGCCCGGCGGAGCGTCCACGGGGCCCGCCTCGGCGAGGTCCAGCTCGTACACGCGGTTCCGCGCGATCCGCGCGATCCCGCCGGTCGTCCGGCGCAGCAGCCCGCGCCCGAACGCCCGGACGCCTTCCTGCCGCACGAGAATGCCGAAGTCGCGCCGGAGGCGGCGCAGGCCCCTCGTGCCGAGAGCGGAGCGCAGCGTGCTCATCGGGCCCGGAGGGGCCGGCGGGCGGCCGCCGGCCGCCAGCTGGACCACGTGCGTCCGAAGAGCCGGCGGTGCCGGAGCTCGCCAAGGACGCGCGTCCCGTCGGGGCCCGCGGCGCGGGAGAGCGAGATCAGCGACCCGAGGTTCCGCGGGTGCACGAGGTTGTAGGCGCGCCGCCGTCCGGCCTCGCGCCCGCGCGCCAGGCGGGCGGCGGCCAGCGCCGTTCCCACCCCAGCGCCGCGCTCCGACGGCAGCACGTAGCGGGGACCCAGGTAGAGCTCGTTCGCGGGCAGCTCGAAGGTGAGGAGGTGTGCGTCCACGGGGTGGTCGAGGCGATAGAAGGCGTAGCCGACGGGCGCCGGTCCCCGCCACGCGACGAGCCCGTGCATCCCCGTCTCCCACCCGCGGCGGAAGAACGGCATGCGCCGGGCGGGGATGATGGCGGCCAGCGCGGGCCAGTCGCGCTCGTCCAGGGGACGGATCGACACCCCGGGGGGACAGGGTGGGGTGGGCGGAAGCCGCTCCAGGTCGAACTCGCCCGCGAGGAAGTGATGGCTCCGCCACGCGCGGTCGAGCGTTCGCGCGCGGAGCTCCGCGAGGACGCCGGGCAGCCGCGCGTTGCGCCAGCCCAGCCGCAGGTCGGGGAGCAGGGTCGCGAGGTCCCTGCGCGTGGTGCGGAGCTCAGGCACGGAGCGCCTCCGCCGCCGGTGCGGGTCGGGGGGCCGCCGGGGGGACCGGCGGTGCTCCGAGTCCCATCATCGCGCGCGTCTCGGCGCGGGTCGCGATGCGGCGGCCGTAGAGCGCCGCGAGCCGCAGCACGCGCCGCACGAGGCCGGCGTTGGTCGCGAACCGGCGGCGGCCCGGGCCGTCACGCAGGTTGTCCTCGAGGCCCACGCGGCAATGGCCGCCCATCGCGATCGCCAGCAGGTTGATCGGGGCCTGCGCGGCCCCGATGCCGCCCCCGGCCCAGAGGGCGCCGGCCGGCAGGTCGGCCACGAGCAGGCTCAGGTGGCGGGCCGTGGCGGGGCACGAGAACCGCGACCCGAGGATCAGGTTGAACCAGGCCGGGGCCCGCGCGAGCCCGTCGCGGATCAGCCCCACCGCCGTCGCCACCATGCCCGACTCCAGACACTCGAACTCGGGCCGGATCCCGCGGTCCGCCATCCGCTCCGCCAGGGCGCGGACGATCGGAGGCGGCGCGGGGTTGAATCCGCGCGGCAGGTCCACGCTCGTGGGCGCGAGGCTCGCGACGTCCGGTCGGGCCGCGCCCTCGAGCTCCAGCACCGCGGCGCGCCGCTCGAGCTCGGGGAAGTCGTTTCCGACGCAGCTCACGCCCACCACGGCGTCGGGGGCGTGAGCGCGGATCGGCAGGATCAGCTTCTCGTACGCCTCGGGCCGCCAGGTCGGCCGCCCGCGCTCGTCGCGCGCGTGGAGATGGACGATCGCCGCGCCGAGGTCGAGGAGCCGGCACGTGTCCTCGACGATGCGTCCGGGCGTGAGCGGCACCCGCGGCGAGTCCGCCGCCGTGGCGACCGGCCCCGTCGGACACACGTTCACGATCAGCGGCGCGTACGGCTCGATCGGGTGCGCCGGCGGCGGCAGGCGTGGGCGGGCGGCCGCGTCCGGATGGGCGGGGTGGTCCGCGCCCCGCTGCGCCGAGGGAGCCGCGGGCGCGGCGGCGTGCTCGATCGGGGCGGTCACCGCCCCACGTTGGCCCCGGAGGGGGGATGACCGCATCCGACCGCGGGACGGGGGTGGCTCGGCCCGGGGAACCAGATCGCGGGCCGGGACCGCGAGCGCGTGCGGCGAAACGCGTCCGGCGCTCGGAGGCGCGTACGGCGGCGCCGTCCACGGAGCGGCGGCCGGGTGCGGCCGCAGGCGACGCGCCGGCCGCGGGGGTCCTGTACGTGGTCGCCACTCCGATCGGGAACCTCGCCGACATCGGCGCGCGGGCGCTGGAGGTGCTCGGACGCGTGCCGCTGGTGGCGGCGGAGGACACGCGCCGCTTCCGGGTCCTCGCCGAGCGTCACGGCCTGCGGCCGCGGCGCGTTCTCCGATGCGACGAGCACGCCGAGGCGCGCTCGGCCGCCCAGGTCGTGGCCGCGCTGGGCCGCGGCGAGGACGCCGCGCTGACGACCGACGCCGGCACGCCGGGCGTCGCCGACCCGGGGGCGCGCCTCGTCTCGGCCGTGGCCGCCGCGGGGTTCCGCGTGGTGCCCGTCCCCGGACCCTCGGCTCCGCTCGCCGCGCTCAGCGCGAGCGGGTTCCCCGGTGAGCGCTTCGCGTTCGCGGGATTCCCGCCCCGCCGCGCGGGAGCGCGGCGCGCCTTCCTCGCGTCGCACCTCGAGCGTTCCGAGACCCTCCTCCTCCTCGAGAGTCCCGAGCGGGCCCCGGCGCTGCTCGCGGACCTGGCCGCCATCGACCCGGAGCGACGGGTCGTCGTCGCACGCGAGCTCACCAAGCTGCACGAGGAGCTGGTGCGCGGGCCGGCCGCCGACGTGGCCTTGCGGATCGCCGCCCGGGCGTCGGAGCCGGGCGGCCTCCGCGGGGAGATCGTGGTGGTGGTGGCGGGCTCGGCCGGCGGCCGCGCGCCCGCCGGCGCCGACGGCTCGGCGGGGGAGGCCCTCGCGCGCCGGATCCTGTCGCGCCCGTGGGCACGCTCCCTGCGAGGACGGGACCTCGCGGACCTCCTCGCCCTCGCGACGGGGCTCGACCGCAGGGCGGCGTACCGGCTCGCCCACGGCATCCCGTCGGTGGGTGACGCAGAATGCGACACCCCGCCCGCCCCTCCGTCCGGCAGTCGGGAGGGGTGACGGGGCGTCCGACGTCCGGCGGGTAGGCGGTCCTCCGCCGGTGGCAGGCCCATCCGTTCCGCCGGCCGATGGCGGCCGGTCATCCCCGGACCGAGCTTCGGTCCCCTGACGCGCCCCGCGCGGGCGCCGCGCCCCCGCGAGGTCGATCCCGTGTCCCAGCCGTCCCGTCCGGTCGTGCCGCCGGTCGCCCCTGCGTCTCCGTTCCAGTCCTGGCTGAACCCCGGCGAGCGCGCCGACCGCCTCGCGCGCGACGGCGGCGTCCGCGGCGTCATCCGCCGCGAGGTCCGCTACCGGCTCCTGCCCCCGTTCTACCTCACCGAGGAGCACCTCCTGAGCTATCCGCTGGCCGACCCGGCGCCGCCTCTCCCGCCCCCGGAGGGCGTGCGCGTCGCGCGCTTCGAGGACGAGGACTGGTCGCTCCTGCGGCCGCTGCGCGGGCCCTCGCAGCGGCGGCTCTTCGCCCGGCGGCGCGACGCCGGGCGCATCCCGGTCGTCGCCTGGCGCGGGGACGTGCCGGTCGGCGTCACGTGGATCACCGACCGGGTCGAGCCCTCGCTCGAGGGGGTGCGCTTCGCGCTGCCGGAGGGCTGGGCGTACGAGTACGGCCTCTACGTGCACCCCAACGAGCGCGGACGCGGCGTCGGGAGCGCGATCAGCAACGCCGCGGCGCATCTGGCGCGGTCGCTGGGCTTTCGCCACTACTGCGGGATCGTCTACGGCCGGAACGCGGCCGCGATCCGGTCCGCACGCCGCGCCAGCGCCCTGGACCCCGCCGGCCGCGGCGTGCGGGTCACGAGGCTGGGCCGCCTGCCGGTGCTGCTGGGCGTCCGCGTGCTGCTTCCCGGCCGCTGGGTGCGGCTGCCGGCCAGCCTCCTCGAACGAGACGGCCGTGCGCTCCTGGCTTGACGGGCGGGAGCGCCGGCTCCGCCTGGCGCGGGACGGCGGGTGGACGGGCGCGCTGAGCCGTGAGGTCGAGAAGCGGGTCCTGAACCCCGTGTGCTGGACCACGCGCGACCTCGTGGTCTACGAGTTCGCCGCGCTGGCGCCCCGGATCGAGCCCCCCGACGGCATCCGGATCGAGATGCACGCGCCGGGTGCGGAGCCCCCGCTCGACGCGCTTCTTGCGCCCGCGCTCCGGCCGCGCGCGCGCCGGCGCCTCGCAGCGGGGCGGATCCTGCACGTGGCCCGGAGAGGGGAGCAGGCCGTGGGAATGACCTGGACGTCCACCGAGGTGACGCCCGCGCTCGAGCGGGAGGAGCTGACGCTCCCGCCGGGATGGGTCTACGGCGACGGGCTCTACGTCCACCGCTCCCTGCGGCGGGACGGCGTGGGGGCTGCCCTGATGAGCGCGGCGTCGCACGACGCGCGCGACGCCGGCTGGACGCATTCCTGCGGCGTCGTCTACGGCGCGAACGTGGCCGCTCTCGGCTGCCACCGCGCGGTCGCAGGGGTCGGGATGCGCGTGCATCCGCTGGGACGCGTGCGGGTGCTCTGGGGGAGCCGCCGGTGAGCGCGGGGGCCGTGCGCGCCGGGAGCGGGCGCCGGCCCGCGGCGGTGCTCGTGGGCGTGGCCGGCGGCGACCTGGCCGCCGCCCGGGCGCTGGGCCGCCGCGGCGTCCGCGTCGCCTTCGCCGCCCCGCGCCGGAGCGCGACGGCGTGGTCGCGCTACGTGCGCTCCTTCCACCGCACGCCGGACCCCATCCTCGACGTCACCGGCTTCGTGGACGCGCTCGTGGTCCTGCGCGCCCGCTTCGACCACGACCCCGTGCTGATCCCGATCGACGACGTCGGGGTCGAGGCCGTCTCGGCGCACGCCGCGCGGCTCGCGCCGCACTACCGGCTCCTCGGACCCTCCGCGGACGTGGCGGCCGAGATCCTCGACAAGGCCCGGCAGTACGACCGCGTCCGCGAGGCCGG
>DATBJZ010000129.1:0-3281 GCA_036556125.1 Gemmatimonadota bacterium | reverse complement strand
AACTACGTGTCCGCGCTCGGCGAGCGGGACGGCGACCGGTTCCGGCGGTACTGGCGGCACGTCCACCACCTGATCGGCAAGGACATCCTCACGCCCCACGGGATCTACTGGCCCTGCATGCTGAAGGCGGCCGGGCTCCTGGCGGACGGCGGATCGCCGGCCGCCGACCTTCCCGGCTTCGCGCGGCTCCGGGTCCACGGGTACTGGACGCTCGGCGGCGGCAAGATCTCGAAGAGCGTCGGCAACGTCGTGGACGCCCTGGCCCTCACCCGGAAGTACGGGAACGACGCCTTCCGCTACTTCGTGCTCCGGGAGATGCCGTTCGGGCAGGACGCGAACTTCAACGAGGACGCGTTCGTCGAGCGGCTCAACGCCGACCTCGCCAACGACCTCGGCAACCTGGCCTCGCGCGCGACGACGATGCTGGTGAACTTCGGCCGGCAGGTCGCGGAGACGGCGCCGGCGCCGGAGGCGGCGGAGGCGGAGATCGCCGAGCGGGCCGGCGAGACGACGAGAGGGCTCATCGCCGCGATGAACGACTTCGCGGTCCACGCGGCCCTGGTGGAGATCTGGAGCTTCATCGGCACCGTGAACCGGTACATCGATGCCGCCCGGCCGTGGGCGCTCGCGAAGGATCCGGCGCAGCAACCGCGGCTGGCGGCCGTCTTGGTGACTCTCGCCGACGCGCTCCGGTATCTCGGCGTCGTCCTCGAGCCGTTCGTGCCCGAGGCCGCCGCCCGGATCCGGGAAGCGGTCGGGGACACGCGCCCCCCGGTGCTCACGAACGCCGTCGTGGGACGGGGCGACGAGCGAGGCCCGGTCGAGCGGCTCTCAGGACTCTTCCCGCGGATCGACACGAAGACCCCGCCAACGGTGGCCGGCGCGACCGTGGACGCGGCGCCCGCCGCGAACGCGCCGGCGCGCATCACGATCGACGAGTTCAAGCGCCTCGATCTGCGGGTCGCGGAGATCCTCGCCGCCGAGGCGGTGCCGAAGTCCAGGAAGCTCCTGAAGCTCACCGTCCGCCTCGGGGACGAGACGCGGGCGGTGGTCGCCGGGATCGCCGAGCACTACCGGCCCGAGGCGCTCGTCGGGCGGAAGGTGGTCGTCGTCGCGAACCTGGAGCCGGCGACGCTCATGGGCGTCACCTCGAACGGGATGGTGCTGGCGGGGTCGGCCGGGGGCACCCTCGCCCTCCTCACGCCCGACCAGGACCTCCCGCCCGGGGCGAAGGTCCGGTAGCGCCGCTCCGCGGCGGGCCCGTCCGGTGGCGCTCCCGGTCGACCCGTCTCTCCGGCAGTCCTTCGCCGCCGGCGTCCCGCTGGCAGCTTTCCTCCGCCGCTGGGGCATCTCGCTCGCGTCCCTGGCCTCCGGCTTCGCGACGCTCGTGGTCTTCCGGCGCGGCGTCCCCCACGTCGGGTGGATCGTCGGCTACGTCGTGGTGCTCTGGCTCCTCTTCGCGGTGCTCGGGCAGACGCGCGCGGCGCTCCTCGCGCGCGGGCGCCGCCTGGTCGTCGTGGCCGGGGACTACACGATCCAGACGCTCTACCACGGGCTCCTCCTGTTCGTGCTGCCGGGATACTTCGCGAGCACGACGCTCGACGGGATCACGGTCGTCTTCTTCGCCGTCCTGTCGGGGGCAGCCCTCCTGACCACCGTAGATCCCTGGTACCGGGCCGTGGTCCATCCGCGGCCGTGGCTCGGGCTCACCTTCTTCGGCTTCTCGCTCTTCGCGGGGCTCAACGTGGCGCTTCCGCTGGTCGGCGTGCCGCCGGCCGCCGCGGCCGTGTTGAGCGCCGCGCTGGCAGCCCTCGGGCTCACGCCGACCTACTTCCAGCGGGCGGGCCGCTGGCCGGCGGCGGCGGGGCGCGCGGCCGAGGTCGCCGCCGTCGCGGTCGTGGCGGCGTGGGCCCTCAAGCCGGCGATCCCGCCGGCGCCCCTCAGCCTGGTACGGCCGACGCTCGCCCGGGACGTGCACGACCTCGAGCCCGTGGACCCGGTGGGCCGGGTCCGCGTGGAGGAGCTCCGCGCCTGGGGCGGGCTCTTCGCGTTCACCCCGGTGGCGGCGCCCGCGGCGCTCCGCCAGCCGATCGAGCACCGCTGGCGTCACGAGGGGCGCGTGGTGTCGACGGTGCGGCTGCCGACGCCGGTGCGCGGGGGCCGGCCGGGCGGGTTCCGCACCTTTTCGCACAAGGCGGACTTTCCCGCCGACCCCGTCGGCGCGTGGACGGTGGACGTCGTCACGGCGTCCGGCCAGCTGATCGGCCGCCTGCGGTTCCGGGTGGACGCGTGACGATGAGCGCGCTCGTCGACACCCACGCGCATCTCCACGACCCGGCGTTCGACGGAGACCGGGCGCTCGTCCTCGCTCGCGCCCGCGCGGCCGGCGTGGCGCGCTTCCTCACGATCGGGACGGACGTGGCGACCTCCGAGGCGGCGGTCGCGCTCGCCGCCGCCGAGGGCGACGTCTACGCCGCGGTCGGCATTCACCCGCACGACGCGAGCACGGCCGACGCGGCGGCCCTCGACCGGATCGCGGCGCTCGCGCGGGCGCCCCGGGTCGTCGCCATCGGCGAGCTCGGGCTCGACTACTTCCGCGATCATTCGCCCCGGCCCGTCCAGCGGGCGGCGCTCGTCGCCCAGCTCGCGCTCGCGCGCGCCGCCGGGAAGCCCGTGCTCCTCCATTGCCGCGAGGCGCACGCGGATCTCCTCGACGTCTGCCGCGCGGAGGACGTCGCCGCGGTCGGGGGCATCCTGCACTGCTTCTCGGGCGACCTCGAGGTGGCCCGGCGGGGGCTCGACCTCGGACTCCTGATCTCGATCGCGGGGCCGGTGACCTACCCGAGCGCGCGGCGGCTGGCGGAGGTCGTGCGCGCCCTCCCGCTCGACCGGCTCGTCGTCGAGACGGACTGCCCGTATCTCCCGCCCCAGCCCTGGCGAGGCCAGCGCAACGAGCCGGCGTACCTCCCGGCCACGGCCGCGCGCGTGGCCGAGCTCCTGGGGCAGCCGGTCGCGACCGTCGCGGCAGCCACGACGGCGAACGCCGCCCGCCTCCTTGGCCTGGCCGCCCCCGCGGCCGGCGAAGGCGCCCCGCCCGCATGACTCAGCAGCCGCGGGCGGGGCTCTGGCGGCGAGAGCTCCGGCGCGTCCTCGGCGGCGCGCTGAACGTCACGACGGCGCGGATCATGAACCGCCGAGCCGGCCGGCTCGCGCCACCCGCTCTGGACCTCGCGGGGTACGAGAGGCTCGCCGATCCTACGGCGCTCGATACCGTGCGGCTC
>DATBJZ010000128.1:0-19311 GCA_036556125.1 Gemmatimonadota bacterium | reverse complement strand
CCCTCGTGGCGGCGCGCATCCTCCCCGGCCCCCTGCTCGACTCGCTGATCGGAGCCACGAGCCGGATCAACCGCTCGCTGGCCGCGCGCGAGACGGGGCCCCCGGCTGCGCGGAACCGGAACCCGGAGGCGGCGAAGGAGTCCACGTGAGTTCCCGAGGGACCGAGCCCCGTCCCGGCCGGTGGACGAGTCCGCGTGGAATCACCTGAAGCAGAAGCCCGCGGAGGGACCCCCCGCGGGCTTCGCGATTGCACCTGATCCCCGGCGCTGCGTGGCCGCGAGCGGCGGGAACGCCGCGCGGCCGCGCGTGCGCGTCAGAGCAGTCGGACGATCACCAGGATCAGGACGATGACGAGCAACAGGTGGATCAGCCCGCCCCCGAACGGCCGGATGAAGGCGCCGAACAACCAGAGGAGCAGGAGGATCACGATCAGGAGTACGAGAAGGTCCATTCTTACTCCTCCCGTGGGGGTGGACGGTCCACGCAGGTTGCGGCGAACATATCCGGCCGCGTCGAGGAGCGTCAACGTGAACTTGACGTGCGCCGGCGAGGCCGGCCCGGTCACGGTCCGGGGGTCTCCAGGAACCAGCGCGTGGTGCGGCGCACGGTCTCGATGACGGGAAGGGGCTCGGGCAGGCCGAGCGCGACCCGCGCCGCCGAGCCGTCGCGGTGACGCGCCAGCGACAGCACCTCGACCCCGATTCCGGCGTAGGCCGCACGACCCGCGGCGAGCGCTGCGACGTCGCTCGCCAGAGCGCCCGCGCGGGCAAGGCGGAGCGGCAGGCGCAGCCGCGGAGGCGGCACGCCGGACTCGAACGCGATCTGCCGCAGGAGCCACGGCAGGCTGGTGTTCTCGCCGGCGAGCAGGTAGCACGTTCCCGTCCGGCCGCGCTCCAGCGCGGCCGCGATGCCCTCGCCCACCTCGCCCGTGTGGACCACGTTGATGGGGGCGGCGACCGTGGCGCGGATCCGCCGGCGGGCGACGCCGAGCACGAGGCGGCGCGTCGCGGGCTTCGGGTCGTGCTCCCCCAGGCAGAAGGTCGGGTTGACGACGACGACCTCGAGGCCGGTTGCGGCGGCGCGGGCGGCTTCGCGCTCGGCGGCCCGCTTGGCGGCCAGGTAGGGTCCGGGGCGGCGCACCGCCGGGGGACGGCCGATCCCGGCCGGGCCCCCGGGCTCCGCCGCTGGCGAGGCTGCCGCCGGGGTGGAGATCGCCTCCGAGGCGGGCATCGTCACCGCGCTCGAGACGAGCACGCCGCGGCGCGCGCCCGCGGCTCGCGCCGCCTCGAAGACGGGTTGCACGCTGGCGACGGCGGCCGCGGCGGCGCGGCGGGTGCGGAACGGGTCGGCGGGGTACCAGGCCGCGGCGTGCACGAACGCGTCGCAGCCGTCGAACGCCCGGCGCAGGGCGGCCGGGTCGCGCAGGTCGCCCTCGACGGTCTGGCAGCCCAGGCGCGTGACGCGGGCCCGCGCGGCGGGGCTGCGGACCAGGGCCCGCACCCGCCAGCCCCGGCGCAGGCAGGCCTCCGCCGCGTGCGCGCCGATCGCACCGCCGGCGCCCAGCACGAGGATCGCGCCCGTCACGCGCGGGCGTCCGTGCGGAACCTCGACACCGCGCGCGCGGTATCGACGCGCGCGCCCCGCGCCGCCGCCCCCCACGCGGCTGCCCGTGCCCGGCTCGGCCGGACCACCCCTTCAGGGAGGACACGCATGCCGAAGCACCTTCTGTGGGCCGCGGTCGCGGCCGCCGCGCTCGTCGCGTCCGCGCCGGCGGCCGCGCAGCAGTCGTACGGCCGCGGGTTCGGGGTGAGGATCGGGGCCGACCTCGAGAACGACAACGTGCTGCTCGGCGGGCACGCGAACCTCGGGTTTCTGACCTCGGCCATCCGCTTCCAGCCGAACGCCGCGATCGGTCTGGGCGGGGACGACGACACCTTCGGCGTGAACGTCGAGTTCCAGTACTTCACGAGCCCGGGCATGCCCTTCGAGCCCTACGTGGGGGGCGGGATCGGCTTCCTCACCGGCGGCGGCGAGGACGGCGCCGTGCTGGACGGAGTCGCCGGAGTCGAGGCCGACGTGAGCTCGAGGCTGGACTGGTTCGCCGAGGGTCGGCTGCTGATCGGCGACGAGATCCATCCGCGGATCGAGACCGGCTTCACGTTCCTCTCCTTCTGAACGGGCGCCCGCCGCACGTGGCGGCCGCCCGTCTCGGCCGCAGCGCCGTTCGTCCCCGGCCCGTTGACGGCGGAGCGCCTGCGCCGTCAGCATGGCGACGCCGGCGGACCGGGCCCAGCCGCGGGTCCGGCCGCGCGCTCGCCGATGCATCCACGCCCGCCCCATCGATCCCGTCGCTCCGTCCGCGCCGCCCTCGGCGCGTGGATCGCAGGCTCCCTGGCGCCCCTCCCCGCTCTCGCCCCGGCGCAGGAGCCGGAGGGCGCCGCCGGCCAGCCCGCCTCGGCAGCCGAGACCGCACCGGCTCCGACCGCCGCCTGCTCGGGTCCGGAGCACCGCGCGTTCGACTTCTGGATCGGCCGATGGGAGGTGACGGCCGCGGACGGCACGCTCGCGGGTGAAAACCGGATCGAGCCCACGGCCGGCGGGTGCGTGCTGCACGAGAGGTGGCGCGGGGCGGAGGGCACGACCGGGTCGAGCCTGAACGCGTACGACCGGAGCGACCGCCGCTGGCACCAGGTCTGGATGGACAGCAACGGCCTGAGGCTCGACCTGTCAGGCGGGGTGACCGACGGCCGGATGGTGATGTCCGGCGAGCGTCCGTCCCGCGACGGCGGCCGGGTGCATCACCGGATCAGCTGGGAGCCGCGCCCGGACGGCGGCCTCCGGCAGATGTGGGAGGTCTCGCGGGACGCCGGCGCGACCTGGTCCGTCGTCTTCGACGGCCGCTACACCCGGAAGCAGTAGGTCACCCCCCGGCGGCTACCTCACCTCGAGCATCCGTCGCAGCGCGACGCGCGCCCAGGCGGCGGTCTCGTCCGGGACGCGGATCGGGTTCACGACGTGCCCGGCCCGGAGGTTCTCCAGGGTCCAGCACAGGTGCTGAGGGTCGATCCGGTACATCGTCGAGCACAGGCAGACCGTGGGCGAGAGAAAGTGGACCTCGCGGTCGGGATGGCGGTCCCGCAGCCGGTTCACGAGGTGCACCTCGGTGCCGACCGCCCAGGCCGACCCCGGCTCCGCCCCCTCCACGGTGCGGATGATGAACTCGGTCGAGCCCACCAGGTCGGCCTTGTCCACGACCTCCATCCGGCACTCGGGGTGGACGAGCACCCGCACGCCCGGCTTCTCGGCGCGCCACCAGTCCACGTGCTGCGGCTGGAAGATCTGGTGGACCGAGCAGTGCCCCTTCCAGAGGAGCAGCCGCGCCCCGCGCAGCGCGGCGGGATCGTTCCCGCCCCATTCCTGCTCCGGGTCCCACAGCGCCATCCGCTCGAGGGGGATGGCCATGCGCCGGCCGGTGTTCCGTCCGAGGTGCTGGTCGGGGAAGAAGAGGACGCGGCCCTTGCGGGCGAAGCTCCAGCGCAGGACCGCCTCGGCGTTCGTGGAGGTGCAGACGATCCCGCCCCGCTCGCCGCAGAAGGCCTTGAGCGACGCCGCGGAGTTCATGTAGGTCACCGGCATCACGTCCGCCGCCAGACCCAGCTCCTCGAGCTCGGCCCAAGCCGTCTCCACCGACGCCAGGTCGGCCATGTCGGCCATCGAGCAGCCCGCCGCGAGGTCCGGCAGGAGCACGGTCTGGTCCGGTCCGGTGAGGACGTCGGCGCTCTCGGCCATGAAGTGCACGCCGCAGAAGACGATCCAGCGCGCGTCGGGCCGCTCGGCGGCGAGCCGCGCCAGGCGGAAGGAGTCGCCGGTCAGGTCGGCGAACTTGTGGACGTCGTCCTGCTGGTAGTGATGGCAGAGGATCAGGAGCTCGTCGCCGAGGCCGGCACGGGCGGCGGCGATCCGGCGGTCCAGCTCGTCGGGCGACAGGCGGACGTAGTCGGCGAACGGAAGCGCCCCCTCCGGCAGGCGCTCGGCGGTGGACGCCGCCGCTCCGGCGCCGGACGCCGTGGCGGCTCGCCGGCCCGCGTCGATCACCTCCAGCCGGCTCACGACGCGCCCCCGCGGGCGAGGGCCGTGAGCGCCGGAACGACCTCGAACAGGTCCCCCACGATCCCGTAGTCGGCGACCGAGAAGATCGGCGCGTTCGGGTCCTTGTTCACGGCCACGATCGTGGAGGATCCCTTCATGCCCACCAGGTGCTGGATGGCGCCCGAGATGCCGATCGCCACGTAGAGCCGCGGGGCCACGGTCTGGCCCGAGCTCCCGATCTGGCGGTCCATCGGCAGCCACTCGCTGTCGCAGACGGGCCGCGAGGCGGCGATCTCGGCGCCGAGGGCGTCCGCCAGCTCCTGGACGATCGCGAGATTCTCCTTCTTCCCGATCCCGCGGCCCACCGCGACGATCGTCTCGGCCCGCGAGAGGTCCACCCGGTCCTTGACCCCCTCGAACACCTCGCGGACGCGGGTCCGGATCGCGTCCGGCGGCACCGACGCGGGTCGCCGCTCGATCGGCGCCGGAGCCCGGCCGTCCCGGACGGCGTCCGCGGGGAACGCGCCGTTCTGCAGCGTGGCGAGCACCGGGCGGGCGCCGCGCGCGCGGACGGTGGCGTCGATCTTCCCCTGGAACACGCGCCGCACGAACACGGGCTCGCCGTCCGCGACGCGCAGCGCCACGCAGTCGGGCACGTAGGGGCTGGCGAGAGCGGCGGCGAGCTTCGGCGCGAAGTCGCGGACTCGATAGGTGTGTGAGAAGAGCACCGCGCGCGGGGACTCGGCCTCGATGGCCTCGCGGAGGACGCGCGCGTGCGCGTCGGGCGTGTAGGGCTCGAGCGACGGGTCCTCGAGCGCCAGCACGCGGGCCACCGCGCGCGCGGCCAGCGCGTCGGCCGCCCGCGCCGCGTTTCCGCCGGCCACGACCGCCGCGACCGGCGCGCCCACGCGCCCCGCGAGGTCCTGCGCGGCGCCGAGCACCTCGAGGGACGTCGGGCGGACGGCCCCGTCGCGCTCCTCCGCGAAGGCCCAGATCTCGCCGCTCACCGGACCTTGCCGTCGCGCCGCAGCCGCTCCCAGAGCTTCGCGGCGGCTCCGCGGGCGTCGCCCTCGAAGATCTCCGCACCCGAGTCGCGGGACGGGAACGCCAGCGCCTCCACGACCGTGGGGCTCCCGTCCGCGAGCGCGGGCTCGACGCGGCGGATCTCCTTCTTCTTGGCGCCCATGATCCCCTTGAGCGTGGCGTAGCGCACCTGGTTGATCCCCGACTGGATCGTGAGCAGCGCCGGCAGGGGCAGCTCGAGCCACTCGAACCAGCCGCTCTCCATCTCGCGCCTGGCGCGCACACGGCCGTCCTCGAGCCGCACCTCCATGATCAGCGTCGAGTGCGGGAGGCCCAGCATCTCGGCGAGCATCACGCCCGTCGCCGCGTAGCCCTTGTCGTCGGACTGGACGCCGGTCAGGACGAGGTCGGCGGCCTCGGGCGCCAGCGCGTCCGCCAGCGCGCGCGCGGCGACCTGGGCGTCGCCCGCGGTGAACGCCTCGGACGCCACGTGGATCGCGCGGTCGGCGCCCATCGCCAGGCCGCGCCGCAGCGCCTCGCCAGCGCGGTCCGGCCCGGCGGTCACGGCCACCACCTCGCCGCCCGCGGCGTCCCGGATCCGCAGCGCCTCCTCGAGCGCGTAGAGGTCCGGCTCGTTGATCTCCCACGAGAGGTCGCGCTCCTCGACCCAGGAGCCGTCGGAACGGATCCGGAGCCGCGAGTCGCGGGCGGGGACGTGCTTGATGCAGACGGCGACTTTCATCCGGAGCGCGTTGGGCGCAAGGCGCAGATCGGGAGTGGTCGAGGCCCGTGACCGTCACCGGCGAGACCGCAGGGTCCTCGCCGGCTGGCCGGAACCCGGTGCGGCGGCCGAGCGCCGCACCGGCTCCCTTCGCATCCCGCGGTTCGTGCGAAGCCGAAAAATATACCGGTCCGCTCGCGGCCCCTGCAAACGGCGGTGGCGCGCTGCACGGACGGCGGCGATCGTCGACGCGGCGTCACGTCCTCCGTTCGCATCCGCCCTTCACACCGGACGTCTCATGGACCTGCTGACCGATCCGCAGGCGTGGATCGCGCTCGCCGCGCTGCTCGCGCTCGAGATCGTGCTCGGCGTGGACAACGTCATCTTCATCTCGATCCTGGCCGGGAAGCTGCCCCGGGACCAGCGCGCGAAGGCGCGCACGCTCGGCCTCGGGCTCGCCCTGATCACCCGGATCCTGCTGCTGCTCTCGCTCTCGTGGATGATCCGTCTGACGTCGCCGCTCTTCGGCGTCCTCGGAAACGAGATCTCCGGCCGGGACCTGATCCTGATCCTCGGCGGGCTGTTCCTCATCGGGAAGAGCACGCACGAGATCCACGACCGGCTCGAGGGCGAGGAAGGGACGTCGTCGCGGGCCGCCGCGGCGTCGTTCACGGCCGTGATCGTGCAGATCATGCTGCTCGACGTCGTCTTCTCCCTCGACTCCGTGATCACGGCGGTCGGCATGGTGGACCGCGTGGAGATCATGGTCACGGCCGTGGTCCTGGCGATGGTGGTGATGATCGCCTTCGCGGGGATGATCGGCGGCTTCGTCGAGCGCCACCCGACGGTGAAGATGCTGGCGCTCGCGTTCCTGCTGCTGATCGGGACCAACCTGGTGGCGGAGGGGCTCGGGCAGCACATCCCGAAGGGCTACATCTACTTCGCGATGGCGTTCTCGGTGTTCGTCGAGGCGCTGAACCTGCGCGTGCGCAAGGTGACCGAGCCGGTGCGGCTGCATCGGCGGTACACCCGGACGCCGGAGGCGTGACCGCCGGGTGTGACGAACCGCCGCCGCTCTTACCGGGTGGCGGCCGACCTCTTCGCGTCGAGGCGAGTCCGCGTCCCACGCGGCAATCGGCGTGCACGGGCGGCGAGCCGAGGGGTGCAGGCACGAGGGGACGCCACGGCTTGTTCCCCGCGTCGGACGCCTCCATGCTCGACTGCTCGCGGCCGCGATGGGGCGGCAAGTCCGGCGGGCGACCGGCGTGCAGGGTCTGCGGCGCGGCCCCGCCGACCGGCGCCGGTCGCCGACGGCGCCGCGCGGAGGAGCCATGAAGCCCGAACGCGTCCTGACGACGGTGCTGTTCACCGACATCGTGGGCTCGACCGAGCGCGCGGCGGAGGTGGGAGACGCTCGCTGGCGCGAGCTCCTGCAGGCCCATCACGCGCTGACGCGCCGGGAGCTGGAGCGCTTCGGGGGCGTGGAGCTCGCCACCACCGGCGACGGTTTCCTCGCCGGGTTCCCGTCGCCGGACGCGGCCCTCCACTGCGCGTGCGCCGTTCGCGACGGTGTGCGCCGGCTTGGGATGGAGATCCGGGCCGGCCTGCACACGGGCGAGGTCGAACGCATCGAGCACACCGTGGGCGGGCTCGCCGTGCACATCGGTGCGCGGGTCGCGGCGGAGGCCGCACCCGGGGAGATCCTGGTGTCGGCCACCACGCGCGACCTCGTCGCTGGGTCGGGGTTCGGCTTCGAGGAGCGGGGGATCCGCGAGCTCAAGGGGGTGCCCGGGGAGTGGGGGCTCCACGCCGTCACGAGCTCGCCGCTGCGGCTCCCGGCCTCGAGCCTCCGTTCGCGCCTCTGGGCGGCGCGCCCCGGCTGGCTCCCGCACCGCGGGGGGGCCCGCGCCGTCCTGGCCGGACTGGCGGGGTTCTCGCTGCTCGTGGGGGTCGCCGGCGTCTGGTTCCTGACCGCCGGCCGCGAGGGCGGTGTCGGCCCCCGGGCGACCGAGGCGGCGCCTGCGCCCGCCGTGGCCGTGCTGCCGTTCCGCGTCGTGGGGGAGGAGACGCAGCTCTGGCGAGAGGGAATGGTGGACCTGATCTCCACCAACCTGGACGGCGCGGGGGGGCTCAGGAGTCTGGACCCGCGCGTCGTGATCGGCCGCTGGCGCCGCATCGCGGGCGAGGACGGCGACGTCGCCGCCGATGCCCTGACCCTCGACCCGCAGGCGCTCGGGATGGCGCGCGAGCTGGGAGCCCACCGCGCGGTGACCGGGAGCCTCGTCGCGCTCGGTGGAGAAGTGAGGCTGTCCGCACGGATCTACGACGTGGCGGACGGGCGGGTGGTCGGGCAGGCGGAGGCGCGCGGCTCACCGGACAGCATCCCCGTCCTCGTGGACCGCCTCAGCGTCGACGTGCTCCACGCGGTGGCGCCGCCCGCGGCCGGCGTGCCGGCGGCCGAGCTGCGGCGGATCTCGACGCCCTCCCTGCCCGCCCTCAAGGCCTACCTCGAGGGCGAGCAGGCCTTCCGCCGGCTCCGCTTCCTCGATGCGCTCGATCACTTCGCCCGCGCGGTGGACGAGGACTCCACGTTCGCGCTGGCGCTCTACCGCCTGGCCCTCACGCAGGGTTGGCTGGAGGGAGGCACGCCGTCGGCCGTCGCGCAGCTCGACCGCGCGGCGCGATTCGCCGAGCGGCTCCCCGAGCGGGAGGTGTTGCTGCTGCGCGGCACGGCGGACGTCACCCCCGCGTCGATCGCGATCCTGGAGCGGCTCACGAGCCGATACCCGGATGACGTCGAAGCGTGGTACGCCCTCGGCGACCGCTACTTCCACGCCGGACCGGCCGTGCTGATACCGCTCGGCAGCGCGGCCCGGTCCTTCCGCCGGGCCCTCGAGCTCGACCCCACCTTCGGACCGGCCTACATCCATCTGCTCGACGACGCGTTCATGCGCGAGGACAGCGCGGACGCGTGGGAGCTCGTGCGGAGCTACGGAGCGCTGGAGGCGACCGGGCCCGAGGTGGCGGGCTCCCGTCTCGCCTTCGACATCACGTGGGGTGGACCCGGCGCGCGCGCGGCCGCTCTCGACGCCCTCGGCGCCGTGGAGCCGGAGACCGTCGTTCAAACGCTCGGACTTCTGCGCTATGCACCCAGGGCGTGGGAGCGTGGGCCGCTTCCCGTCCGGCAGCTTGCAGACAAGCTCGCTTCCCCGTCCGAGCGCACGTCGTTACTGGTCTCGCTCACGATCGGGCGCCTCTCGCGCGGTCAGGCGCGCGCCTGGGGCCGCGAGCTCCTGGAGCTGGCCGAGGGCGCTTCGTCGGTGGGGGCTGCGCGCTACCTGCTCGCGTACCGAATCGCGGGGTTCGGCGACAGCCTGTCGGTTCGGACCGCTGCGGCGGCGCTCGCCGACGATTCGAGCCCGATCGACCGGCTCCTTCTCGGAGCGCTGGCGGCCGACGAGGGGCGTTGGGGGGACGTGGAGGTCCACCTGCGTGCGCTGCGGTCCCGTCCGCCACCCGACGAACGCCCGGACGAGCCGGTGCCCCACGATCGTCGCGCCGTGGGGGAGCTGCTGGGAGCCTACCGCGCGGTGCGTCTGAACCCGGTTCCCGCAACGCTGGAGACGCTCGCCGACGCACTCGGGCGCGCCGACGGGTTCTGTCCCGGCTCCGGATGCGCGGTGCACGCGGCGCTGCGATTCGAGCTCGGCCGGCTGCTGCTGGAGGGCGGCGACCCCGAAACCGCGGCACGCTACCTCGAGAGCGTGGAGGTCTTCTACGGGCTGTCGCCCGCCGCGCTCTACCTCGGGCGGATCGCGGAGATCCGGGGCGACCTCGGGACCGCCCGCGAACGGTACGCGGACTTCGTCCGCCGGTGGCGCGACTGCGACCCCGAGCTCCGGCCTCTCTGGACGCGCGCCCGGCGGTCTCTCGACAGCCTGGAGGGACGCCCCCGGCCGTGAGCGTGTGACGAACCGCCGCCGTTCGGCCCGGACGCGCGGCGGCCGGCCCCGCACTGCAGCGCTTCGTCCGCCGCCGGTGCGATTCGTCCCAAAGACGTTTCGGCCCCGGACGGCGGCCGTGCAGGTTGGCGGCGTTGGTCCTGCAAACGGAGGGCTCCGTGGTCGCGTCGCCGGGTTTCGAGCGAGAGACCCCGACGCCGGCGCGAGCCGGCGGCGGACGCGCGTGACCCGCACCCTCCTCCTGCCGGGCCCCGCGCTCGCGCTCTTCCTCCTGTCCTCCTTCCCCCCGCCCGGGGGAGCGCGGCCGGGGCCCTCCTCTCCGCCCCGGCGGGCGGACGTCCTCCTCGCGGGCCGCGTGCTGGCGGTCGACGGCTCGCCCGCCGCCGGCGTCCCCGTCACCGCGCGGCCGCTCGCGGGCGGACCGGCGGTGACGGTCTTCACGGACGAAGCCGGACGGTTCGCCGTCCCGACCGTCTCGGACGGCGAGCACGCGCTCACGGCGCGGCTCGGCGGGCTGCGCTCCCAGGCCGACACCGCGAAGGCCGGCGATCCGGTGGCCGCGGAGCTGCGCCTCGCCGCCGATCCCGCCGCCGAGGCCGCGAGCTCCGCCTGGCTCTCTCTCCTTCCCGACGGCGCCGAGAAGCGGCGATTCGTCCTCGACTGCACCGGTTGCCACCAGCTCTCCGGACGCGTGGCCCTCGTGGACGGCCGCCCGCGCACGCTCGAGGCGTGGGTGGAGGCGATCGGCCGGATGCTCGCCTTCGCGGGCCCCGAGAGCTCGTTCCCGGTCATCGGGCACGGCCGCGAGCCCGCGGCCACGGCCGAGTGGCTCGTCCGCGCCTTGACCGCCGCGCCGCGGCCGCGCCCCGAGACGGTCACAGGCGCGGCGCGCGAGGCGGTGATCACCGAGTACGACGTCCCGGACGACGAGCTGCCGCACGACCTCGCGCTGGACGCCGAGGGGCGCGTCGTGGCCACGGGGATGTTCCGGCACGTGATGTACCGGCTCGATCCGCGGACGGGCCGGCTCCAGGAGCTTCCGATCCCGGTCCCGAACGCAGGGCCGCGCGCCCTCGAGATCGATCCCGACGGCGGCTGGTGGGTGCTGCTCGGCAACGCCACGAGCGTCGCACGCCGGGACCCGGCGGACGGCTCGTGGAGGACCTGGGACATCGGCATGTATCCGCACAGCATCGGCCGCGGCGACGACGGCAGGATCTGGTTCAACGGGCACTTCACGCGGGACCCCACCCTCCTGGCGAGCCTCGACCCCGCGACCGGCGCGGTGGACACCGTTCCGATGCCGGACGACCCGGAGTGGAGGGAGGGCACGCCGATCCCGTACGAGCTGCGGATGGGGCCCGACGGATCGGTGTGGACGACCGAGCTCGCGGGGAACCGCGTCCTCCGCTACTCGCCCGGCGACGGCTCCTTCCGCACGTGGCGCATGCCGGCCGAGCATTCCGGTCCGCGCCGGCTGGACGTCGCGCCGGACGGCACCGTCTGGATCCCGGAGTACTCGGGCGGCAAGCTCGCCAGGCTGGACCCGTCCTCCGGCGAGATCGTGGAGTTCGACCTGCCGACGCGGGACGCGCTGCCCTACGTCGCGCGGGTGGACCGCCGGCGCGGCGTCGTCTGGGTGGCGGAGGCGGGCGCCGACGCCGTCGCCCGGTTCGACCCCCGTTCGGAGACGTGGCTGGAGATCCCGCTGCCCGCGCGCGGAACGCTCGTGCGGCACCTCGACGTGGACCACGAGACGGGCGCCGTGTGGGCGGCGTACGGGCACGCGCCGCCGCTGAGCCCCAAGCTCGCGCGGATCGAGCTGCGGGAGGACGCGGTCGAGCGCGACGCCGGCGGGGTCCAGTGACGGCCTCCGCACGTCCCTCCCTGCGGGCCCGGGTCGCTGGTGGCCGCGCGGCGCGCCGGCCGGGACGGGCCGTGGTCCTGCTCGCCGTGGCGTTGCCGGCGGCGGTCGCGCCGGCGCAGGCGCCGCCGGCCGACCCCGCGGACGTGGAGTCGGCGGACGCGATCGTGGCGGCGGTCTACGACGTGATCTCCGGTCCCGCCGGCGGCCGGGACTGGGACCGCATGCGGTCGCTCTTCGTTCCGGACGCGCGGCTCATCGTGGCGGTGCCCGACTCCGCGGGCGGCGCGGAGGCGCGCGTGCGCACGGTCGAGGAGTACATCGCGGGCAACGCCCCGTACTTCCGCGAGCACGGCTTCTTCGAGCGGGAGATCGGCCGCCGCACCGAGACCTTCGGCAACACCGCCCACGTCTTCAGCACCTACGAGTCCCGGCACGACGCGGCCGACGCGGAGCCGTTCACGCGCGGCATCAACAGCATCCAGCTGCTGCGGGACGGCGAGCGCTGGTGGATCGTGACGATCTACTGGGACTCGGAGCGGCCCGGGAATCCGATCCCCCTGCGGTACCTCGAGCACGACGGGCGCGCGCCGTCGTCCCCCGCTGCGACGCGCACGGACGGACGCTAGGCGGTCCCTCCCCTCGGCTCCCGCGGCTCGGCCCGGACGTCCCTTCCCTCGAACACCGCCAGCGGCGTCTCCGAGAAGAGTCTCCGCACCGCAGCCTCGCCGGCCAGCTCCCGGACGATCCCGGCGGCGGCGCCGAGCGAGTTCCGGCGCATGTGGGGTCCGTGCACGTCCGAGGCGACGACGTCCGCCCTGCCTGACGTGACGAGGTGGACGGCGCGTGCGCGGATCTCCGGCCCGTGCTCCCCCACGAGCGACGACGCGTTCACCTGGACCAGCACTCCCGTCTCGCGCCAGCCGTCGAGCGCCTCGTCGCCCCGCAGCCACACGTAGCGCTCGGCGTGCGCGAGCACCGGTCGGTGTCCCGCGTCCAGCAGGTCCCCGAAGAGCGGTCCGGCGTCGTCGAAGCCCTCGCGGTGGAACAGGAATTCCACGAGCGCGTAGGGTCCGGCGTTGATCCGCATGCCGGGGAGGTCGAGCGGAACGCCGGGCTCGAGGAGGAGCACCTCCGCGCCGAGCCCGATGCGCGGGAGCCCGCCCTCGGCCTCGGCCGCCGCGACGAGACGCTCGTGGACCCGCCGCCGCTCGTCGAGCAGCGCCGCGAGGTCGCCGGTTTCGTAGAGCCTCGTGTGCGGCGTGCACACCACCGCCTCGATCCCCAGGCGCGACGCTTCGCGCAGCTCCGCCAGCGCCTCGTCGAGGGTGCGCACGCCGTCGTCCACGGCCGGCAGGAGGTGCGTGTGCAGGTCCACGAGTCCGGAGCCTGCGCTCCGGCGCGGTCGGCCTACCACGCCGGGGATGGATTGCGGAGGCGGCTGTTCGGGCAGAGCGGCTCGACGGGGCAGCGGCCGCACGCCGGCTTGCGCGCGGTGCAGGTGCGGCGGCCGTGGAAGATGAAGAGGTGCGAGGCGAGGGTCCACGCGTCTTCGGGGATCGCCGCCTGCAGGTCGCGCTCGATGCGCTCCGGGTCGGTCTCGCGCGTGAACCCCAGGCGAAGCGCGACGCGGCGTACGTGCGTGTCCACGACCATCCCCGGCACGCCGAACGCGTTCCCGAGGATGACGTTCGCCGTCTTGCGGCCGATGCCCGGCAGCGCGTGCAGCTCCTCCATCGTGCGCGGCACCTCGCCGCCGTGACGCTCGAGCAGCGCACGCGCCAGACCCTGGATGCTGCGCGTCTTGTTGTTGAAGAACCCCGTGGGCCGGATGATGTCCCGCAGCTCGTCCGGATCCGCGGCGGCGTAGGCCCGCGCGGTGCGGTAGCGGCGAAAGAGCCGGGGCGTCACCTCGTTCACGCGCACGTCGGTGCACTGCGCGGAGAGGATCGTGGCGACGGCGAGCTCGAGCGGGTTGCCGAACCGCAGCGCGATGTCGGCGTCGGGATGGGCGTCGCGCAGGCGGGCCAGGATGCGGCGCATCCGCGAGCGTTCGGCCCGGAGCGTCGCGGATCCGGACGGCCCCGGCGCGGTCCGGGCTGCGGAGCGGCGTGTACGTTTTACCGGTGCGGTCGGGCGCATCCCGGCCGCGGCGCGCGACCCCGGGCTCCCCTCACGGCTGCGACCACCGCCTCGGGTGCTCCTAACCACAAGTCCCGCAGATAGTTCCGCCGCCACGTCGCGGTCCGGACCGTCCCGCTGGCACCCGCGTTGCGGGGAGGGGGTATACCGGCTCGGTCGGACGGGGGCGGGGTTCGCCCGCGAACGGGGGGCAGGGAATGCGCGGCGCCGCCGGGCCGTACCCGGCACTCGCCGTGCTCGTGAGGAGCATCCTCATCTCTCCAGGAGGTCATCTCTCATGAAAGTCCTCTCGTCCTTCGTGATCGCCGCCGCGCTGCTCGGCGGCGTGACGGCCAGCCGCGCCGAGGCCCAGCTCGGGGCCGGGTCGTGGGAGGTCACGCCGTTCGTGGGGAGTCTCTCCTTCGACGACGACCTCTTCCTCGACAACTCGCTCGGCTTCGGCGGGCGTCTCGCCTACAACCTGACCGACACCTGGGCGCTCGAGGGAACGTTCAGCTACACGAACGCCGACTTCGACCTCGAGGACGACTTCGACGACGACGACGACGACCTGCCCCAGACGGCGGTGATGCTGGCGCACGCCAACCTGAACTACAACGTGCCCCTGAACAACTCCTCGCTCGTGCCGTACCTCACGGCCGGCGGCGGCATCGCGAACTTCAACGTCGACAACGACGACGCCATCGACGAGGACAGCGAGACCGACGGCGAGATCAACGCCGGAGGGGGCCTCAAGCTGTTCCTGAGCGAGACGATCGCGGTCCGCGGCGACGTCCGGAACCACTGGATCTTCGCGAGCATCCCGAACGAGGACCCCGACGAGAACGACGACGAGCAGGACGCGGAGAGCACGTCGAACTTGGAATTCTCGGGCGGCGTGACGTTCAACTTCTAGCTGCGGCCCGGCGGCCGCCTGCGGTCGCCGCTCCACGCACGGGGCCGGACGCCGGCGGGCTCACCCCCGCCGGCGTTTTCCGTTCGGGGCGTCGGGCCGGGCCTCGCCCCCGGCGTCCCCTTCCGGAGTCTCGCGGCTCCGCCCTAACTTCCCGCCCGGCGTCGTGCGGTCGCCGGTGAGCGGGTGGCTGTTGCCCCGTTCACGCGCGGCGGCCGCACGGCGCCGTTCCCGCGCGGGCGAGCCCGCGCCGTTCCGATCTTCGCGCGGAGCCGACTCGATGCGTCCGAGCCTGCCGCTCGCCGTCCTCCTCGTCCTGGGTGCTGTCGCGCCGGCCGCCGGTCAGGCGCTGCCGTCCGAGGAGTGGTTCTGGGAGGTCACGGGGTCCGTGGGGTACTTCGTGCCCGAGGAGCCCGAGAGCGCCGAGATCGAGGCCGAGCCGATCTTCGGCCTGCGGGTCGGCGCGCGGCGGAGCGCGGGCTTCGGCGTGGAGGCGCACGCCGCCTACACGCCGCTCGAGCTGGAGGTCGCGGGCTCGCCCGGCGAGGTCATCGATCTGCCGGCGTTCCTGTACGGGGTCGAGGGACTCTACGCCTGGCCGATCACGCGGAGCACGGACTTCTTCGTGGCCGCCGGCGTGGGCGGCGTCACCTGGAGCCCGGACCGCGACGGGGCCGGGGAGGAGCTCGACTCCGAGACGGACGTCCGCGCGAGCTTCGGCGCGGGCGCCCACGTCCTCGTCTCGAGCGGCTTCGCCGTGCGCGCGGACCTGCGCGACCACCTCGTCTTCGACCAGCTGTCCGAGACCGCTCGCGCGCTCCGAATCGTGGACAAGGGAAATTCGAACAACCTCGAGCTCTCGGTCGGCGCGGCGTTCCTGATCCCGTGAGCGGCGCCGATCGCCTCCGTCGCGTCGCCGGGACGGCGCCGCCGCCGCGGACGCGCGCCGGCGTCCTCCTCGGCGTTCTCGTGCTGGCCGCCGCGGCGCTCGCCGCCGCCTCCTCCCCCGCCCGCGCCCAGCTCGGGGGGAAATCCTGGGAGCTCTTCCCCCACGTCGGGGCCTTCCTTCCGTCCGATCCCGATGCGCTCGCCGGCGACGCGACCTTCGACGGCTACGACCCCGGCGTGCTCTGGGGCCTGACCTGGACGTACCACTACTCCGACCACGTGGGGATCGAGCTCGGCTTCACGAAGGCGACCGCGAACGGCCCGGAGTCGGCGGAGGCCGAGGCGGCGGGGATCGGCGACGTGGGGTTCGACTTCTGGGAGCTGAACGGGTTCCTGAACTCCGGCGCCCTCAACCCCGTCCAGCTCTACGCCCTGGCCGGAACCGGGCTCGTCAACGTCGATCCGGAGGACGGCCACGGGCCCACCCGGCTCCTGGTGAGCGGCGGAGCGGGCGTGCGCTGGTACAAGTGGAAGAACCTGGCGCTCCGCGCGGAGGTGCGGGACTACGTCTTCCCCGACGCCAAGCGCGGAGACTACACGAGCCGCGAGGACGAGCCGCTCGGCGAGGGCGAGACCGTCCACAACCCGGCGGTCTTCGCGGGGCTCTCGATCAACTTCTGAGCGCTCCGCGGGACGCTCGAGACGCCCGACCGCTGAACGAGACCGGAACGACCGCTCCGCCCCCCTCCGCGACGACCGACCGCCCGGCCGCTTCGGCTCCGATCGCCCGCACCCTCCCCGAGCTCCTCACGCGGGTCGTCGCCGCACGCGACGCCCCGGTTGCGATGCGTGAGGCGCGGGGCGGCGTCTGGACCGACGTCTCGGCGCGCGAGCTTCGAGCCCGCGTCGAGGACCTCGCCTACGGTCTCGGCGAGCTCGGCGTGGGCCCCGGGGACCGCGTCGCGCTGCTCTCCGAGAACCGCGTGGGCTGGGCCGTCGCGGACCTCGCCATCCTCCTCAACGGCGCGCTGACCGTCCCCGTCTATCCCTCGCTCGGAGCCGACGTCGCGGGGCACATCCTGCGCGACAGCCGGGCGCGCGTCTGCGTGGTCTCGACGCCCGAGCAGCTCGAGAAGGTGCGCGAGGCCCGGCCCGGGACGGCCCTGGAGCGCGTGATCGCGATGGACCGGCCGCCGGACGGCGGCGGCGACGTCCTGCACGTGGACCGGGTGGCGGAGCTCGGGCGGGCCTTGCGGGCGCGGACGCCGGGGCTCGTGGAGGGCCGGGCCGCGTCCGTGGATCCCCACGCCCCGGCGACCATTCTCTACACGTCCGGGACGACGGGCCTCCCGAAGGGCGTCCTCCTCACGCACGAGAACATCCTCTCGAACATCCGCTCCGTTCTGTCCGTGTTCGAGATCGGCCCCGGCGACGTCACGCTCTCGTTCCTGCCGCTGTGCCACATCTTCGAGCGCACCGCCGGCTACTACACGATGCTGCAGGCCGGCGCCGTGATCTCGTACGCCGAATCGGTCGAGACGGTGCCGCGCGACCTCGTGCAGATCCGGCCGACGATCGTGCTCGGCGTGCCGCGGTTCTACGAGAAGACGCGGGACCGCGTCCTCGAAGCCGTGCGCGACGCGCCGCCCGCGCGCCGGCGGCTGTTCGCGTGGGCGATGCGCGTCGGGGGCGCGGCGGCCGACGCGCGGATCGCCGGCCGCAGGCCGGGGCCGCTGCTCGCCGCGCGACACGTCCTCGCCGACCGGCTCGTGCTCGCCAGGCTCCGGGCCCGCACCGGCGGGCGCATCCGCTTCTTCGTCTCGGGCGGCGCCGCGCTCCCCCCGGAGATCGCGCGCTTCTTCTGGGCCGCGGGCCTTCCGATCCTGGAGGGCTACGGGCTGAGCGAGACCGCGCCCGTGATCGCGGCCAACACGTTCCGGCACGTGCGCATCGGCAGCGTCGGCCGTCCCGTGCCCGGAGTGGAGGTGCGGATCGCGGCCGACGGGGAGATCCTCTGCCGCGGGCCGAACGTGATGCTGGGCTACCACGAGCTCCACGAGGAGACCGCCGCCGCCGTCCGCGACGGCTGGTTCCACACCGGGGACGTGGGACATCAGGACGAGGACGGCTTCCTCTTCATCACCGACCGCAAGAAGGACCTCTTCAAGATCACCGCGGGGAAGTACGTCGCTCCGCAGCCGATCGAGGGACGGCTGCAGCTGAACCGACTGGTCGGACAGGCCGTGGTCGTGGGGAGCCGGAGGAAGCACGCCGCGGCGCTGATCGTGCCGGAGCGCGCCGCCCTCGAGCGCGAGGCGCGGGAGGCGGGCGTCCACGCCGACGACTTCGAGTCGCTGCTGCGAGACCCGCGGGTGCTCGCTCTCTACGAGGGCGTGCTCCGCGAGGTGAACGCCTCCCTCGCCGCCCACGAGAAGGTGCGGCGCTTCGCGCTCCTCGCCGAGCCCTTCACGATCGACTCGGGCGAGCTCACGCCGACGCTCAAGGTCAAGAGGAGCGTCGTGGAGGCCCGCTACCGGTCGCGGATCGACGCCATGTACGGGGACGCCGGGGGCTAGCGGTGTCCCGGCTGTCCTCGCCCGGGGACATACGGAGGTTCCAGTATCCTGAAAAATAGACACGGCCGTGCGGGGGCCTCACGGCCTCTCTGCCTCCAACCCCTTGTCGGACAACACGTCCGCCGCCGCGGCCAGGCGGGCACGCGGATTGCCCATCGCCTCTCGCCGCCGGGGTCCGTGCCCGGCCCAGGAACACCGTGCAGCGAGAGGGGGTACCGCGATGCCGGTAGCGAGCTTGAAGGCGGAGGCCCTCGGTGCGGCGCGCGGCGCCGCGAGCCCGGCTCCCGCCCTTCGGGTCGTCAGCGTCCCGCGCACCGAGCCGGGGGACAACGATCTCGTCCGGGCCCACCTGGCCGGCGACCGTGCGGCGTTCCGCACGCTCGTCGAGCGCTACCAGTCGCGCATGGTCAACTTCCTGTACCGGTCGATCGGCGACCGCGAGCGAGCCGAGGACCTTGCGCAGGAGGTGTTCATCCGCGTCTTCAAGCACCTGCGGCGGTTCGATCAGGAGAAGAAGTTCTCCACGTGGATCTACACGATCGCCTCGAACCTGGCGAAGAACGAGCTTCGCAACCGCAGCCGCAATCCGCTCGTACTCTTCCAGGCCCTGGAATCGCCGTGGTCCGACGATCCCCGTCCGCTGGAGTTCGAGGACTCCTCGTACCGGCCCGACGACATGTACCGCAAGCGCCACCTCCGCGCGCTGGTCGAACGCACGGTCGAGCAGCTTCCGCGGCACCACCGGCTGGTGTTCGTGCTGCGCGAGATCGAGGGCAAGAGCTACGAGGAGATCTCCGACATCACGTCCACGAACCTCGGGACCGTGAAGTCGCGCCTGAACCGCGCGCGCCACAACTTCGCCGATCTGATCGCTCCGCATCTCGACTAGGGGCGTTCTCCTCCTCCCGTCGCGGGGCCGGCCTCCGGCCGGTCCCGCACGCCCCGTCCCCTCCGTCCCAACACGGCGGCCGCGCGTGACCTGCGACCGCTTCCTCGACGACGACGCGGGTCCGCGCGCGGCGCATCCGTTCGATCCCGCCGATCCGCGCCAGCGGCACCTCGCGAGCTGCCCGCAGTGCCGCCGGCGGAGCCGCGCGATGGGCGCGGCCCGGGCCGAGCTCCGCTCGCTGCCGCGCGTCGAGCCCTCCCCCGAC
>DATBJZ010000127.1:0-11149 GCA_036556125.1 Gemmatimonadota bacterium | reverse complement strand
GGGCGCGGCGGCTGAGCCGGGAGGCTCGCGCGCTGGAGCGCCGGCAGGCGCACCGTGAACGAGCTTCCCCTCCCGCGTCCGCCGCTCGCCGCCTCCACGCGGCCGCCGTGGAGCTCGACCAGCCGCCGGACGAGGCTCAGGCCGACGCCGAGGCCGCCCAGGGCGCGGTCCGGCTGCGGAGCGGCCTGGACGAAGAGGTCGAAGACGCGCGGCAGGACGTCGGGATCGATCCCGATTCCCGTGTCGCTGACCTCCAGGCGCGCCCCGCGTTCGTCGCGATCCACGCGGACGGCGATGCGGCCGCCCCGCGGCGTGTAGCGCAGGGCGTTCGTGATCAGGTTCGTGACGACCTGCTCGAGCCGCGCCGCGTCTCCGTCCACCCAGACGCGTTCGAGCTCGAGGCTCAGGTCGTGGCCCTCCGTGCGGCCTCCGGCCTCGAGCGTGACGGCCACGCGGCGCGCCGTCTCGG
Organism: Gemmatimonadota bacterium; assembly: GCA_036556125.1. GTDB lineage: Bacteria > Gemmatimonadota > Gemmatimonadetes > JACCXV01 > JACCXV01 > DATBJZ01. The sequence continues at coordinate 10,680 of DATBJZ010000127.1, read as the reverse complement.
CGAGGTCCACGGGCTCCCGTCGGAGCACGATGTTGCCCGTCGTGACGCGCGCCACGTCGAGGAGGTCGTCCACCAGCCGCGAGACGTGCTTCGACTGCCGCGCGATGACGTCGAGCACGGGGCGCGCCCGCTCCTCGGGCTGCGGCAGCCGCTCCAGCACGGCGACCGCGCTCGTGATCGCGCCGAGCGGGTTCCTGAGCTCGTGGCCCAGCATCGCGAGGAACTCGTCCTTCGCCCGGCTCGCGGCCTCGGCCTCGGTCCGCGCCGAGCGCTCCATCTCGAGAAGGTCCGCCTTCGCACGCTCGACGACCTTGGCGTCCGAAACGTCCAGGAAGATCACCACGGCGGCCACGATGCGGCCTTCGGGGTCGTGCACGGGGGCGGAGCTCACGCTCATCGTTCCGTGCGTGCCGTCGCCGCGCTCGAACTCGATCTCCTCGGAGAGAACCACCTCGCCGGCGGCGAGCGACCGTGCGAGCGGCCACTCGGAGCCCTCGTACCGCCTGCCGTCCGGGTGAAACCCCGGATAGACGCCGTAGCCGGCGACGGAGTTCGCGGCGCGGGCCGGGTGCCGCCAGATGCGTTCGACCTGATCGTTCGCGAGGAGCAGCCGGCCCGACGGAGCCTCGGCGATCATCACTCCCACGGGCATGTGCCGAACGACCGCCTCCAGCTGGCCGTGCGCGAGCTCCGCGCTCCGCAGCAGGTCCCGCTGGCGCTCGTGGGCGGACGCCCGTTCGCGGACGAGGGCCGCCATCGTGACGCTCGTGACGCTGAGCGTCGCCATGAAGCACTGGAGCACGAGGAGCGCCTCGTTGCCCGGCAGCGCGGCGAACGGGCCGAAGCCGCGAAGGGTGCCCGACACGGCGAGGCCGGAGAGGAGGGCGACGGCGGTCGCCGTCTCGCGAGGGCCGAACCGGAACGCGGCCCAGACGAGCGGCGGGAGGAACAGGAACGTCAGCGGGGTGTTGCGGATGCCCAGGTCCGCGAACGTTCCCAGGAACGACACGGCGGCGATGGCGACGATGACGAGGAGGAGGGCCGCGGCCTCCACGGTGCGACGGGGCGACCAGGCCGCGCGCGGCTCGGCGCTCCAGAGGAGCACGAGGGGCGCCACGAGCAGCGCGCCGGTCAGATCGCCGAGCCACCAGGTGGTCCAGATGCGGACGCCGTCGGCCGACACGGCGAGGCCGCCCAGGAGCAGCGTCGCGGTCCCGACGGTGGCGCTGATGGCGGTCGCGAGGGCCGCCGCGGGCACGAACCGGAAGATGTCGGGTGCGCGCCCGAACGCCCGCTGGCCGCCGGCCCAGCGGCGGACCAGCGCCGCGCCCACGACCGCCTCGAGCGTGTTCCCGCCCGCGATCGCGAGGCTGGTCGCGATCGAGCCCGCGGTCGTGAGGTTGACCAGGAAGGCGCCGGCGAAGACCGCCGGCCAGGCGCGAGTGCCCAGCACGAGGAGCGCGGCCAGCGCCAGGCCGGTCGGAGGCCACACCGCCGTGGCGCTCCGGTTCACGAGCGCCAGCGCGAGGCCGAGCTTGCCCGAGAGGACGTAGAGACCGATCAGGAGGAGCAGGCCGGCGGCGGCCGCGAGGGGACGCGTGCGCGTCAGCCTGGTCTGCGGGCCGGGCGTGGCAGCGTGCATCCGCCCTCGTCGGGGTGGGCGAGCGGTTCGGGGGACCTCGCGTCGCTCGGTCCCCGCAGTCGCGGCGTCCGGGTGCCTGCTGCGCGGCGGCTCCGGAGAAGCTAACGCGGAGCCGGCGGGCGGCCACGACGGCTCGGACGGCCGCCGGAGGGAGCGGCTTGTCCGCCCGCGGCGCGCGTCCGATGCTGAGGCGGGCGCCCCCATCCAACCCCGAAACGGAGGACCTGCCGCCCGTGAGCCCGACCGACCTTCGCGAGATCCAGCGTCCCCTCAAGCAGCGCTATCGGGAAGAGCCCGCCGCGGCCGTGATCACGACCGTCGCGCGTGCCGCGCGCGCCGCCTCGTCCGAACCGCGCGACTGCCGTCTCCAGTTCGGTCCCGCCTCGCTGGAGGTCGGCGCCCACGAGGGGGTGGGGGGGAGCGGAAGGATCGCGTGCTCGGGCGACGTGCTGCTCGCCGCGCTCGCGGCGTGCCGGCAGATCACGACGCAGATGGTGGCGGCCGCGATGGGAATGAATCTCGCGTCGTGCGAGGTGACCGTCTCCGGCGACCTCGACCTTCGCGGCACGCTCGGAATGGACCGCGACGTTCCCGTCGGCTACCGGCGCCTGGCCTGCGACGTCCGTGTCGAGTGCCCGGGCGCGTCGGCGGAGCAGCTGCGCAAGCTCGAGGAGCTCTCGGAGCGCTTCTGCGTCGTCCATTCCACGCTCCTGAGCCCGCCGGTGGTCGAGACCCGCTTCGTCGCCGAGGCTGCCCCCGGCCGGAGTGGGACCGCGTCGCCTGCCGACGCGCAGCCGACGGAGGCCGCCGGCGCCTGAAGTCGGCGGCCATCCTCGCCGTGTGAAGGCGCCACCCGCCGGTCAGGATCCCGCCGCCGCCTTCGGCCGGCCCCCGGCGGGGCGGGGCCCGCCCGACTCGTCGAGCAGGAGCCGGACCTCCCCGCCGCTCTCCTCCAGCGCGTACGTGCCGATCGGCCGCTCCGCGGGGCCCGCGTGCACGGCGCCCGTGCTCACGTCGAACTGGGAGCCGTGCCACAGGCACTGCACCCGGCCGCAGATCATCACGCCGTCCGCCAGCGAGCCCCCGCGGTGCGTGCACGAGTCGTCGAAGGCGACGTGCCCCTCCTCGGTGCGCGCCAGGACGATGCGTCGCCCGTCCACGCGCAGGAGCTTCATCTGGTCCCGCTGGAGCTCGTCGGCTCGCGCCACGACCACGGGCCCGCCGGCGCTCTCGCGGACGCTCTCGTCCTTCCAGCGGCCCGCGCCGGCATAGCGGTGCTCCGGTCCGATGAAGTTGCGCGTGACGAGCGTGCCGCCCATCCAGCCGCCCGCCGAGAGCGCGGCGAGTCCCACCGCCTCGAGGAGCAGGACCAGCGCGCCGGGCTCCGCGGAGGGTTCGCCGCGGAGGAAGGAGGCGGCGACGAAGAGCGCGAGCGCGCTCAGGTTCGCCAGCATGTGCCGCGTCGCGCGCGTGCGGCCGGAGCTCCGGGGCGGAACCGCCCAGAGGTAGTCGACGAACCCGAAGACTCCGGCCAGCAGGCCCGTGGCGACGCCCGCGGGCACCAGGTAGCCGCCGATCGTCCAGAGCGTCGGGTCGTCCAGCAGCCTGCCGGCGACGTGGAAGCCGAACGCGCCCACCAGGAGTCCGATGGGAAGGGGGACGAGGATCTGGTGGATCGGATGGCCCTTCACGTGTGCCTTGGCTCTCACCGTCTCACCTCCGTGTCCAGTCCGCGATCACCCTCGCCGGCGCCTCCCGGACGCGCGGCCGGGCGCGGGGATGGCCCCGCGCGTGGGTCGAAGCTAGGCTCGGGTGCGGGAGACTCCCACGGCGACTTTGCGCGCCGCAGGCGGGGGCGGCCCGACAACCGGACGAGAGGAGGGCGCGTGATGGAGGCCGAGCAGAGTGGCGTCGTGGAACGATCACCGCGTATCGCGGATCTGGCGTGGGGCCGCATCCAGGTGGACGGGGCCGCGCGGCCGTTCAAGGACGCCAAGCTCTTCCCCGGCGGTGCGCGCGAGTGGGATTGGAACGAGACCGGCACGCGCCACGAGCCGGGCATCCAGCCCGCCGACGTGGCGGAGCTGCTCGAGCGCGGCGCCGACGTGGTGGTGCTGTCGAAGGGGATGGAGGAGCGGCTGCGGGTGCAGCCGGAGACGCTGGCGCTCCTCGACGGGCGACGCGTCGAGCGGCACGTCCTGCCGACCGACGAGGCGGTCGCGCTCTACAACCGGCTCCGGCTCACACGCCGCGCAGCGGGGCTGTTCCACTCCACCTGCTAGAACCCCTCCTCCTGCCCGCCGGCCCCGCTCCAGGCTCCCGACGCCCGGTCGCCGCGGAGGACGCCGCCCGCCGCGCGTGAGGCTTTCGAGCGGGCACGCGGCCCGCGCGAATCCGCCCGGACGCCGGCGGCGGAGAGACTAGACGGCCGGTCCCGTTCCCGTGAGGAGGCGCTCCCGCTCGGCGCGCCAGATCGCGCGCACGAGGAACGCGGGACGCCGCGGCGCCGGCGCGGCCCTCCGCGACTCGGTCGTGGGCGGTCCGCCGCCGTTCACATCGACCGCCGCGCCGGGGGCAGGAGCGGCCGTCCGCCCGGCGCGTGGATCGACCCCCGAGGGATGCGCGCCGTTCGCGCGGGCTCCGTGGACACCGGCGCCGTTCGCGTGCGCCCCCGGTGGCGGTCCGCCGTTCGCCGACGCGGCCCGTGTCAGGGCCGTTCCGTCCCCGGCCGGTGAAGCCCCCGTGCGCCGCAGCGTGCCGCCCGGCTCCAGCTGGAGCCGCACGAGCGCCGTGCGCACCGGGCCGAACACCGGCGTGGATCCGGTCCGATCGGCCGGGAGCGACGGCACGGCGGGGGCGGGAACCTCCAGCGCCCGCTCTTCGTGGGAGGCCGGTCCGGCGATCTCGGCGAACCGGAACCCGGAATCCGGCAGCTCCTCGGCGAAGAACCGCACCACCTCCCGGCCCTCCAACTCCTTCCACCGGGCCTCGATCAGCTCGCCGTCGTGCAGGAAGATCGTTCCCCGCGCGCCGAAGGCTTCGACCTCGAAGCGGCCCGACTTGCCGCGCGTCTGCAGCCACGTCACCACGGCGGCGAGGTTTCGCACGCACAGCCGCGTCCAGTCGGTGCAGAGCGCGAGCACCGAGCGCGCCACGGTCTGGGGGGGCCGCGACTTGTCGAGGACGAGCACGAGCGGGAAGCGGCGACCGGTGTGCGAGGACCGGAGCCGGCCGTACACCGGGCCCGCGGCCGCGTCGGCGGAGTCGGTGGCGAGCAGGATGAGATCGGGCTCGGTGGAGGCCGCGCAGGCGCCCAGCCGCTCGCTGCTCTCGAACTCGAGGACGACGGCGCCGCCGGCCCGAAGCTCCGCCGCCAGGCGGTCGCGGAACGGACCCTCGCCGTCCGCGACGTAGAGGAGGGGCGCCCGCCGCCGGAGCTCAGTCCCCGGCGGGCTCAGCGTACGCGAGACGTGGAAGGACCCGGTTCACGGCCGCCAGCACCGCTTCCACCGCGCTCTTGTGGGGGCTCTCGCCGAGCCGTGCGCACCCGACCAGCTGCCCGCGGCGGCCGTCGGAGACGAGCCGGACCGACGCGACGAGCACCCGCCGGTCGAACGCCGCGTGCGGGTCGAGACCCTCCAGGAAGAACGCCGCGCCGCCTCCCGTCATCCGCTCCAGCGCCTCCAGCACCGCGCGCGCCGCGGCCGCCAGGCGCCCGGCCGCGGTGTCGGCGTCCCGGCCGACGCCGTAGAACGGACGCCCGCGCCACTCGAGCTCGACCTGAGCCAGAACGCGGAAGCCCTCGGTCTGGTAGCCCAGCGAACGCAGCCGGGGCCGCTCCCGGGCCGAGGCCGCCGTCTCCGGGGCGGCGTCCTCGCCGTCGTGCACCGGCACCAGCGAGATGCGCTCGGGGTCCACGTCCACGTGGTGCGCGGCGAGGAGCGCCGACCGCACGTGACGGACCTGCTCCCCCGCGGGGACGCGGTCCTCCGCGACGAGGTGGATGCGTTGGATCTCGCCGGCGTCGGTGGTCTCCACGCGCACGGCCTGGATCCCGTCGATGCGCGACAGGAGGGACTCGAAGACGTAGCGGCGCGGATGCGGGGCGGCGAAGGCGGGTCCTCCGTCGGAGGCACGGACGAGGCGCGGGGACGGCTCGCCGCTTGCCGAGTCGGAGGATCGGGGGTCCGGCATTCGGACGGCTCCGGTCGAGCGGGCGCGGGCGCGCCCAACGTACCCGGCCTGCGCCGCGCGTGTCAATCGAGCCGCGAACCTCTCGCGGCCTCACCGGCCGACATCCGGGGGCTCGCGTGCGGGCGCGAGCGCGGCTGCGAGGTCGTCGCGTTCGGCGAGGAAGTCGCGGCGGCTCAGCTCCACCGGCGACTTCCGTTCCGCGCACGCGCCGCCGCCGGCGAGATAGCCGAGCATCTCGCCCCATGCGCCGACCGCGAGCGCCGGGAGGAGCGGTCCCAGGATCTGCGGCAGGAGCTGGCGGGCTCGTCCCGTCCTCCGGATGTGTGGAAGGATCCGCCGCAGCCGGATCCAGGGCACGAGCGGGGCCGCGGCCGCGTACGCGGCACGCTTCCACCACCGCCAGCGGCCGGTCGCCGCGCGGGTGGCGGCGAAGCTGCGCTGCCCCAGGTATTCAAGGCGGAGGAAGACGTCCGGCCGCGAGACGTTCACGTGACGGGTGACGGCGTCGCCGGCGACGAACAGGGGCACGCCGCGCGCCCGCAGGTCGAGGAACAGCGCCGCTTCGTCCTCGAGGAACTCCGCGAGGCGCTCCCCGTACTCCAGGAGCAGGTCGCGGCGGTACGAGACGTGATGGCCGCCGAGCGCGTCGGTCTCGCCGGATTCCACGGGCGCGACGACCGGGGCGAAGTACCCGTACAGCTGCGCCCAGCTGGTGAGGAAGCCGGGATTCGCGTTCTCGATCGCGAAGCCGACGACGTCGTAGCCGCGCCGATGCGCGCGCAGCACCGCCTCGGCCCAGGTCCCGTCGAGCAGCGAGTGCTCCTCGGCGTAGGCGACGAACGGCGCACGGGCGGTCCGCACCGCCGCCGCCATCGCCCGGCCGCAGCCCTCTCCCACGGGGGCGGCGAGGATCCGCGCCTCGGCGAATCCCGCGAGGTCGTCGGGCTCCAGCCCCGAGGCGTCGGGGGCGACCACGAGGACGTCCAGCTCGCCGCGGATGGTCTGCCGCCGGAGGTCGGCGAGGACGCGCCGGCAGTCGCGCGCGCAGCGGAACCCGATCGTGAACACCGACAGCGCCGGGGCGGGCGGGGACGAGGACATCCGATTCCGCCGGACAGGAGGTCGGCCCGACGCTAGGCCGGCACGGGTCGGAAGTCGAGGAGCGCGGCCGGATGGTTCTTGCCCGCCCCCCGGCCGGGGCGCACACTGCGGCGACACCCCCAGGCGGTCCGATGCCCCGGCGCATCCGCTTCGTCCACCCGCTCGCCATCCGCCTCACGCACTGGCTGAACGCCGTGCTCCTGCTGGGGCTCGTCGCGAGCGGGCTCCAGATCTTCAACGCCTATCCCTCCTTCGCGGAGCGCGGGTTCGAGTTCTGCTGCTATCCGTTCGCGGGGAAGGACTTCCCGCGCTGGGCCCGGCTCGGAGGGTGGCTCGGGGGCGGTCTCCGCTGGCACATGTTCTTCCTCTGGTTCTTCCTCCTGAACGGAGTGCTCTACCTCGCGTACGTCTTCGCCAGCGGTGAGTGGCGCCGGAGGTTCTTCCTTCCGCGTGACCTCGGCAACGCCTGGCAGATGCAGCTCTACTACCTGCGGCTGCGGCGCGAGAAGCCCGAGCAAGGGATGTACAACGGCCTGCAGAAGCTGGCTTACACCGGCACGATCGCGCTGGGGGCGCTCTCGGTGCTGACCGGCTTCGCGATCTGGAAGCCGGTCTCGCTGCCCTGGCTCGCCGTCGGGCTGGGCGGCTACGAGCTCGCGCGGTTCTGGCACTTCCTGGCGGTGTGGGGCTTCCTGGCGTTCCTGCTGGTGCATCTCTTCATGACGCTCGTCGTGGACCGCGAGGCCACGCGCGCGATGATCGCGGGCCCGTACCGGGAGCGTGTCGATGCCTGAACGGGAGCCGGGGGCCCGGCTGCCCGAGCGCACGACGGAGCGATCCGACCGGCGCTCGTTCCTGAAGCTCGCGGCCGCGTCGGCTGCGGGGCTGCTGGCCGCCGGGTGCGGCTGGGACGGCGGGCGCTTCGGCGCCGTCCTGAGCGCGTGGGAGGGGCCGAACACCGCACTCCAGCGGCTCCTGGTGACGGGCCGGCGGTCGCGGGAGTACTCGGAGGGGCGGGAGAGCGGACGGATGCCGCAGTACTTCATCAGCCCGCGGGTCCCGACCGTGGACGTGGCGTCGTGGCGGCTCGCCGTCGGCGGGAGCGTCGCCCATCCCGTGAGCCTGTCGCTGGGGGACCTGATGCGCCTGCCGCGGCGGACGATCCGCGTGCGGCACTACTGCATCGAGGGCTGGACGGCCGTCGCGGAATGGACGGGCACGCCCCTCGCCGAGATCGCGGCCCTCGTTCGGCCGGATCCCCGCGCGCGCTTCGTCGAGTTCCGGTCGTTCGACAGCGGATACTGGTCGAGCTGGGACCTGGAGAGCGCGCTCCATCCCCAGACGCTCGTGGCGTACGGGATGGACGGACGTGGGCTCCCGCCCGGCCACGGAGCGCCGGCGCGGCTCTACTCCAACCGGAAGTACGGCTACAAGAGCGTGAAGTACCTCACGGACGTGAACTTCCTGCCCGTGAACACCGGCGGGTACTACGAGCGGATGGGATACGAATGGTACGCGGCGCTCTAGGCAGGAAGGGCGCTGCACGCCGGAACGGCGCGTCCCGAAGCGCCCATCGGCTCAGCATACGCACGAGAACAAACCGCCGAGCCGCGCCGGTCTCCCGCGAGGACGGCGCGACCGTGGATCCCGGCGCTCTCCTGCGCCTCGCGGCCGTTCTCCTCGCCGTCGCGGCGGGCGCCGCCTGCCGGCCTGCGCCCGACGGGGCGCCGCAGGCCGCCGCGAGGCCGGCGGGCGCGGCCTCGGAGCACGGGCGACCCTCGATGCCGGACTCGATGAAGGTCGGCCTCGAGCCGATGCCGGAAGGACCCTCTCCGGATTCGATGGCCGCCCAGATGGACCGCGCGTTCCAGGGCGGCTCGCCCTAGCGCGTCACTCGATCGCGGACGGATCCCAGCAGGTCCGGAAGCCGTCCTCCAGCGCCGCGAGCGTGGCGAGATCGCCGGCGTCGAGCGCGAAGTCGAACACGTCGGCGTTCTCGACGATGCGGCCGCGCCTGGACGACTTCGGGATCACCACGAGGTCCTGCTGGAGGGCCCAGCGGATCATCACCTGCGCGGCCGACTTCCCGTGACGCTCGGCGACCTTCCGCAGGCCCTGGTCCTCCAGCCGCCGGCCGCGTGCCAGGGGACTGTACGCCTCGACGACGACGCCGTGCTCGTTGCAGAACCTGCGGAGCGCCCGTTGCGGGACGAACGGGTGCAGCTCCACCTGGTTCACCGCCGGGCGCGTGTCCGACGCGGCGAAGAGCTCCCGGAGGTGGCGCTCCGCGAAGTTGCTCACCCCGATCGCCCGGCACGCGCCGTCGGCGAGCAACCGCTCGAGCGCCCGCCAGGAGTCGAGCCGTTTCCCGGGCACCGGCCAGTGCAGGAGGTAGAGGTCCACGGCCCCGAGGTCCAGCGCCTCCGCGCTGCGCGCGAACGCGTCAAGCGCCGTGGCGTAGCCCTGGTCCTCGTTCCACAGCTTCGTCGTGACGAAGATCTCGGACCGGGGGATGCCGCTCGCCCGCACCGCCTCCCCGACTTCACGCTCGTTCCCGTACGCGGCCGCCGTGTCGACGAGCCGGTAGCCCGCCTGCAGCGCGGCGGCCACGGCGTCCCGCGTGCCGGATCCCGCGCCGCTCTGCCAGACGCCCAGTCCCAGGCGCGGCATCGCCGCGCCCGGGACGGCACCGTTCTGGAGGGAGATGGTCGAGGCGAGGTCGAGCGGCATCCCTCACGATAACGATCCGGCCGCTCTCTACGCCCCCGTCAGCATCCCCTGCATCCGTTCGGCGACCTGCTCGGGCGTGAGGGTTTCCTGCCGCTGCGCGAGCGCCCAGACGTGGCCCCACGGGTCGCGCAGCTGCCCGTAGCGGTCGCCGAAGAACGCGTCGAACGGCGGGCAGGTGGCTGTCGCGCCGGCATCCACGGCCCGCCGGTACGCCGTGTCCACGTCGGGCACGTAGAGCTCGAGCGCGACGGAGGCGCCGCCGCGGGTCTCGGGCGATGCGAGCCCGAGCTCCGGATGGTCCGGGCTCTCGTCGGAGACCATCACGGTCGAATCCGCGATGCGGAGCTGCGCGTGCAGCCCGGCGCCGCCCGGCATCGGCGAGCGGTAGAGCTCCCGGGCGCCGAAGGCGCGGCGGTAGAACTCGATCGCCGCCGCCGCGTCGCGGACGAACAGGTGCGGGGTGATCCGCCGGTCGTGAGGTCGTGCTCCCTGGATCGCCATCCCGTCCTCCCGGTCTGGGGAATCGGTTGCGGCCGCCGGCAAGGTCCGGCGGCCGGTCAGCCGTCCTGCACCAGCACGAAGACGTTGCCGTCGGCGTCGCGGAACTGCGCGAGCACGCCGCCCCACGGCTGCTCGGCCGGCGGCTCCGTGAACTCGACGCCGCGCGCGGTCAGCTCCGCGAACGCCGCGCGGGCGTCGGCGCACGCGAGGACGACGTTCGTGAACCCCCCCGGCTCGGCGCCGCCCGGAACGAAGCCGGCGGGGTAGGGGACGATCGCGGTGCGCGCGCCGGGCGGCGCCACCTCGATCCAGCGCGCGTCGGGGCCCATCGCCTCGTCGCGCCGCAGCTCGAAGCCGAGACGCTGCGTGTAGAACTCCACCGCCCGCGTCTGGTCGCGAACCGGCACGCCCACGGTCTTCACGTGCGTGATCACGCTCGCCTCCCTGGTTCGAGTTCGTCGGGACCGCGGCCGCGCGCGCGCCCGAGCGGAGCGCCCGCCCGCGCGCGGCCG
>DATBJZ010000126.1:0-20823 GCA_036556125.1 Gemmatimonadota bacterium | reverse complement strand
GGTGTGGCGGCCGGCCGACACCTTCGCGCCTGCTTGGCCCGCGCACCGACGCATCGCCGACCCCTGGCCGTGTCCGCGCCGTCCCTTCCGCACGCCTGCCAGCGGGCGACACATCGGTGGCCGCGGATGGGCACGTTCCGTGCGGCGGGTTGCGTTGCGCCTCGACCGTCCCCGGGCGCTCCGCCCGTCCACGTTGGGAGGGGTCCGTGCTGGAGCAGGCGACCGCGGACGCGGCCATGCCGGAACTGCCGCCTCAAACGCCTGCAGAGCAGGAGACGGACGCACTCGCTGACGTCATCGGGCTGTCGCCCGCGATGCAGGAAGTCAAGGCGACCCTCCGCTCGCTCTCGCGCTATTCGATCAACCTTCTGCTCACGGGCCCCACGGGGACCGGCAAGAGCTTCCTCTCGCGTCTGTACCACGCACTCGGGCCTCGTGCGGCGCGTCCGTTCGTCGAGGTGCCCTGTCCCAACATTCCGGCGACGCTCTTCGAGAGCGAGCTGTTCGGCCACGCGCGGGGAGCTTTCACGGATGCGCGGAGCGAACGCCGTGGCCTGATCGTCGAGGCGCACGGCGGCACGGTTTTCCTGGACGAGATCACCGAGATCTCGGCGCGGGTCCAGGCGAAGCTCCTGTACGTCTCCGAGAGCCGCCAGGTTCGGCCCGTCGGCTCCTCGACGCCGGTGGACGTGAACGTGCAGTTCGTGAGCGCCACCAACCGCAACCTCGCCCGGCTCGTGGCGCAGGGCCGATTTCGACGCGACCTGTACTACCGTCTGAGTGGGATCGAGGTCTCGCTCCCTCCGCTTCGCGACCGCGGGGAGGACGTCCTGCTTCTGGCCGAGCGGTTCGTGCGCGAGTTCGCGGTCACCTATCGCAAGGACGTGCGGGGGTGGGACGGAACGACGGAGTCGTGGCTGCTGGCCTATGCCTGGCCGGGAAACGTTCGTGAGCTCCGCGAGACGCTGCGCGTCGGGTTGCTGCGGGCGCGGGCGACTCTCATCCAGCGCGGCGATCTCCGCGTCTGGGCAGCCGTCGAGGACGAAGGTCCCGCCGACCTGCGTGCGGACACCGTCCTGCGTCGCCACCTGCAGCGCGTCCTCGAGATCACGAGAGGAAATCTCACCCGTGCGGGCGCGCTCCTGGGGTGGGAGCGGAACAAGGTGCGGCGCGAGGCTCGGCGGCTCGGAGTGCCGCTGCCGCGCAGCGCCCAGTCCGCGGACCTCGACGAGACGGAGGACGAGGAGGGGCTCTCAGGGGACGACGAAGAGCTGCCGTCGCGGGGGGAGCTGAACGGCGACGGCCCGCCTGACGCTCACGATGCGCCAACCGGTCGGCGTGAGTCGGGCGGGAGCGCAAGCGATCCACCGGGCCTTCCCGTCGCGTTCGACTCCGCGGCTTCCTTCAGCGTGTCGCCGCCTGAACCGATTTCGCCGGCATCCGACATCGTCCCCGAGTAGAGCTCGCGGCGCGATCGGCCGGGCGCGACGCGGGACCCAGGGCATTCCATTGCCTCCGCAGCCTCAGGGGAGGAATCGCGCCCGGTACGCGGCCTGCGCCTGCAACTCCGAGACGATCTCGAGCGGTGCGGCGCCGCCATCGAGCTGAGCGACCCGCGAGACCAGCTCGGCAGGCGTCGGGCTGCGCCGAAGCAGGGTGAGGAACAGCTCCTGCACGAAGGCCTCGTGCGCGATCAGCGCACGATGCTCGGCGGATTCGGCGAGTGCGAGCAGGAGGCTCGACCTCGGCGCTTCCGCCGCGAGCCGGCCCGTCCAGAACTGAAGGCCCGACGGAGTCGGTGACCGGCCGATGACGTCCTGGAAGATCTGCTGGACGAAGGCCGTGTTCGACAGCGCGTCGTAGCGGCTGCGGAACTCGGGCTCGCCCGCGCAGTCGGCCGCGACGTCCTCGAGCGCGCCGCCGTCTCGCAGGTCGTTCGTCCACCCGTTCAGCCGCTCGAAGTCCGGAATTTCGGGCAGGCACGCGTTCGCGAGTCGCGTCGCGGCCGCGACGTTGCCCTGGTACTCGGCCGTGGCGCGGAAGAACTCCACCACCTGCGGACGGCTCGCCCGCCCCTGCTGGACGGCGGACGTCCAGTAGTCGATGCCGTTCTCGAACCCCTCCCGCCCGAGCAGGTCCCGGTACTGCTGCATCGCGAACAGCCGCGCGTTCCCGAAGACGTCGTTGTCCTTGATCTGCGGGTTCGTGCCCTCGGCGCCCTCAACGAAGTTCGGAATTCCGTCGTCGTCGGAGTCCGGCGCCCGTACGTAGCGCGCCGTGTACGTCTGGTTCCGCCGGCGGGTCGCGACCTGGTGCACGGCCGCGCCGCCGTCCGACCACCCGTCGAAGAGCCAGCTCGAGCCGTCGAACGACTGGGGTGACACCGCTCCCAGCGTGCGCAGGATGCCGGCGACGCTCTGCACCTGGACGGGTCCGCGCACGGGCTGACCGTCGAGTGTGACCCGCAGGCCCGCCGGGTTCGTGTTCAGGGTGATCGTCGAGACCCGCGGCAGGAGGTCGCGCAACGTGGAGTGCCGCGCGCCGCGCGAGTCGGTGACCGTCAGATGCACCCGGTACCACACGTTGGCCGCCGTCTCGCCGGTGTTCGGGATCTCGAACGTGCCCGACGTGACGCCGGTCGTCGGCGGAAGGAACGGGTGCAGGTGGTCGGCGTGGTGGAAGTCGATCTGCCACGTGAAGGCGCCCGCCGGCAGTGAGCCGTCCTCCGGATCGGTTGCGCTGCCGGCGAACTCGAACGTCCTCCCCGCCACGTACAGGTCGCCCGCGGCCGGCTCGGTGATGGTCGCCACCGGAGGCGCGTTCGCGAGCACGGTGAGCGTCGCTGCCAGACTGGTCACGCTCGCGATCGAGTTCGAGACCACGACGCGGAACGTGGCGCCGTTGTCGGCCTGGGTCACCGAGCTCAGCGTGAGGGACGGTCCCGTCGCGCCGGCGATCGCGGCGCCGTTGCGCTGCCATTGATAGCGCAGGGGCGCGGCCCCGGCGGCCTCGACCGAGAACGCCGCGGACTGCCCGAGCGAGACGACCTGGTGCGCGGGCTGGCGGGTGATCGTGGGCGCACCGCCGGCGTCGAAGGCGATCCGGCGGATGACGCCGACCTCGCGGCCCGTGCCCCGGTCCAGGTAGTACAGCGCCCCGTCCGGCTGGACGCGAAGGTCCACCGGCGCGACCAGCCCGGTCGCGAACCCGGCGACCTGCCCGCTCGCCGGATCGAAGCGCCGGATCCAGCCGCTGCAAAAGTCGGCGAAGAAGTAGTCGCCGCGGAACTCGGCCGGGAAGGGTCCGGCGACGTCGTAGAACGCCCCGCCCGTGATCGCGCACCCCGTCGTCGCGCTGCTGCCGTGACCGTAGGCGAAGAGCGGCCGCTCGAACCGCGGGTCCGAGTGCGGCCCTTCGGTCGTCGGCCAGCCGTAGTTGGCTCCCGCAGCGCCCTGGTTGATCTCCTCCCAGGCGTCTTGGCCCACGTCGTTGATGAACACCCGGCCCGTGCCGCGCTCGAAGGCGAACGTGAACGGGTTCCGGAGCCCGAGCGCCCAGATCGAGCGGTTGGCACCCGTGGCGGTCCCGAAGAAGGGGTTGTCGGGCGGGATCGTGCCGTCCGCGTTCAGCCGCAGGATCTTGCCGAGCCGGTTCGAGAGCGTCTGCGCGTTCGAGGGCGTCGCGTTCTCTCCGACCGCCACGTAGAGCTTCCCGTCCGGCCCGAAGTGGAGCGCGCCGCCGTTGTGGTTGGTGGCGTTCGTGAGGTTCTCGAGGTCCAGGATCGGAGCTTCGCTTCCGGGCGCCGCGACGTTGCCGTTCGCGCGGAAGCGGCTCACGCGGTTGTGCAGGGTCGGCGTGGTGGCCGTGTAGTAGAGGTAGACGAACCCGTTCGTCGCGAAGGCAGGGTCGAACGCGACGCCGAGGAGCCCGCGCTCGCCGGAGGCGTTCACGGTGAGCGTCACGAACGGGTCGTCGAGGAGCACGCCGTTCTGGACGACGCGCACGGCGCCGCCCTGCTCCGTCACGAAGATCCGGCCGTCCGGCGCGAAGGCCATCGCGGTGGGCCGGTCGAGGCCGTCCGCGACGAGCGTCTCGGTGAAGCCGGGGGGGAGGTTGGCGGCGGTGAGCCCCAGGCCCGGGGGTGGAAGCGTCGGTGCGGCGGAAGCGTGCCGGGGGGGCCGGGACGGACCCGGCGTGGACGGCTCCCCGGCCGCAGGCGGCGCGGGCCGCGCAACCACGCTGAGGGCGGACAGGATCGTCAGGAGCAGGAGGCGCATCGGAGTCCGATCACGTTCTCTGCCCGCGCGTCCGGCGTCCACCATCAGATGTTCGTTCCCCGGAAAAGCTCCGGCGCTGAACGTGGTCGCGGAGAGCTGAGGGAGGGCCGACCCCGGAGCCTCTCGCTGCGCAGGAAGCCAGGCTGCGGTGCGCGGTCGGACGAGCCGGATGGGGGCCGATCGGCGGCTCAGCGGAGCCGGCGTCCGGCGAAGGCCTTCCTCCCCACGACGACCCCTGTCACCGCCGCCGCCGCCACGGCGAGCCACGTGGGAGATACCCCAGACCGACGCCGGCGCCGAGCAGTGCGCCGGCGGCGAGGCCGCCCAGGAGCCAGAGGGCGGCGCGGTCCGGCCGCGCCGCCCGCGGCCCGCTCACAGCATCCGTCCCGCCGGGATCTGCACGACGAGCGGCGTCCGGTAGACGGGATCGGGCGGATCGGCGGGGATGAAGTCGATCCGCACCGCGTACGGCAGCCGGATGGCTGTCTGCCACTTCGTCAGCCACGCGGCATCGGCGGTGGCCGGCGCGGCCAGGTAGCGCACGTCGAGCCCGCGCACGCCGCGCGAGAGCACGTGCAGGTCGGCTGGCGCCAGCGAGTCCGCGACGGGCGAGAGCTCCCGCACCTCGAGACGCAGCTCCGGCACGCCGGCCGAGTCCGAGACGAACAGGTGGACCTGCATCCGCGCCCCCCCCGCGCCTCCGGGTGCGAGCGCGGTGAACGTGAGCTCGTCGCGCGGGATGCCTCCCCGCGTCGTGTCCACGGCCACGAAACCGTCGCCCGGAAGACCCGCGAAGGGAGTCGCCGACCGCAGCGACCCGGAGAGGAACGAGCGCGCCACCCGGCCGCGCTGCCACGGCTCCTGGTTCCGCCGTAGCCGCTCCGTGGCGTCGAGTGATCCGCCGAGCGCGAGATAGAGCGTCGCCGCCAGGAGCCCGAAGATGGCCAGGGCGACCGCGAGCTCGATCAGCGTGAAGCCGGCCCGGCGGCGGCGCGCGGTGCTCCCACGGATGCTGCGGATCGTCACCCCAGCCGCACGATCCTGCCGACCGACGGCACGCCGTCGCGGTCCACGAGGAACAGCAGGTAATGGCCCGGCGGCGCGGAGGTGCGGCGGGCGGGCGCGGTGAGACGGAGACCCGCCACGCCTTCCTCCTCGACGGCGCCGTCGATCTGCAGTCGCGTCAGGCGCTGCTGGAGGTTCCTGGCGTGGGTCGCGGCGGAGAGCCGGATCACGTGGGCCCTCGAGACGTCGCGGGCCGTCGGGGTCGAGACGAAGAACGACTCTCCATACGCCACTCGCGCGGGCGCGGCAGTGATCCGGGGTCGAACGGCAGGGGTGCCGTCGGCGGCGAACAGGTACGGCGGCCAGTAGATCTCCACTCTCTCGGCGGTGCCGCCGCCGCTCAGCACGCGGCCGTCGGGGAGCAACACGGCCGCGGAGTGGTAGAGCCGATGCGCCGGCATCCGGGCGGCGAGGGTCCATTCTCCCGTCGCGGGATCCCAGATCTCCGCGTTCAGGACGGCCCCGGCCGGATCGCTGTGGCCGGGTGCGCTCGTGCCTCCCGTGACGAGGACGGTGCCGTCGGCGAGGATGGTGGCGTTGAGCTGGCGGCGTCCCCGGGCCATCGAGCCGGTGAGCCGCCACTGCGGCTCGGGCTCCGACAGGTCGATGACCTCGGCCGTGGCGGCCGGCGGATTCCCGCCGCCGACCACCAGGATGCGTGCGTCGTCGTACATCGCGGCGGCGCCGTAGAAACGCGGGTCCCTGACGACGTGGAGCGAGACGTCGCGGACACGTCCGCCCGCCTCCGTGGAGACGTATCGGGTCATCCGATCCGGCCCGGCGAAGAAGACCTCCCCGTTGGGGGCGAGGAACCCGAGCGCGTAGTTGGGAGGCGTCCAGCTCACTCCGGGGAGGTCGCGCAGACCGCCGCCGGTCCAGACCTGCGCGAGACCGTTGAGGCTGTCGGGAACCACCGCGCCTCCGACGATGAGCGCCTCGCCGTTCTCCAGCAGCGTCACGCTTGCATACCAGCGTCCGGCGTTCATCGTCCCCGCCGCGCTGAAGGCTCGCGTGGCCGGATCGAAGACCGTCACGTTGCTCGTGCCGTGGTTCTGGGCCTGGTGCCCTCCCACGATCAGCAGGCGCCCGTCCGGAAGCAGCGTGTGGCCCGCGCAGAACAGGCTGGTGGTGCTCTCCCGCAGCGTGCTCCACACTCCGCTCGCCGGGTCCCAGACCGCGAAATCCGTCCATCCGGGCAGCTCGGCCCGGCCGTTGTGGCCCCAGGTGAGAACGTTCCCGTCGGGCAGGACGAGCATGTGAACGGGAATGACGGGCCAGGGCAGCTCCTCGGACCAGAGTCCCAGTCGCGCGGCGAGGGCGTCCGCCCGGCCGTCGATGCCGGCGGGCACGGCGGAGCCCCTGGCCGGCAGCGGTTCCCGAACTCCGAGTCGCGACGCTTCCGGCTCTGCATCGCGCGACGCCTCGGACGGGCCGCAGGCGGCGGCGATCCACAGCACGCCGACCGCGCGCGCGAAACCGGAACCCGCGGCCCGCCGAGGGGTGGCGCCGCCGCTCCCTGAACCAGCCGTCCCGGCTCTCAGCCGATCCTCAGAATGCGCCCGGCCGACGGCACGCCCTCGCCGTCCAGGAGGAACAGCAGGTAGTGGCCGGGCGGTGCGAGCCGACGGCCCGCGGGCGCACGTACCCGGAGCCGGACTTCGCCGTCGTCCCCGGCGGCGCGCTCGAACGGCAGGCGGTTCAGGCGCTGCTGCAGGTTCAGCCCGTGGGTGGTCGAGGACAGGCGGATCAGGTTGACGCGCGCGATCCGGCCGGCGTCGGGGCTCGCCACGAGGAACGCCTCACCGTAGCCGACGCGCTCCGGTGCGTCGTCCAGACGGGGGCGGAGCGCCGGCGAGCCGTCGCGGACGAACAGGTAGGGCGGCGAGTAGATCTCCGCGCGCTGCCTGGTCCCGTCGCCCGTGAGCACCCGGCCATCGGGCAGCAGCACGGCGCTCGAGTGGTAGAGCCGATCCTGCGACAGCGGCGCGAGGGTGGTCCACCGCTCCGTCGCCGGGTCCCACAGCTCGACGTCGAGGACCGTCCCTGCCGGATCGCTGTGGCCGGGCGCCCTCGTCCCCCCCGTCACGAGCACCGTCCCGTCGGCGAGAAGCGTCGCGTTGAGCTGCCGCCGCGGCGCCGACATCGGCGCGGTGAGCCGCCAGCGCGGCTCGGCCTCGGCGAGGTCGATCACCTCCGCCGTCGCCGTCGGCGGGTCGCCGCCGCCGACCACCAGCACCTTGCCCTCGTCGTACATCACGGCGCTGCCGTACTCCCGGCCGCGCGGGTGGACGTGAGCGGCGACGGCCGTCAGGGACCCCCTCCCGTTCGTGTCGAGATAACTCGACTGACGCTGCGGGCCGGCGAGGAACACCTGCCCGTTGGGGGCCAGGAACGTCCACGGATAGTTCGGGAGCCGGCGTACGGCCCCGGGGAGGTCCCGCAGCCGGTCCGGGCTGCTCCACACCTGCGGCAGCGCGTTCATCTCCCGCGCGCGGACCATCCCGCCGAGGATCAGGACGTCCCCGTTCGCGAGGAGGGTCACGCCGGGATACCAGCGGCCCGCGTTCATCCGGCCGGCCTTCGTCCAGGTGCGGGCGCGCGGGTCGAACACCGTCACGTCCGGCGCCCCGGCTCCCTGGTCGGGGTGACCGCCTGCCACGGGCAGCGGACCGCCGGAGAGGTGCCCGCCGGCAACGAGCAGCCGGCCGTCGGGAAGCAGCGTGTGGCCCGCGCAGAACAGGTTCGTCGAGTCCTCCCTGAGCACGGCGAAGCGCCCGCGCGTGGGATCCCAGAGCGAGGCGTCGGTCCATCCGGGCAGGTTCCCTTCGCCGTTCACCCCCCAGCTGAGCAGGGTCCCGTCGGGGATCACGTGCGCGTGAACGGGAAGCACCGGCCAGTCGAACGACTCGGACCAGAGGCCGAGACGTGCCGCCTCGGGATGCCCCTCCTCGGGATGACGCGGCGGGGGCCGGCCGTCAGCGGTCGGATCCGCAGTCGTCGGATCCGCGTGGACGACGCCGACGGCCGGGACGACCGCGGCCGCGGAGCGGTCGGCATCCGGCGCGTGGTCCGGCGCTGCTCCCTTCTCGCAGCCGGACGGCGAGAGGGCGAACGCCGCCGCCACCGCTGCGGCGCGCCGCGTGCAGATCGAGAGCGGCGCGCTCAGGGGGTCCCGCGGACGCCGGCCTTCCTCACCCGAGCCGCACGATCCTTCCCACCGACGGCACGTCCTCGCCGTCGAGCAGGAACAGCAGGTAGTGGCCGGGAGGCGCGAGCCGCGGACCCGCGGGCGCCCGGAGCCGAAGGCCGGCCTCGCCGCCGCCGGCGCTTTCGAACGGGAGGCGATTCAGGCGCTGCTGCAGGTTCTGCGCGTGGGTCGTCGAGGACAGGCCGATCAGGTGCACCCGCTCGATCCGGTCCGCGTCGGGGCTCGCGACGAAGAACTCCTCGCCGTATCCGACGCGCGCGGGCGCCTCGCCCAAGCGGGGGCGGACGGCGGGCGAGCCGTCGGGGGCGAAGAGGTACGGCGGCGAGTAGATCTCCCCGCGCTGCCTCGAGCCGTCGCCGGTCAGCACGCGGCCGTCGGGCAGCAGGGCGGCGCTCGAGTGGTAGAGCCGGTCCTGCGACATCGGCGCCAGCGTCGTCCAGCGCTCCGTCTCCGGGTCCCACCGCTCGACCTCGAGGACCTTCCCCGCCGGGTCGCTGTGGCCCGGCGACTTCGTCCCTCCCGTCACGAGCACCGTCCCGTCAGCCAAGATCGTGGCGTTGAGCTGACGTCGAGGCACCGACATCGGCGCGGTCAGCCGCCAGCGCGGCTCGGGATCGTCGAGGTCGATCACCTCCGCCGTCTCCGTCGGCGGGTCGCCGCCGCCGACCACGAGGATCCTGCCCTCGTCGTACATCACGACGCTGCCGTACTCCCGCACGTCGCGCCACGCGTGGGACGCCGCGTCGGTCAGCGTCCCCGTTCCGTCCGTGTCCAGCCAGCGGGACTGCTTGTTGGGGCCGGCCAGGAAGACCTTCCCGTTCGGCGCGACGAACGCCCACGGATAGTTCGGGTACATCCGGACCGCTCCCGTGAGGTCGCGAAGCCGATCCGGGCTGCTCCAGACCTGCGGCAGGCGGTTGTACGCTCCGGCGCGAGACATTCCGCCGAGGATGAGGGCGTCTCCGTTCTCGAGGAGCGTCACGCTGGGGTACCAGCGGCCCTCGTTCATCCGTCCCGCCTTCGTCCACGACCGGGCGCGCGGATCGAACACGACCACCTCGTCCGTGCCGTCGTGGATGTCCAGGTGTCCGCCCGCCACCAGCAGCCGGCCGTCGGGGAGGAGCGCGTGGCCGGCGCAGAAGAAGTTCGTCGAGCCCTCCCGCAGGCTCGAGACGCGGCCGCGGCCGGGATCCCACAGCGCGAGGTCGGTCCATCCGGCCGGGTTCTTCTCGCCGTTGTTGCCCCACGTGAGCACGCTGCCGTCGGGGAGCACGTTCGCGTGGATCGGGATCACCGGCCATTTGAAGGACTCCGTCCAGACGCCCAGCCGCGCCGCGTCGGGATGCGGCGGCGTCGTCCGATCGTCGTGATCCGTCTCGGCGCGTGCGACGCCGAGCGCGGTGACCGCCGGGTCCGCGGAGCCGTCGGCGTCCGGCGCCTCGCGATCCGCCGCTCCACCCCGCCCGCAGCCGGCGAGCGCCGCGACGAGGGCGGCTGCCGTCGTCAGCGGGGCCGCGCGACGCGGGAGGATCGGGAGTTCCCGGCTGGGGCGGCGCCGCAGGGGATTCACGGCGCCCACGACGGCAGGGTGTCGCCGATCACGCCGGCCGGTTCATCGGGTTCGCCGCGCGACTCGGAGTCGAACTCGAGGCGGGTCCCGAGGCTGTCGGTCGGGAAGCCGTTCGCCGGCGGCGCGCCCCGCGGGACCTCCGCCGGAGGCGTGAGGACCGGAGACGGCGCGACCGGCGCCGGCGCGGGCTCGCCGGGACCGCGCTGCGGGCCGAGCCGTCCGGGAACCGGACGTCCTTCCTCGATCCGCTCCTCGAGCTCCTCCCGGTAGAACTCCGTCCCCGCCTCCAGCTCGCCGCGCACGCCCTGCAGCTCCTGGTCGGATCCCACGATGTACGGAGTCAGCGTGATCACCAGCTCGGTCTTCACCGTGCGCGTGTCGGTCGAGCCGAAGAGCCAGCCGAGGATGGGGATGTCCTTGAGGATCGGCACGCCCGACTTCCGCTTCTCCTTCCGGTCCTCGATGAGGCCGCCGAGCACGACCGTCTGCCGGTCGCCGACGACGAGCGACGTCTCGGCCTCGCGCGTCGTGATGATCGGCGCGTCGAACAGGACGTCGGCGGTGAGCGCGGAGACCTGCTGCAGCAGGTCCATCGTCACGTAGCGATCGGGATTGATGCGCGGCGTCACCGTGAGCTCGAGGCCGACGTTCCGGAACTGGACCACCCGATCCACGCTCTCGGCGATCGTGGAGCGCTGGAACTGGACGAACGGCACCTCGGACCCGACGAGGATGCGCGCCTCGGTGTTGTTGACCGCGAGGATGCGCGGCGTGGAGAGCACGTTCACGCGCGAGTCCGCCGCCAGCGCGCGCAGCGTGGCGTCCACGTCGTCCACGTCCAGGACGCGCACGCGCAGCCCGCCGTCCGGCGGGGTCGGGTCCTCGAGCTCGATCTCGGCGCGGGCGTCGTCGTCGCCGAAGATCTCTCCGGGGGTGAAGAGGAAGTCCACGCCGAACTGCGTGGACTCGTCGAGCGTGATCTCGGCGACCGTCACCTCGATCAGCACCTGGAGCGGCCGGACGTCGAGCTTCCGGATCGTCTCCTCGATGGGGCCGATGTTCTCGGGCGCGGTGCGAACGACGAGGCTGTTGGTCGTCTCGTCGGGGACGATCGAGGTCTGGCCCACCAGGTCGCCCGCGATGACCTGGGGCGCCGGGACGGCGGAGATCGGCGTCGGCTCGGGCGCCGTCACGGCCGGCTCGCGCGCCGGCTCGAAGTCCAGCTGCTGGTCCTCGAGCGCGCGCGAGAGCGGACGCGCCTCGGGCGTGCGGCTGACGTATCCGCCGGGAGGTCCTCCGGCGCCGAAGAGCTGCGTGAGCACGTTGGCCACGTCCACGGCGTCCGCATTCCGGAGGTAGTAGACGTACACCTGCGTGGGCGCCGCCCCGCCCAGGGCCTGCGCCTGCGCGGCGTCGGTGGCCTGCATCACCGTGAAGACGTCGCCCGTCCGGACCAGCGTCAGGTTGTACGTCCGGAGCACCGACTCGAGGAGCGACGGCACCTGCTCGATCGGGATCCCGCCCGCGGTGTTGATCGTGACGAGCTGGTTGGGCGGGACGTTGCCGCCCATCACGTAGCTCATACCCAGGACCTCGCTGATGCTCTCGAGCGCGGAGCGGACGTCCACCTGCTGCAGGTTGAAGTAGACCAGGTCGCCCTCGCGCCGGACGCCGGGCTCCTGCGCGACCGCGCTCGTCGCGGCGGCGGTGACGGTCGGCCCGGTCGCCAGGAGGCACCCGGCGCTGAGGACGAGGGCGCTCGCGGCTCTCAACGGTTCCCTCCGGTGGGGGAGTCGGGTTCCTGCAGGCGGAGTTCGATGCGCCGGCCTTCGTGGACCACGGAGGCGGCGTGGCGGGAGATCGCGGTCACGCGCCATCCGGGGAGCGGCTCGTCGCCGACGTGGTAGTTCCCGCCGGCGGGCAGGAGCGGACCGCCGATGACGGCGATGTTCCTGCCGCTGGGCACGATCACCGTTCCGAGCAGCACCAGCTGGACGGCCTGCGCCGCCTCCTGCTGCGCGAGGAGCGCGGCTTCCTCCTCCTCGGCCGACGTCGAGGTCCGGCGGCGGGCGGGCGGACGCCGCGACGACTCGAAGGGGTTCCGCTCGACGAGCGCCGACTCCGGCTCGTTCGCGAGCACGTAGAGCGGCGGCGAGAACTCCACCGGCGCCGCGTCCGGACGGGCCGGCGGCGCGGCGCCCGACGCGGCGGGGGTGGGGACCAGGAGCGCGGCGATCGCGGCGGCGAACAGCGCGGCGGCGAGAGCGCCGAGCGCGGTCTGGAGCCGATCGAGCCGGAAGGGCGACATCACTCGACCTCCGGGTCCACGACGTCCTCGCCGCCGGCGAAGCCGCCGGCGTCGTCCTGGACGTCGGCCGGATCCGCGACGGCGGCCGGCGCGTTCAGCCGCTGGTCCTCCATCCGCCCGCGGCCGTCGAACGCGGGGGAGCGTCGCCCGGCTCCGTCGGCCGGGCGCGGAGGGGCGCCGGGCACGTCCGGGTCCACGTCGGCCGGGGGTGTCACGGGCGCCGCGCCGGCGGACGGCGCGGCCGCGTTCGCATCGAGCCGGCCTCCGCCCGCGCCCGTTCCCTCCGCGCCGAACCCCCCATCGTCGACGGAGCCCTCGTCCGGGACCGGCACGGAGGGAGCGGGCGCAGCCCCGCCGGGGACGTCGGCGCCGGCGAGGTATCCTTCGAGCGTGATCGTGAGCTGGAGCGGCGCACCCACGCTCCCCGCCGGGGCGAACCCCTGCCCCATCGAGGTCACCCGCAGCTCGCGCAGGTGCAGGAAGCGAACCGCGGACTCGAGCGCGGCCAGGAAGTCGCGGAGGCCGTACACGTCTCCGCGCAGCGAGAACTGCACGGGAACCGTGACGAACCCGTCGCGCTCGCCCGAGGGCAGGACGCTCTCGCGCTCGATGTCGAGGTAGCTCATCGCGGCGAGGCGCCGGACCTCCTCGGACAGGAACGAGGCGGCGACCGCCGGCACGTCTCCCGGGAGGAGCCGCGGCGCCACGTCGGCCGCCCACACCGCGCGCGCCTCGTCGAGACGGTCGCGCCAGGCCGGGAGCGAGGCCTGCAGCGCCTCCAGCCTCGCCAGCCGCGACTCGCGCTCCGCGGCCAGGGCACGCGCCTCCTCGGTGCGCACCATCCAGGGATCCACGACGAGCAGCCAGCCGAGGATCACGCCCACGGCCGCGGCGCCCCAGCGGATCGTCCTGCGCTCGCGCGCGGTCACGGAGCCGCCCCTCCGTCCGCGGCCTCGGCTCCGGCGGCGCTGTCGGCCGCGGTCCCCTCGATCGCGCCCCGGATGTTGAAGGCCTCGAGCTCGCGCCCGGCGACCGTGGCGCGCGTCGCCGGCGCGGCCAGCTCCACGTTCGTGAGCGACTCGCTCGCCTCGAGGGCGGGGATCAGCGCCGAGGCCGTGGCGGCGTACCCGGAGAGCGAGACGGTGCCGCCCTCCTCCAGCGCCAGGGTCCCGAGCCAGGCGCGGCCCGGGAGCGCCCCGCTCACGTCGGCGACGGTGCGCAGCCACACCGCGCGATCCCGCATCGCGTTCTCGAGCGCCGTGATCCGGTCCTCGAGCGCAACGACCTCGTCGCGCGCGGCCGCCGCGGCTTCCGCACCCCGCGTGGCGCGTGCGATCGCCTCGTCGAGCCGCCCGAGCTGGCGCTCGTTGCGCTCGCCGAGCGCCCAGAGGAGCGCCACGAGACCGGTCGCGGCGAGCACGGCGCACGCGACCGTGATCCAGCGGCTCTGCTGGCGGCGGCGCTCGCGGACGGAGTCGGGGAGGAGGTCCGGGCGGGGCGCGGCTTCGAGGCCCGCGACCGCCGCGCCGTAGGCGGCGATCCCGTCGCTCCCCACCGGGAGCTCCGGCAGGTCCCGCACGGCGACGCCCAGCGCCTCGCCCGCCGCCTGCCGGACCGATGCCGGCAGCTGGAGCCAGCCGGACCAGCGCACCTGGTCGGGCCCGCCCGCGTCGTCGAACGATCGGCGCGCGGTGCGCGCCACCTCGAGCGCCGCCCCGGCGGGATCGCCCGCGAAATCCGGAACCCGGCGCGAGGCGCGCAGCGTGCCGGCGCGGAAGGCGTGGGCGCCCAGGTCGGCGCCCTCGGGCCTCACGAGCAGCCAGTCTCCCGACGCGGCGTCGGGTGCGGCGCTCGTCACCGCCCGCGCCAGCGCGGCCGTCCCCGGCAGGACCGCACGGACGCGGAAGCCGCGGCTCGCCAGCGCATCGAGGATGGACTCGAGCCGCTCGACCTCGGCCGCGTGCGCCATCGGCGGCGCGCCGTTCGACGCGGGCTCCAGGTCGCAGACCAGCGGCCGGTCGGGGACGGGGAAGAACCGCTCCGGCTGGACCCGGAGCAGCCGCAGCCGGTCCTCCTCCGACACGGGAGGCAGCGTCACGGGCTTGGCCCACGTGAGCTCGCGTGCGAGCGCGAGCACGGCGGCGCGCTCGCGGATGCCGGCTTCGAGCGCGACGCGCAGGCAGGCGTCGGCGAGGTCCTCGGGCGTCGGAGCGTCCGTCTCGAGGACGTGCCGCCCGGAGCGCTGGCCGCGAACGGTCCCGTCGCCGGCGGCGGTCACCTCGCAGGCGGCGACGAACCCGCGGCCGACCTCGATGCCGAGGCTGCGCTTCACGACGAGGCCCCGGTCACGTCGAGGACCGACGCGGGCGCGAGCGGCGCGCCGCCCGGCGCCTCCTCGAGCCAGCTGCGCACGACCAGGCCGGAGGGAAGCACGCCCACCACGGCGCGGACGGCGGTGCGCGTGCCGCTCGCGGGGACCTCGCCCACGCCCTCGATCCGCATCTCCGTCGCCTCGAACGAGAGGATCCCGAGCAGCGGACTCCCGGAGAGCCGCTCCGCCGCGCGCGGGCCGAGCACCTCCTCGAGCGTCCGCAGGTGGCGCAGGCGGCGCTCGGCCACGACCCGGCCGACGGTGCCCTCGTCCATGCCGGGGATCGCGAGCAGCACCTCCGGCGCGGCGGAGTTCACGTTGATCTTCCCGGTGCCCTCCGTCGTGAGGAAGGCGGCCAGCCCCGGTCGGCCGCCTCCGGCGCCCGCGCCGCCGTCTCCGAAGAGGAGCTCGTGCGTGACGCCGCGGACCAGCAGCAGCTCGCGGAGCTGGAGGACCGGGGCGTTGCGGGGAAGCGGGAGGCCCCGGCGGCCGTACCAGTCGCGCTCGGCGCCCCGGCCGCGGTGCAGGTCGTCGGCGTCGATCCAGTCCAGGATCGCGTCGGCCAGCTCCTCCGCGCGCGAGCGGTCACGCGTGACGTTCGCGATCAGGTTCTCGAGGAGGTCGGGGTCGGCGCGATTCACGTTGAGGCGGCCCGAGAGGTCGGTCACCGTCACGCTGCCCAGCGCCTGCCCGGTCGGCACGCGCTCGATCCCGCGCGCCTCGAGCCAGGCGCCGAGCGGCGGCCGCGACTCCTCGTCGTCCATCACGCGGCCGCGGCCCAGGAGCTTCGCCATCAGCGGACTCGCCGGATAGATCCGGTAGTACTCGGAGACGAGCGCCATCCCGCGCTCCACCGCCCCGCGCGCGGCCCAGTAGGTCTGCGCCCGCTCGGCGAGGTGTCGCGCAGCGCCCGTGTCGGCGCGAGCGAAGGCGCCCGCCTCCATGCCGGCGAAGGAGAGGATCGCCAGCACCCAGAGGGCGAGCAGCAGGGCGACGCCGCGGCGGCCCCTCACACGCCCATCTCCTCCCGCGGGTCGAGCGGGAAGCGCCGGAAGGTGGCGAGCTCGATGGCCGGAGCCGGGGACGCGCCGCCGGTCACGTGCAGCTCCACCTCGTAGACGGTCTCCTCGCCGGGCTGCGCCAGCACGCGGAACTCGTAGCGGCAGCCGTCGTCCTGGGCGGCCATCGGTCCGGTCGCGCGTCCGCGCGCGCGGCGCGGCCACTCGGAGCAGCGGCCCTCCTCGCGGTCGAGGTCGCGGAGGGAGGTCTCGTCCATCGCGACCGCCTCCTCGAGGATCGCCTCGGCCGTGAAGACCAGCTCCGTGGCGGCGCGCGCGCGGGCGGCGTTCCGGGACGAGAGCCCGAAGAGGCCGAGCACGCTGGCGATGCCGAGACCCAGGATCGCGACCGCGACCAGGACCTCGAGGAGCGTGAAGCCGTCGCGGCCTCGACGACGAAGCGTGCGGGTCATCGGGGCTCCTCGCGCGGATAGCCGGTGAGCGGGTCCAGCGCGATGCGGATCGCGGCCGTTCCCGCCGAGCGGAAGACGATGGCGCCGCCGGTCGAGCCGCCGCCGGGGAAGAGGACGGCGCCGCGCGCGTCCTCGCCGCCCGCCCCGACCCCGCGCACCGGCGCGAGACCGTCGGCGACGACCTCGACGTGCGCCGGCACCGCGGCGACCGACCTCGTCGCGCCGGCGCGTTCCTCGCGCCTGCCGTCGGCGTGCCCGGCGGCGACCCGTACGACCGTCAGCCTGCGCGAGCGCGGGAGCCACACGACCGCCGCCGGCCGGCCGGTCGAGGCCGCCTGCACGCGGGCCTCCGTCACCAGGCCGGTGAACGCGCGGGCGGCGTCGGGAACGGCGCGGCGCGTGAAGCGCCCGGCGAGCGCGGGCACGGCGAAGGCCGCCGCGATGGAGACGATCGCCAGCACGACCACGAGCTCGACCAGGGTGAACCCGCGGCCGCAGCCGCCGCGCTCCCGGCAGTGGGCGGTTCGCTGGGCCCGGGCAACGGCGCGCCCTCCGGAGGACGCCGCTCGATCGCCGCGGGAGCCGTCGCCCGGCGCGCGCGGGCGCGGAGCGCCGGCATCACTCCCAGCTGCGGAGGTCCGCATCCTCGCCCTCGCCGCCGGGCGCGCCGTCGCGGCCGAGCGACACCAGGTCGTACGAGTCGGGGTTGGCCTCGCCGGGACTGCGGTAGACGTACGCGTTGCCCCACGGGTCCGGCGGGACGCGCTTCCGCAGGTAGGGTCCGGTCCAGTTGCGCGGCGCGGGCGCCGTCGTCGGCCGGCTCCAGAGCGCCTCGAGACCCTGCTGCGTCGTCGGGTAGACCCCGTTGTCGAGCCGGTACGAGTCGAGCGCGGTCCCGAACAGCTCGATCTGGGCGCGCGCCGCCTTGTCCTTCGCCGTCGAGAGCCGCCCGATCACCCGCGGCGCCACGAGCACCGCGAGGAGTCCGATGATGATCACGACGACCATGATCTCGATGAGCGTGAACCCCGCGGCGCCGGCGCGCGCGACGCCGCGCGATGCGTCCGCGGAGCGACCCTGGCGGAAGCGAGCCAGAGAACGCGCCCGTGAGGCGGTTGAGTGGTGGACGTGTGGCAATCGAGAGCCGTGCGGGATGGGTGCGGTGGTGGGTCCCGCAGCGCGGTCGATGGGAAGCGAGCCGGGAGCGAAGCGGACGCATCGCGCGCCGCACTCGCGCGGGAACGAAACGGAAGTCACAGCGGCACCTCGTTGATGCTGAAGACGGCCTGGATCATCGCGAGCGCCACGAAGCCCACGAGCGCGCCCAGGACCAGGATCATCGCCGGCTCGACGAGGCCCACGAGCGTGCGCAGGTCGCGGCGCACCTCGCCCTCGTAGAGCTCGGCCGTGCGGAGCAGCAGGTCCTCGAGCCGCCCCGTCTCCTCGCCCACGGCCACCATCCGCAGCGCCGGACCCGGCAGGACGTCCGACCGCCCGAGCGCCGCGGCCAGCGACTCGCCCTCGCGAACGCGGCCCTGCGCGTCGCGCACGGCCTGTGTCGCGACCACGTTCCCGAGCGTGTCCGCGGAGAGCCGGAGCGCGGCGGGCAGCGGCACGCCGTTCTGGAGCAGCGTGCCCAGCGAACGCCCGAAGCGGGCGGCGACGAGCTTCCGCACGAGCGTGCCGAGCCCGGGCGCCGAGAGCAGCGCCGCGTCCCACGAGCGCCGTCCCTCCGCGGTCCGCGCCCACGCGCGGACGAAAGCCCCCGCCAGCAGCGCGAGGGCGAGGATCGCCCACCACCAGCGCCCGACCGTCCGGCTCACGCCCAGCAGCAGCGACGTGGCCCAGGGCAGCGACTGGCCCGCTCCTTCGAGGATGTCCGCGAAGCGGGGCAGGACGAACACCATCATCACCGCGACGGCCAGCGCGCCCACGACCGCCATCACGGCCGGGTAGAGGAGGATCGACCGCAGCTGGTGGCCGAGCTCCCGCCGCTCCTCGAGGTGGGCGGCGAGGCTCGCGAGGCCGGCGTCGAGCGCCCCCGCCCGCTCCGCCGCTCCCACGCTGCTCGAGTACAGAGGATCGAAGAGCGCGGGGTCGCCCTCGAGCGCGGCAGCGAGGCTCCGCCCCGTCTGGACGTCCCGGCGGACCCGGCGGATCGCCGTGTCGAGACGCGGGTGCGAGACGAGCTCGGCGCACATCGCGAGCGCACGGTCGAGCGGGAACCCCGCCGCGAGGAACGACGCCAGCGACCGCGTGAACGCCGGCAGCTCGCCGCGCGGGGACCGCAGCCGGCGCAGCCCGTCCAGCGCGCCGGGCGCCGCCCTGGCGGGCGCTCGCTCCTCGATCTCGAGCGGGTAGAGTCCCTGCCGGCGCAGGGCGGCCTTGGCCTGCGCCTCGCTCCCGCCCTGGACGAGACCGTTCCGGACCTCGCCCCGCGCGTCGGTCGCGCGGTACGCGAAGGTCACCACGCCTCGGCCGCCTCCTCCTCCCGCGTCACGCGCAGGACCTCGCTCACGCTCGTGATCCCGCGCGCGGCCTTGCGCCAGCCGTCCTCGCGCAGCGTCACCATCCCGCGCGCGCGCGCCAGCTCGCGCAGGGCCGCCGACGAGCGCTCGGGGATCCGGGCCCGGACGTCGTCGTCGATCACGAGCAGCTCGTAGATCCCGGTGCGCCCGCGGTACCCCGAGCCGTCGCAGGCGGGGCAGCCGACGGGGCGGAGCAGCCGGACGCCGCGTGCGGACGCCCCGCGGCGCGGCGCCGCGTCCGATCCCGGCGCTCCCCCGCGCAGCCCCGCCGCACCCCGGCCGCTCTCGCCCAGCAGCCGGACGGCCTCGGCCGGATCGGAGTCGTCCGCCACCGCGCAGGCGGAGCAGAGCGTGCGCACGAGCCGCTGCGCGAGGATGCCGTTCACGGCCGAGGCCACGAGATAGTCCTCGATCCCCATCTCGACGAGGCGCGTGACCGCCGTCGGCGCGTCGTTCGTGTGCAGCGTGCTGAACACGAGGTGGCCGGTGAGCGCGGCCTGGATCGCGATCTCGGCGGTCTCGAAGTCGCGCATCTCGCCGACCATCACGATGTCGGGGTCCTGCCGCAGGATGTGGCGCAGGGCCCGGGCGAACGTCATCCCGATCTTGGGCTTGACCGGCACCTGGTTGACGCCGGCCAGCTGGTACTCCACGGGGTCCTCGACGGTGAGGATCTTGTGCTCCTGCGCGTTCAGCCGCTCGAGGGCCGCGTAGAGCGTGGTCGTCTTCCCGGAGCCGGTCGGCCCCGTGACGAGCAGGACGCCGTGCGGCGCGCCGATCAGACGCTCGAACCGCGCCAGCGTCTCGCCGTCCATCCCCAGGTCCTCGAGGTCGAGCCGGGCGCCGCCCTTGTCGAGCAGGCGGATCACGACGCTCTCGCCGTGGAGGGTCGGGATCGTCGAGATGCGCAGGTCGAGGTCGCGGTCGGCGACCTTCATCCGGACGCGCCCGTCCTGCGGCAGGCGCCGCTCCGCGATGTTCATCTCGGCCATGATCTTGATCCGCGACGTGATCGCGGCCTGGAGCTTCTTGGGCGGGGTCGTCACCTCCTGCAGCCGGCCGTCGATGCGGTAGCGCACCTTGAGCGAGCTCTCGAGCGCCTCGAAGTGGATGTCGGACGCGCGCCGCCGCGCCGCCTCGAGGATCAGGAAGTTCACGAGCCGGATGACCGGCGCCTGGTTGGCCAGGTCCTCGAGGCTCGCCGCGTCGGCCTCGTCGCCGCCGTCGCCCTCCAGGTCGTAGCCGCCCTGCACGACGACGTCCAGCTCGTCGCCCGCCGCGCCGTAGAAGCGGCGCAGCGCGTCGAGCACCTCCGATCGCGGCGCGTAGACGCGCCGCGCCCGCCGTTCGAACGCGGCGCCGATCTCGTCTTCGGTGGCGAGGTCCAGGTCGAGTGCGGTGGCGATCCGGACGGTGCGCTCGTCCACCTCGAGCGGGACCACCAGGAACTCCTCGAGATAGGCGAGCGGCAGGCTCGTCGGCACCGGCTCGACGATCTCCTCGGGGATCCGGTCGAGGACGACGGTGCCGTCGCGCTCGGCCAGCGCGCGCAGGAAGTCGCGCTCGGCGACCAGCCCCTCCTCGACGTGCGCGCGGGTGAGGGCGAGACGGCGGCCGGGAGCGCCGGCCGCCCCGGAGCCGGGGACCGCGCCGGACGCCGCCAGGGGCGCGGTGCCGGACGACGACGAAGCTGCGGCGCCCGAGGCGGGGGAGTTGCCGGGCGCGTGCCCGGAGCCGGCACGGGGCGGAGCCGAAGACCCCGTGGCAGCGGCCGCGGCGGCGGGACGTGTCTCGGGCGTGGTTGCGCTCACGGAGCGGCGGCGCCTCCGCGGCAGGGAGCCGGTCCGCGGCGGGCGTGACGAACGGTCAAAGGGGACGGCACCTGTTGCGAGCGGCGGTTCCCGACCTCCCGGCGCAACCCGCAAAGGTAAGCGGGACGGCCGCTTCCGTGAAGTGTGCCGCCGGTCCGCCGTCCCATCGGACGTTTGCGGCGGCGAGGGTGCGGTTGTAGACTCGCCCCCAGCC
>DATBJZ010000125.1:0-12278 GCA_036556125.1 Gemmatimonadota bacterium | reverse complement strand
GACTCGTCGGGGAGGGCGTCCAGGGCGCGGGCGATGAGCGCCCCCACCGTCCGCATCTCGTCCTCCCTCATCCCGCGGGTCGTCAGGGCCGGCGTGCCGATGCGGATGCCGCTCGTCACGAACGGGCTCTGCGTCTCGAAGGGCACCGTGTTCTTGTTGACCGTGATGCCGCACCGGTCGAGGAAGGTCTGCGCCGCCTTGCCGGTCCTGGACCGGGCGCTCAGGTCCAGCAGGAACATGTGGCTGTCGGTGCCGCCGGAGACGACGTCGAACCCGGCGTCGGCCAGCGTGGCCGCGAGCGCGCGGGCGTTCGCCACGACCTGCCGGGCATAGGCCCCGAACGAGGGCTGCAGCGCCTCGCCGAAGCACACCGCCTTCGCGGCGATCACGTGCATGAGCGGTCCTCCCTGCGTGCCTGGAAACACCATCTTGTCGATCGCCGCGCCGTGCGCCTTGCGCGACAGGATGAACCCCGCCCGCGGGCCGCGCAGGGTCTTGTGCGTCGTGGAGGTCACGACGTCGGAGTGCGGGATCGGGCTGGGGTAGGCGCCGCCCGCGACGAGACCGGCGTAGTGCGCCATGTCCACGAGCAGGAGCGCGCCGACCGCGTCCGCGATCTCACGCATCCGCGCGAAGTCGATCACCCGCGAGTACGCGGACGAGCCGCCGATGATCATCTTCGGCCGCACGTCGCGCGCCTGCGCCGCGAGGGCGTCGTAGTCGATGCGCCCGTCCTCCCGGCGCACGCCGTACGGGCTCACGCGGAAGAGACGACCCGAGAAGTTCACCGGGCTGCCGTGCGTCAGGTGCCCGCCGTGGCTCAGGTCCATCCCGAGGACGGCGTCGCCCGGCTGGAGCACGGCCAGGTAGGCGGCCAGGTTCGCGGACGAGCCGGAGTGCGCCTGGACGTTGGCGTGCTCGGCCCCGAAGAGCTCCAGGGCGCGCGCGATCGCGAGGCTCTCGACCTGGTCCACGACCTCGCATCCGCCGTAGTAGCGCTTGCCCGGCAGGCCCTCGGCGTACTTGTTCGTCAGCGGGGAGCCCATCGCCTCGAGCACGGCGAGGCTCGTGAAATTCTCGCTGGCGATCATCTCGAGGTTGCCTTCCTGCCGCCGGGTCTCCTCGGCGATCAGGCGCGCGACGGCGGGGTCCTGCTGGGCGAGGGCGCGCACGGTGGGCCTCCTTCCGGGTGCGGCGCGCGGCGGACCGGCCGCCGGGCGCCGGGTGCCTTACAGGTCGGCGAAGCGGCGCGGGCGCACGCCGCGGCGCGGCGTCCAGATCCGGCCCGCGCGGCCCACGTCGCGGATCCGGGCCTCGGCCAGGCGCTCCGCGGCGCGGTGGGTGGGAATGGCGTCGGCCTCGGCCCGCTCGAAGATCGCGAGCAGGGTGTCGTAGATCCCGCGCGCCTTGCTGCGGGCCAGCTCGGGGTCGTAGCCCTGCAGCTCGAGGTACACGTTGATGAGCCCGCCCGCGTTGATCACGAAGTCCGGCGCGTAGAGGATGCCCCGGCGCGCGAGCTCGTCGCCGTGGCGGTCCTCCGCCAGCTGGTTGTTCGCCGCTCCGGCCACCACGCGCACCCGCAGCCGCGGGATCGTCGCGTCGTTCACCACCGCCCCCAGGGCGCAGGGCGCGAACACGTCCGCCTCCACGTCGAAGATCGCCTCGGGGTCCACGACGACGGCGCCCGTGGCGTCGGCGACGCGCCGCGCGCGCGCGGCGTCGAGGTCGGAGACCCACAGCCGCGCGTCCTCCCCGGCGAGGTGCCGCGCCAGGTGCGATCCGACGCTGCCCGCGCCCTGGATCGCGACCCGCCGGCCGCCCAGCTCGGGCGCGCCCCAGACCCGCGTGGCGCACGCGCGGATCCCGTGGTACACGCCGAACGCGGTCGCGGGCCCCGGGTCGCCGCTCCCGCCCGGCGCGGACAGGACGCCCGTCACGAAGCGCGTCTCCATCGCCATCGTCTCCACGTCGGCCACGGTGATCCCCACGTCCTCGGCCGTGATGTAGCGGCCGCCGAGCGAGTCCACGAAGCGGCCGTGGGCGCGGAGCAGGGCCTCGGACTTGTCCCGCGTCGGGTCGCCCAGGATGACGGCCTTGCCGCCGCCGAGGTTGAGTCCCGTCACCGCGGCCTTGTACGTCATCCCCTCGGAGAGGCGCAGGACGTCGGTGAGGGCCTCGAGCTCCGAGCGGTACGGCCACATCCGGGTGCCGCCCAGGGCCGGACCCAGCGTGGTGTCGTGGATGGCGATGATCGCGCGCAGCCCGGAGGCGGCGTCACGGCAGTAGACGACCTGCTCGTGGGACGCTTCGGCCATGCGGGCGAGCGGACCGACGGCCGCGTCCTCCTCCCGTCCCTGCCGCTGGCTCGCGGGCCGGCGGCGGTCGAGCGCCTCAGGCGCCGAAGAGGCGCCGGCCGATGACGACGCGCTGGATCTCATTCGTCCCCTCGTAGAGTTGGCACGCCTTCGCGTCCCGGAAGAACCGCTCCACCGGGTAGTCCGTGACGTAGCCGTACCCCCCGAACGCCTGCACCGCCTGGGTCGCGCAGGCCATCGCGAGGTCCGCCGCGAGCAGCTTGGCCATCGCGGCGCGCACGGTCACCTCTCCCGGCGCGGCGCCGGCGTCGCGCTCGGTGGCCGTGCGCTCGAGGAGCGCCCGCGCGGCCTCGACCCGCGCGGCCAGCTCGGCGAGCGGGAGCCGCACGCCCTGGAACTCCCCCACCGGGCGGCCGAACTGCCGCCGCTCGGACGCGTACTCCACCGCAAGGTCGAGGCACCGGCCCGCGATCCCGAGCGCCTGCGCGGCCACGCCCAGGCGGCCCACCGAGAGCGCCCCGATCGCGAGGTCGAAGCCCGCGCCCTCCTCGCCGAGGAGCGCGTCTTCAGGAACGGTCGCGCCGTCCAGCCGCACCTCACCGACCGGCAGGCTGCGGAGCCCCATCGTCTCCTCGGGGGCGCCCGCGCGCACGCCGGGCCCGCCGAGGTCGACCACGAACGCGGCGAGGTCGCGCGTGCGGCCCTCCGCCGGCGCCCGCGGGGTTCGCGCGAACGTCACGCCCACGCCCGCGACGCCCGCGCCGGCGACCCACGCCTTGACGCCGTCGAGCCGCCAGCCGCCGTCCGCCCGGCGCGCGCGCGCCCGGATCGCCGCGACGTCGCTCCCCGCGTCCGGCTCGGTGAGCAGGAACGCGCCCAGGGCCTCGCCCGAGGCGAGGGCGGGGATCCAGCGCTCGCGGGCCGAGGCCCTCCCCGCCGTCCGCACGAGATGCGTGACCGGGCCGTTGTGGATCGCGAGCAGGAGCCCGAGCGCCGGCACGGCGCGCGAGATCTCCTCCACGGCGGCGCAGTACCCCGCGGTGCCGAACCCGCTTCCACCCTCCTCCTCGGGTACCGTGAGCCCGAGGAACCCCAGCTCCGCGAGGCCGCGTACCGCGCCGGCCGGAAACGCGCGCTCGCGGTCCCACCCGGAGGCGTGCGGCTCCAGCTCGCGGCGCGCGAACTCGCGCGCCGTCTCGGCGAGCTGCCGGGTCTCCTCGGCCGTCGCGGCCGGCGGCGTGGCGGCCTTGGGACGGGCTCTGGCCAGGTCCGATCCGCGGGCCGCCGCGGCCGCCTCCGTCACGCGCCTCCCGCCGCGGCGGACGCCGCCGGCTCCCCGCCGTAGACGTGGAAGCCGCGGCCGCTCTTCCTCCCGAGCCAGCCCGCCGCCACCATCCGGCGCAGGAGCGGCTCCGGACGGTAGCGGTCCTCGCCCAGGTCGCGGTGCAGGACCTCGAGGATCGCGAGGCAGACGTCGAGCCCGATGAGGTCCGCGAGCTCCAGGGGCCCCATCGGGTGCCGCATCCCGAGCTTCATCACCCGGTCGATGCCCTCGGCGTCGGCGACGCCTTCCGCGAGGCAGGCCACGGCCTCGTTGATCATCGGCATCAGCACGCGGTTCGAGACGAAGCCCGGCGAGTCGCGCACGACGACCGGCGTCTTCCCCAGCGCGCGGCAGAGCGCCGCGACCCGCTCGATCGTGGCGGCCGACGTGCGGAGCCCGGCCACCACCTCGACCAGCGTCATCACCGGCACCGGGTTCATGAAGTGCATTCCCGCCACGCGGTCGGGCCGCCCCGTGGCGCCGGCGAGCCTCGTGATCGCGATGGCGGAGGTGTTCGACGCGAGGAGCGCGCGCGGCGCGGCGCGGTCGAGCTCGGTGAAGAGGCGCAGCTTGGCGTCCGAGTCCTCGACGATGGCCTCCACGACGAGGTCGGCGTCGGCCAGCGACGACACGTCGCCGCCGGGCCGTACGCGCGCGAGGACCGCCGAGGGCGGCTCCGCGAGCGCGCCCTTGCGTGCGAGCCGATCGAGGCCGCGCGCGATCGCGGCCACCCCGCGGTCGAGCGCGTCGGCGCTGGCGTCCACGAGGCGCACGCCGCGGCCGGCCTGCGCGAAGACCTGGGCGATGCCGTGCCCCATCGTGCCGGCGCCGACCACCCCGACGGTGCGGATCTCGGCGGCGGGATCGGCGCCGCCGCCCGCCGCGGCGAACGGACCCGCCGGGGGATCGGAAGCCGGACCCGCCGCGGCGGCGGAGCTCCGGCCGCCGTCGGACGCCGCGGACGCCGCGGGCGACGACGCGGGGCCCGCGGTCACGGCCGTTCCACGACCATCGCCACCGCGTTGCCGCCCCCGAGGCAGAGGGTGGCCAGTCCGCGGCCGGCGTCGCGCCGTCGCATCTCGTGGAGCAGCGTCACCAGCACGCGCGCGCCGCTCGCGCCGATCGGATGTCCGAGCGCGACCGCTCCGCCGTTCACGTTCACGCGGTCCCAGTCCCACCCGAGCTCCTTCCCGTCGGCGAGGGCCTGGGACGCGAACGCCTCGTTGACCTCGATCAGGTCGAAGTCGTCGATGCCGAGGCCCGTGCGCTCCATCAGGGTCCGCACGGCCACGACCGGCGCGTAGAAGAGAAGCTCGGGCTCCGTGCCGCCGCTCCCGTAGGCGCGCACGTGCGCGAGCGGCTCGAGGCCGCGGCTCCCCGCCTCCGCGCGCGACATCACCACGACCGCCGCCGCGCCGTCGTTCAGCCCGGAGGAGTTCCCGGCGGTCACGACGCCGCCTTCGGGCTGAAACGCCGGCTTGAGCCGGGCGAGCCGCTCCAGGTCGGTGTCGGCGCGGGGCCCCTCGTCGCGGGACACGCTGACGGGTCCCCCCTTCCCCGGGACGCTCACGGGCACGATCTCCTCCTCGAAGCGCCCCGCCTCGGCCGCGGCCACCGCCTTCCGGTGACTGCCGACGGCGAACGCGTCCAGCTCGTCGCGGGCGATGCCGGACCGCCGTGCGGTCAGCTCGGCGTAGCGCCCCATGTGGCAGCCGCCGATCCCGCACCACAGCCCGTCGAGGATCATCGCGTCCTCGATCTCGCGGTTGCCGAACTTGAAGCCCTCGCGCGCGCCGCGGAGGATGTAGGGGGCGTTGCTCATCGACTCCATCCCGCCGGCCACCGCGACCCTGAGGTCGCCCGCACGCACCGCCTGGGCCGCGAGCATCACGGCCTTGAGCCCGGATCCGCAGACCTTGTTGACGGTGAAGGCGGAGACCGCCGGCGGGATGCCCGCGGCGAGCGCCGCCTGCCGCGCGGGCGCCTGCCCCACGCCGGCCTGGATCACGTTCCCCATCACCACCTCCTCGACGTCCTCGGGGCCGACGCGCGCGCGCGCCAGCGCCTCGCGGACGGCGATCGCGCCGAGCTCGGGCGCACGGAGCGGCGCGAGCGCGCCCAGGAAGCGCCCGACCGGCGTCCGGACGGCGCTCACGATGACGGGGTCACGGCTCTCGTCGGACGGAGCGATCATCGGCGGTCTGCGCGGGGAGAGGGGTGGCGCCGGGCGCGCCGGGGCTGGCGGCTCACGCCGGCGGGACGGAGGCCAGGCTCCCCGCCCGGGCCCGCCACCGCACGCCGCGCGCGTCCTCCTCGACGGTCCCGACCGGTTCGCCCGGCTCGTGCTCGAGGACCAGCGTCCAGTCCTCGCGAGCCGCCCGCGACAGCAGCCGCCGCTTGGTCGCGAGCGTCTCGAGAGGGTACAGATCGTACGCCATAATATAGGGATAGGGCACGTGCGCGGCCGTCGGCACGAGGTCGGCGCAGAAGAGCGCCGTGGCGCCGCCGCCCTCGAGCCTCACGCACTGATGGAAGCGCGTGTGCCCCGGCGCGGGCTCCAGCGTGACGCCGGGCACGATCGCGGCGCCCGGCTCCACGAGGTCCACGACGCCCGCCCGCTCCAGGGGGACGAAGTCGTCCGGACGATAGCTCGCCCGGCTGCGCTCCGTCGGCCGCAGCGCGTCCTCCCACTCGCCGCGCACCGCCACGTAGCGCGCGTTGGGGAACGCCGGGACGACCTCGCCGCCCGCGTCCAGGACGGTGTTGCCGCCGGCGTGGTCGAAGTGCAGGTGCGTGCTGAGCACCACGCGGACGTCGCCCGGCGAGAGCCCGCGGCGGTCGAGCTCGGCCGCGAGGCCGCCGTCGCGCTCCACGCCGTAGATGTCCCAGAAGCGCGGGTCCCGATCGCGCTCCTTCGGGCCGATCCCAGTGTCCACCAGGAGCGGCCCGCCGGGTCCCTCGACGAGCAGGCAGTGGAGCGCCAGCCGGATGCGGTTGCGCTCGTCCGCGGGCATTCGCCGCTCCCACAGGGGCTTCGGCACCACCCCGAACATCGCGCCGCCGTCGAGGCGCTGGAAGCCGTCGTTCAGGACGGTGATCCGCAGGTCGCCGAGCTCCAGGACGGGGGCCGCCTCGCCGTTCATCGGATCACCGGATCGCGCGCCGCTCCTCCGGAGGCCGCCGCCGCGCGCCGCAGCTCCTCGCGCGCGATCACGATCCGCTGGATCTCGCTCGTCCCCTCGCCGATCTCGCAGATCTTGGCGTCGCGCATCATCCGCTCGACGGGATGGCGCGTGGTGTAGCCCTCCGCGCCGTGGATCTGCACGGCCTGCGTGGTCGCCCACATCGCGAGCTCCGAGCAGAACAGCTTCGCCATCGCCGCCTCGCGCGCGTAGGGCCGTCCCGCGTCGCGAAGCCGCGCCGCGTGCCAGACCATGTGCCGGCCGGCCTCGATGCGGGTCGCCATGTCGGCCAGCGTGAACGACACGGCCTGGAACTCGGCGATCGGGCGGCCGAACTGCTCGCGCGTCCGGGCGCGCCGCAGCGACGCCTCGCAGGCGCCGACCGCCAGCCCGAGCGAGAACGCGCCGATCCCGATCCGGCCGCCGTCGAGCACCTGGAGGAACTGCTTGAACCCCGCCCCGCGGGCGCCGAGCAGATGGTCCGCCGGCACACGGGCGTCGTCGAACACGAGCTCGCTCGTGTCGGAGGCCCGCCACCCGAGCTTGTCCTCCTTCTTGCCGGCCCGGAACCCGGGCGTGCCCTTCTCGATCACGAACGCCGAGATCCCGTTCGCCCCGCGGCCCGGGTCCGTCACCGCGGTGACGACGAAGACCTCGCCGACGCCGCCGTTGGTGATGAAGACCTTCCCGCCCGTCAGGGTCCAGCCGCCGTCCGTCTCGGCCGCGCGGGTGCGGGTTCCGCCGGCGTCGGAGCCGGCCTGCGGCTCGGTGAGCCCGAATCCCGCCAGCCGAGCTCCGCTCGCGAGGTCGGGCAGCCAGCGCCGCCGCTGCTCCTCGGTGCCGAAGAGGTGGATCGGCGTGGCCCCGAGGCTCGTGTGCGCACCCACCGTGATCGCGTGGGAGGCGTCCACGCGCGCCAGCTCCTCGACCGCCACGGCGAGCCCCAGCGCGCCCAGGCCCAGCCCCCCGTACGCCTCCGGGAACGGGATCCCGAACCAGCCGCGCCCCGCCATGGCGCGCACGTTCGCCCACGGGAACTCCCCCGTCCGGTCGTGGTGCGCAGCGACGGGGGCGATCGCCTCGTCGGCGAAGGCCCGCACCTCCTCGCGCAGCGCCGCGATCGGGGGCGGCAGGTCGAGGTGGAGCGCGGCGCCGGAGGGCGGGGCGGGAGGCGCCTCCGCGCCGGGGGTGCGCGCGTTCACGGCGCCGCTCCCGCGCCCCGGTGGCCGGCGGCCGCCGGCAGCCCGTCCGCCCCTTCACGGAACTGGACCGCCCTCCAGGGCTCGAAGAGCTCGAGCAGCCTCCGGCGCTGGTACTTCCCCGTCGACGTGACGGGCACGGCGTCGCCGAAGACCACGACCTTGGGACGCTTGGGGAACGGAAGCCGCTCCGCGCAGGCGCGCAGGACGGTCTCGGCCGAGATCGGCTCGCCCGGGACGCGCTTCACGTAGGCGCCCACCTCCTCGCCGTACCAGTCGTTGGCGAACCCCACCGCGAGCCCGGCCGCCACGCCGGGGATGCGGTTCAGGACCTCGTCGATCTCGAGCGGCGACAGGTTCACGCCGCCGCGGATGATGAGCTCCTTGAGCCGGCCGGTGATGAAGTAGTGGCCGTCGCGCCGGAAGCCCTCGTCGCCGCTCCGGAACCATCCGTGCGCGAACGTCTCGGCGTTGGCGTCGGGTCGGGCGTGGTAGCCCTTCATGACGTTGTGCCCGCGCACCACGATCTCGCCGCGGGCGCCGTCCGGGAGCTCCCGCCCCTGCGGGTCGTGGATCGCCATCTCGTTGGGCGGCACGGCGACGCCGATCGACGGGAAGCCGTGATCGCGCAGCCAGGAGCGGTGCTCGGCCGCCGGGAGCTCGACCGGCAGGAACGACGAGTAGCACGTCGTCTCGGACAGCCCGTAGCCGTGCACGATCGGCACCCGGAAGCGGTCCTCGAACCGCGCCGCCAGCTCGACCGTGAGCGGCCCGGCGCCGCAGACCACGTGCCGGAACACGGACAGATCCTCGGCGTCCGCCAGCTCCGGCCGCTCGAGGAGGAAGGCGAGCAGCGTCGGGACCACGCTCACCACGGCGACGCGCTCGGCGGCGATGCGCCGCCAGAAGAGCTCCGTGCGGAAGCGATCGTTGAGCACGACGGCCCCGCCGAAGACCTGCGGGGTCACGAGCGTCACCACGAGGCCGTTCACGTGGTGGATGGGGAGCACGCACATCATCCGGTCGCCGGGCCCCAGACGGTGCCAGGCCGCGATCCCCGCGGCGTCGGCCAGCAGGTTCCCGTGGGCGAGCACCACGCCCTTCGGCGCACCCGTCGTTCCCGACGTGTAGACCACGAGCGCCTCGTCGTCGCGGCGGAGCGGAGCGTCGTCCGCGCCGGCGGCCCCGTCCCGGCCGCCGGCCGCGAGCCGCTCCGGATCGGGGACCCGCGCGCCGCCCTCGGCGGCGGGACCCGAGAGCGCCGCGGGCGGCGGGAGGCCGGCCTCGCGGCACGCGGCCGCGGCGCGCTCGAGGTACGGGGCCAGCGCGAGCACCGCGCGCACCCCGGCGTTCCGCAGCACGAACCCGAGCCGCTCCACGTCCTCGGTCATGTTGCAGGGCACGAGGACCAGACCGGCGTCGAGCACCGCGAACGTGGCGAGCGCGGCCTCGAGGGAGTTGTGCGCGAAGGTGGCGACCCGGTCCCCGCGGTCGACGCCGAGCGACGACCGGAGCCAGGCCCCCAGCCCCCGCGCCCGCGCCCAGAAGCCCGCGTAGTCGAGCTCGGTGCGCCGCCCCGTCTCGTCGTAGGCCACGAGAACGGTCTCCCGCGCGAGCTGCGTCGAACGCGCGCGGCCCAGGTCGCGGACGGACTCGAAGGGGAGCGGCGCGCGCTCGAACGGCACGCCGCGGAACGTGCGGGCCGCCGCGATGCGCGCGGCGATCGCGTCGGGCGCGGCTCCGCCGGCGGAGGCCCCGCCCGCGCCGGCACCCGCGGCCTGCTGCGCGACGCCCCCCGCGGTCAGCGTCGTCCGGTCCGCTTCCACTCGTTCAGGTAGTCCACGATGTCGCGGGTCGAGGTGCCGGGGCCGAACAGCCGTCCGATGCCCATCTCGCGGAGCTTCGCCATGTCGTCGCGATCGATGATCCCGCCGCCCGTCACGAGCACGTCGTCGGCGCCCTCCGCGCGAAGGAGCTCCAGCACGCGCGGGAAGATCGTCATGTGCGCCCCCGACAGGATCGAGAGCGCGACGACGTCCACGTCCTCCTGCAGGGCCGCCTCGACGATCCGCTCGGGGGTCTGGTGGAGCCCCGTGTACACGACCTCCATCCCTGCGTCCCGGAGCGCGCTCGCCACGACCTTGGCGCCGCGGTCGTGACCGTCGAGCCCGGGCTTCGCCACGAGCACGCGCAGGCGCTCCCGCGCCTTCGGCGGGCGGGCCTCGGCGGTCGCGGCGGCGCGTGCGTCGGTCATCTCAGAACCCGGCGGGCTCGCGCCAGCCGCCGAACTCCGCGCGCATCACGTCCACGATCTCTCCCAGCGTCGCGTACGTGCGCGCCGCCTCGAGGACCGGCTCCAGGATCGGGCCCGTCCCGCGGACGGCGTCCCGCAGCCGGGCCAGGGCGGACTCGACCGCCGCGTTGTCCCGCCAGGCCCGCAGGTCGGCCAGCCGCTCGCGCTGGCGGCGCTCGACCTCCGGCGAGATCCGCAGGATCGGGATCTCCAGGCGCTCGTCCTCCTCGACGAAGTCGTTCACGCCCACCACGATCCGTTCCCGCCGCTCCACCTCCTGCTGGTAGCGGTACGCCGCGCGGGCGATCTCGCGCTGGAAGAACCCCCCCTCGATCCCCGCCACGACGCCGCCCATCTCCTCGATCCGCGCGAAGTACTCCTCCGCCTCGCGCTCCAGCCGGTTCGTGAGCGACTCGACGTACCACGAGCCGGCGAGCGGGTCGATCACGTTCGCCGTCCCGGTCTCGTACGCGAGGATCTGCTGGGTGCGGAGCGCGATCTTGACCGCCTTCTCCGAGGGCAGCGCGATCGTCTCGTCCATCGAGTTCGTGTGCAGCGACTGGGTGCCGCCCAGCACGGCGGCGAGCGCCTGGAGCGCGACCCGCACGATGTTGTTCTCGGGCTGCTGCTCCGTGAGGCTCACGCCGGCGGTCTGAGTGTGGAAGCGCAGCCGGAGCGACCGCTCGTCCCGGGCGCCGTAGCGCTCGCGCATGTGCCGCGCCCAGATGCGGCGCGCGGCCCGGTACTTGGCGATCTCCTCGAAGAACTCGTTGTGCGCGTTGAAGAAGAACGAGAGCCGCGGCGCGAAGTCGTCCACGTGCAGGCCGGCCCGCACCGCCTCCTCGACGTACGTGAAGCCGTTCGCGAGGGTGAACGCCAGCTCCTGCGCCGCCGTCGAGCCCGCCTCGCGGATGTGGTAGCCGCTGACCGAGATCGGGTGCCACAGCGGCATCCGCTCCGAGCAGAAGCGCATCATGTCCACGATGATCCGCAGGTGCGGAGCGGGCGGGAAGATCCACTCCTTCTGGGCGATGTACTCCTTCAGGATGTCGGTCTGCAGCGTGCCGCGCAGCCGGTCGAACGCCACGCCCTGGCGCTCGGCGACCGCGAGGTAGAACGCGAGCAGGACCACCGCCGGCCCGTTGATCGTCATCGAGGTGGAGACCCGGTCGAGCGGGATCTGCTCGAAGAGCCGCTCCATGTCCTGCAGCGACGAGACCGCGACGCCGCAGATCCCGACCTCGCCCTCGGCCAGCTCGTGGTCGGAGTCGTAGCCCATCAGCGTGGGCATGTCGAAGGCGACCGAGAGCCCGGTCTGGCCGTGCTCCAGGAGGAAGCGGTAACGGGCGTTCGTGTCGGCCGCGGACCCGAAGCCCGCGAACTGCCGCATCGTCCAGAGGCGGCTCCGGTACATCGAGGCGTACGGCCCGCGCGTGAACGGGTACGCCCCGGGGAAGCCGAGGTCCCGGAGGACGTCGATCCCGACGTCGTCCGGCCCGTAGACGGGCTCGACCTCGAGACCGGAGATCGTGGAGAACGCGACGGGCCGCTGGGGGGTCGCCGCCGCCGCCTCGCGCCATCCGGCGCGCGCACGGCGGAGGGCGTCGTCGCCCGTGCGGTCACCGTCGCCCGCCGCCCCGGAACCCGGACGCGGGGGGGCGGCCGCGGCGGCGCCGAGGTCGCCCGGCGGGCCGCCGTCGGGGGCGCGCGCGGCGCCCGGGGACTCCCGGCCCTCCGCGGAGGTCCGCGCGCGGGACGGGTTGCTCGTCGTGGGTTCCACTCGGTCCTCCTCGGCCTCCTCGGGCGCCA
Organism: Gemmatimonadota bacterium; assembly: GCA_036556125.1. Lineage (GTDB taxonomy): Bacteria > Gemmatimonadota > Gemmatimonadetes > JACCXV01 > JACCXV01 > DATBJZ01. The sequence goes on along the minus strand of DATBJZ010000125.1, from coordinate 156 downwards.
TCGCGGCGCCCGGCCGCGCGGGCGCCGCCCCCTATCCTTTATTGAATAGCACCGCTCGAAACGCTACGGCTCCGCCGTGGCGCCGCCTCCCCCGGCGGCGGGATCGGCGGCGTGCCAGCCCGCACGCTCCAGCAGGCGATCCGCCGCCTCGCGCCA
>DATBJZ010000124.1:0-24888 GCA_036556125.1 Gemmatimonadota bacterium | reverse complement strand
CGATCGGCCCCGCGCCGGCGCGGCAGAGCTACCTCGACGCGGAGCGTCTGCTCGAGGCGGCGCGCAGCACGGGGGCCGAAGCGATCCACCCCGGGTACGGGTTCCTCTCGGAGAGCGCCGACTTCGCGCGCCGCTGCGCCGCGGCGGGCCTCGTGTTCGTGGGGCCTTCGCCGGACGCGCTCGAGGCGGCGGGAGACAAGGCCGGCGCCCGGCGGACCGCCGGGGCCGCGGGAGTGCCGGTCCTCGCCGGCGTGCCGCCGTCGGAGGACGCCCGCGTCCTCGCGAAGTCCGCGCGGTCGCTCCGCCTCCCCGTCCTCGTCAAGGCCGCCGCCGGCGGCGGAGGCAAGGGGATGCGCCGCGTCGCGGCCTGGGAGGAGCTCCCCTCCGCGCTGGAGTCGGCGGCCCGCGAGGCGTCGGCGGCGTTCGGCGACGGACGGCTCCTCGTCGAGCGCTACGTCCGGCCGGCGCGTCACGTGGAGGTCCAGGTCGTGGGCGACGGCCGGGGCGGCGTGGCCGCGCTCGGCGAGCGCGAGTGCAGCCTCCAGCGCCGCTACCAGAAGATCGTCGAGGAGTCGCCCTCCCCCGGGATCTCCGCCGCGAACCGCGAGCGGATGCTGGACGCGGCCCGCCGCGTCGCCGCCGCCGTGCGCTACGCGGGCGCCGGCACCGTCGAGTTCCTCGTGGGACCCGAGGGTGACTTCCACTTCCTCGAGGTGAACGCGCGGCTCCAGGTGGAGCATCCGGTCACCGAGCTCGTGACCGGTCTCGATCTGGTGCGCCTCCAGCTCGAGATCGCCGCCGGCGAGCACGCGGACGTGGCCGCGCTCGAGGGGCGGAGCCGCGGCCACGCGATCGAGGCGCGGCTCTACGCCGAGGACCCCGCTGCCGGGTTCCTCCCGACGAGCGGACGCGTGCTGCGGCTGGAGTGGCCGGAGGCGCCCGGGGTGCGCGTGGACGCCGGGATCGTCGAGGGCCTCGAGGTGGGCAGCCACTACGATCCGCTGCTCGCCAAGGTCCTGGCGTGGGCGCCGGATCGCGAGCAGGCGCGGAGGCGGCTCCTCCACGCGCTCGAGGAGACGGTCCTGCTCGGTCTGCGAACGAACCAGCCCTTCCTCGTCGACCTGATCGGCAGCCGAGGCTTCGCGGAGGCGCGCACGTTCACGCACTCGGTGGAGGAGGAGCCGCAGGCGCTGGAGCTGAAGGGGGAGGAGGTGCCGTTGCCGGCGCTCGCCGCCGCGGCCGCGGCGCTCCTGGGCCTCGTCCCGGGTCGCGACGGCGACGGCGGCGGCGGGCTCGGTCTCCGGCCCGGAACGGGCGGAGGGGCCGGCGGCGCCCCCGCGGGACCGTGGGAGACGCTCGGCCGCTGGCGCGTCGGCGAACGCTCGTGACGAGCCGCTCGGTCGTCCTCTCCACGGCGCGCGAGACCTACGAGCTGCGCGTCTCGCGGCCGGACGGCGAGGGCCGGATCACGCTGTCGGGCACGGTACGGGCCGCCGGCGGGGAACCGCGCCCCCTGCCCGCGTTCCGGGCCGGGGTCGCGGCCGACGGACGCGTGCTCGTGCTCCGCGACGACGCTGGCCGGACCTGGCGCTGCGCCGTCGCCGACGAGTCGGGCGCGATCTGGGTCGCGGTGCGCGGCCGGGCCGTGCGCCTGGAGCGCGTGAAGCCCGGCCGTGGAGGGCCCGCGGCGCACCAGGCGGCCGCCGACGAGGTGCGGGCCCCGATGACGGGCCTGCTGGTGGACGTCCGGACGTCGACGGGCGTCCGCGTGGCGCGCGACGACGTCCTGGCCGTGATGGAGGCGATGAAGATGGAGTACCGGCTCGTGGCGCCGCGGGACGGAATCGTCGCCGAGGTGAAGGGGGCGGCGGGCGACCGCGTCGAGGTGGGCACGCTCGTGGTCCGGCTCCAGCCTGCGCCGGCCGCGGATCCGGACGCCCCGTGACGATCCGCATCGTCGAAGTCGGACCGCGCGACGGGCTCCAGAACGAGGCCGCGACCGTTCCGACCGACGTGAAGGTGGCCTTCGTGGACGCCCTCTCGGATACCGGCGTCCCGGAGATCGAGGTCAGCTCGTTCGTCTCGCCGAAGTGGGTGCCCCAGCTGGCCGACGCCGAGGAGGTGTTCCGGCGCATCCGGCGCTCCGCCGCGGTCGTCTACTCGGCGCTCGTGCCGAACGCGCACGGACTCGAGCGCGCTCTCGCGGCCGGCGCGGAGAAGGCGGCGGTCTTCACCGCCGCGTCCGAGACCTTCAACCGCCGCAACGTGAACGCCTCGATCGCCGAGTCGATCGAGCGCTTCCGGCCGGTGGCCGAGGGCGCCAGGTCGGCCGGGCTCCCCCTGCGCGGATACGTCTCGACGGCGTTCCACTGCCCCTACGAGGGGCCGATCGGCCCGGAGGCCGTGCGCGCGGTCGCCCTCCGGCTCCTGGAGCTCGGCGTCGACGAGCTGTCCATCGGAGACACGATCGGAAAGGCCTCGCCTCCCGAGGTGCGGCGATTGCTGGACGTGCTGCTCCGCGACGTGGACGTCGGGCGCGTCGCGCTCCACTTGCACGACACGTACGGGATGGCGGTGGCGAACGCGATCGCCGCCTGGGAGGGCTACGGCGTGACCACCTTCGACGCCTCGGCGGGGGGGCTGGGCGGCTGTCCCTACGCGAAGGGGGCCACCGGCAACGTCGCGACCGAGGACCTGGTCTTCGTTCTGCGGGCGAGCGGAGGCGACGTCGCCGTGGACGAGCGCGCCGTCGCCCGGGCGGCGCTGGACGTCACCCGGGCGATCGGCCGCCGGCCCGCATCACGGCTGGCGGGAGTCTTCTCCGAGGCGAACGGCGCTCCGCGACCCTGAGTCCGCCCCTCGAAGTCGAGCCCCCCGATCCTCGAGGTCGTGCCCGAAGCACAGCCGGTAGCCGTTGCAGTCCTCGACCTCGAAGTCCCGGCAGCCGTACGGCTGGTCGCAGAGGCCGCGGACGACCGCGGCGCCCCTCGCCCTGACGTCGCGTTCGAGCTCGTCGGCGTCGTCCACCCACACGTAGGCGTCCCAGGCCTCGCCCGCCGGATCGGCCAGGCGGTTGGGCCGGATCGGTCCGCCGCCCTCGACCTGGCTCAGCATCACGACGACGCCGTTCCGCCCGACCATGCAGAAGCACGGCGGATCGCCCCAGAATCGATCGTAGGCGAAGCCCAGACGGTCGCGGTACCAGCTGGCCGTCGCCACCACGTCCTGCACGAGGAAGTATGGAGCGACGCTCCAACGCGGCGGGGGCCGAACGTCGGTCACAGGTCCCTCCTCTCGAACGACCACATCGCGATCCCCAGGCCGACCAGCACGTACACCGCCGCGTAGCCCACGATCCCGTCGTCGGGCGGCGCGCCGCCCGTGAACGGCGAGACGGGGAGCGCGGCCAGCAGGGGCGGCTGCATCAGGTAGGCCGCCAGCCGCCAGAGCGTCTCCACCGGCAGCACGTGCGCCGCCACCTGGCCGATGCGCATCGCCGAGGGCGACTGCAGCACGTTCCCGATCTGACCGATCCATCCGCCCGCGAACGTGAGGCCGTAGAGGAGCACGAGGAGCACGCCCGTGGCCACGGTCGAGAGCCGCGTGCCGAGGATCAGCGAGACCGTGAGCAGCACGAGCGCCTCGAGGATCACCAGCAGCAGCGCCGTCCACGCCCCGGGCGCCGCGAAGCCCGCGATCAGGCGAACGCCGAGCCACAGTCCGCCGCCGAGGAAGGCGATGTAGAGCGCCAGCATCGCGCCGTGCCCCAGCCACTTCCCGAGGAGGATCTCGCCCCGGCGCAGGGGCTTGGTCGCGACGGTCTGGATCACGTGCGTGGAGATCTCGCCGGCCAGCGCGCCGGCCGTGGAGAAGATCGTGAGCATCACGGCCAGCACGTGGACGACGTAGAAGCCCGCCAGGAGCAGGATCGTGTACGCGAACTCGACCGGCGCCGCCCCGGGGCCTTCGCGCCGGACCTCGGCTGCGATCTCCCGGGTCACGAACGAGAACACGGTGATGAACAGCGCCAGGAACATCACGCCGAGCACGAGCGCGGCGACCGCGGTCCGGCGGCGGCGCGCCTCGCGAAACGTGAGCCACGCGACGGTTCCGACCGGCGTCATCGGCCCTCGTCCCGGCCCACGATCTCGACGAAGAGCTCCTCGAGCGAGAGCCGGCGCGGCGTGAGCGCGTAGAGCCGCGCGCCCGAGGCCACGATGCGCTCGGCGATCGCGGGCAGCAGGTCCTCGCGCGGCACGGAGAGCTCGAGCCAGCGGTCGCCTGCGACGTCCCCGGCCGGACCGGCCGGCGCCGTCACCCTCACGTCCGGCGCGATGCGGCGCAGATCGTCGACGAGCCCGGGACCCCCGCCGGCGATCCTCGCCTCCACGTGCACGAGGCCGGCGTCGAGCTCGCGGAGCCCCACGGTCCGCAGCACGACGCCGTCCCGGATGAAGCACGCGCGGTCCGCCGTCGCCTCGACCTCGCTCAGCAGGTGCGAGTTCAGGAACACGGTCGTCCCCGCCGCGCGGAGGTCGCGGATCAACTCCCGGACGAGGATCCGCCCGAAGGGATCGAGCGCCGAGGTCGGCTCGTCGAGGAACAGGAGCTCGGGCTCGGGGAGGAGCGCCTGCGCCAGTCCGATGCGCTGCAACATCCCCTTGGAGAACGCGTCCAGGGGCTTCCGCGCGCTCTCGAGGAGTCCCACCCGCTCGAGGAGCTCCGGGATCCGCCGCCGCCTGCGGGCGGCGTCCAGTCCGTAGAGCCGCGCGTGGAGGTCCAGGAACTCGTCGGCGCGAAGCCACTCGTGGAACCGGAAGTGCTCGGGGAGGAAGCCGATCCGCCTGCGGACGCCGGCGTCCGACGGCGGCCGCCCGAGCAGCAGCGCGGACCCGGCGTCGGGCCGCACCAGATCCAGGAGCATCTTCACCGCCGTGCTCTTGCCGGCTCCGTTGGGCCCGAGGAAGGCGAAGACCTCGCCGCGCGGAACCCGGAGGCTGAGGTCGGCGACGGCGGCCCTGCGGCCGTAGCTCTTCCGCAGCCCGTGCGTCTCGATCGCGGCGTCGGCGGGCGGGACCGTGCTCAAGCGCCGCTCGACATCGCGGGTCCGGGGTTCGAGCAGATCGCGCCGTGGACCCAGCACGTGCTGCACGCCTGGTGCCGCAGCGGGTAGGCGGCGCCGGCGGCCTCGTCCAGCGTGTCGCCGACGCGCGCGTCGGGAGAGTCGAGCAGGATCGGACACACCCAGAAACCGCGGCTGGTGGCGAGGCGCGCCGTCCGGCACACCAGACGGTCGAGGTCGTAGCCCTCGAGCATCTCGGCGGTCACGAAGTCGCCCGGCTCGTACCCGCCGGCCCGGAGCGCCTCCTGTCCGATGCGCAGCGACGGCAGGAGCTTGATGCGAGGACGGTCGTACCCCCGCGCGCGGAGCATCCGCACGAACGCCTCGAAGACCTCGTCGTCGGCGTCCAGCGGCCACGTCCGGACGGCGGTCACGATCGGCAGGAACCCCGCGGCCAGCAGGAGGTCCATCCCCCGCATCGTCGCGTCGAACGCGCCGGCGCCGCGCAGCGCGTCGTGCGCGACGGCGGTGAACCCGTCCACCGAGACCCGGAACTCGAGCGTCCACGGCGACGCCGCGGCCGCGCGCGCGATCCGATCCACCCGGTCGGCCCGCAGGAGAGTGGCGTTCGTGAGGACGGTGGCGGGAGCGTGCCCGAGCGCGGCCTCGAGGATCTCCGTCATCTCCGGGTGCGCGAACGGCTCGCCGCCGGTGAAGTAGAACTCGCGCACCCCGCGCGCGGCCGCCTCCTCGAGCAGCCTCTCGACGTCGGTGCGGGCCATCATCTCGAACGTCCGGTTCGCGGGCCCGCACGAGATGAAGCAGTGCGCGCACGTCAGGTTGCAGAGGGTCCCCGCGACCTGGATCCAGAGGGCGTCCAGGGACCCGAGCCGCACCACGGGAGGGGTCCCCGGATGCGTCGGCGCGAGGGGTGCCGCGCCGCTGCCGAGGGGCGCCGCGCCGACGCCGAGGGGCGCCGCGCCGACGCCGAGGGGCGGCGCGCCGCTGCCGAGGGGCGCCGCCCCGATGGCGGGCGGCGATGCCCCGATGGGGAGGGGCGCGGCGGGTGGACGCCGCAGCTCCACGTGGGGGGACACGGAGGTCACCGGGGGAGGCTCCGGGGGGCGGGCGGCTTGATCGGCGAACGGGGCGGCGGGCATTCTTGACCCGAACGGCGACCGCGGCAAGCGCGTCCTCCGTCCTCCACCTGCGTCCGAGGAGCCCGCGTGGGCACGAAGGCCTGGGCGCGGCGCCCCTCCACCGGAGCGCGCCTGGCGCTGCTGGCGGTTCTGGCGGCGGCCGGCCTCGCGGCGGTCCTGTTCCTGCCGCTCGACGATCTGCTCGCGGACTTCCTCCGGGGGATCGACGGGCTCGGCTGGCTGGGCCCTCTCCTCCTGGCCGCCGCGTGGATTCCCGCCGCGCTCCTCTTCCTCCCCGGATCGGTGCTCTCCCTCGGCGCGGGCTTCGTCTACGGGCTCCGCCTGGGCGTTCCGACCGTGTCGATCGGAAGCACCCTCGGTGCGCTCGCCGCCTTCGCGGCCGGCCGCACGCTCGCGCGGCCGTGGATCGAGCGTCGCCTCGCGGGCAGCGAACGCTTCGGGGCCCTGGCGGGCGCGGTGGAGCGGAGCGGCCTGCGCGTCGTGCTCCTCACCCGGCTCTCGCCGCTCTTCCCGTACAACGTGCTGAACTACGCCCTCGGGGCCACGCGCGTGCGCACGCGCCACTACCTGATCGGCTCGTGGATCGGGATGCTGCCCGGCACGGTCTTCTACGTCTATCTGGGGTCCGCCGCGAGGAGCCTCGCCGACGTGCTCACCGGCCGCGTGGACGCGGGTCCGTGGCGGATCGCGCTCTTCGCGCTCGGTCTCGCCGCGACGGCGGCGGTCGCGGTGCTCCTCGCCCGGGCGGCGCGGGACGCGCTCGCCGCGGAGGGGCCCGCGCGGAACGGCGGCCTTCCTCGTCCGGCGGGACGCCGGGCCGGCCCGTGACGGTCCACGTGACCGGGGATGGAGGCGGTGCCCCGCCGGGCGGCGTGCATCCCGGACTCCTCGCCGGCGACCCACACGACGTCCGGCTCGTCCAGGAAGTCCATCCGCCGACCTGGCGGAATCCCGCGCCGCGTGACCTCTACGACGTCGTGGTCGTGGGCGCGGGAACCGCCGGGCTCGTGGCCGCCGCGGGAGCCGCCGGTCTCGGGGCGCGGGTGGCGCTCGTGGAGCGCTCCCTGATGGGCGGCGACTGCCTGAACCACGGCTGCGTCCCGTCCAAGGCGCTGCTGCGGGCCGCGCGCGCCGCCGCGGACGTGCGGGACGCCGCCCGCTTCGGCGTCTCCGTGAACGGCCCCGTCGCGGTGGACTTCACGGCGGTGATGGAGCGGATGCGACGGCTGCGGGCCGGTCTCGCGCCCCACGACGGCGCGTCCCGGTTCCGGAGGCTCGGCGTGGACGTGTTCCTGGGGGAGGGCAGGTTCACCGGACCGCGCGAGCTGGAGGTGGCGGGGGCGCGCCTGCGATTCGCCCGGGCGGTGATCGCGACCGGCTCGCGGCCGGCCGTGCCATCCGTGCCGGGGCTCGCCGAGACCGGCTTCTTCACGAACGAAACGGTGTTCGGCCTCACCGCGCTGCCCGCGCGCCTCGCCGTCATCGGCGGGGGGCCCGTGGGGTGCGAGCTGGCCCAGGCGTTCGCGCGCTTCGGAGCCCGGGTCCACCTCGTCACCCCGCTGCCGCGACTCCTCGAGCGCGACGACCCGGACGCGGCGGCGCTGGTCGCGGGAGCGCTGGGGCGCGACGGGGTGACGCTCCACGCCGGCCGGCGCGTCACCCGGGTGGAGCGGACGGCCGACGGGATTCGCCTCTGGCACGAAGCGGCGAACGGCGAGGCTCCGGCGCGGGGCGCCCCGACGGCGGTCGGCGAGCTCCGCGACGAGGGCGCTCCGCGACACGCGGCCGGTCCCGCTCCGCCGATCGACGCGGAGGCGATCCTCGTCGCCGCCGGCCGGGTTCCCGACGTCGAGGGCCTCGGCCTGGACGCAGCCGGGGTGGCGCCGGATCCGGTCCGCGGCGTGCTCGTGGACGACCATCTCCGCACCACGAACCCGCGCATCTGGGCGGCGGGGGACGTCTGCAGCGAGCTCCGGTTCACGCATCTCTCGGACGCGCTGGCGCGGATCGCGGTTCGCAACGCACTCTTCGGCGGCCGCGCCCGAGTCTCGGCCCTGACGGTGCCCTGGTGCACCTACACCGACCCCGAGGTGGCTCACGTGAGGGCCGGCGCCGCGGCCGGCGGCGCCGGCGAGCGGGAGCTCCGGACGTTCCTGCAGGAGCTGCACGGCGTGGACCGCGCCGTGCTGGACGGGGAGGATGAGGGCTTCGTCAAGGTCCGGGTGCGGCGCCGCGGCGGCCGGATCGTCTCGGCCACGATCGTCGCGCGCCACGCGGGCGAGATGCTGCCCGGCCTCGCCCTCGCGGTCGCGGCCGGCATCCCGCTCGGCCGGCTGGCCGCCGTCATCCATCCGTATCCGACGCAGGCCGAGGCCGTGCGCAGGATCGCCGACGCCTGGCAGCGGACGCGGCTCACCCCTCGCGCGAGGAGGATCCTGTCGTGGTGGCTCGGCCTCAGACGGCGGTGAGCGGCGGGACGGCCGCCGGACCGCGCCCGTGGACCCTGTCCGTGGACGTGGGAGGCAGCGGCATCAAGGCGACGGTGCTGGACGCCGAAGGGCGGCCCTCGACCGAGCGCGTGCGGGTGAAGACGCCGCAGCCCTCGCCTCCCCCGACCCTCGTGGACGCGATCGCGGACCTCGCCGGAACGCTGCCCGAGGCGGACCGCGTCTCCGTCGGCTTCCCCGGCGCCGTCCGCGACGGCGTGGTGCTCGCGGCGGCGAACCTGGGCGGCGAGGAGTGGCGGCGCTGCGACCTGGCGGCCGCGCTGGCGGAGCGCCTGCGCCGGCCCGTGCGGCTCCTCAACGACGCCGACGTCCAGGGCCTGGCCGCGATCGAAGGCCGCGGACTGGAGATGGTGATCACGCTCGGGACCGGGTTCGGGACCGCGATCTTCCAGGACGGACGCCCGGCGCCGCACCTCGAGCTGGCGCACCATCCGTTCCGGCGCGGGCGCACCTACGAGGAGCAGCTCGGCGACAAGGCGCTGAAGAAGGTCGGCCGCCGCAAGTGGAACAAGCGGCTGCGTGCGGCCATCGCGAGCCTCCGCAGCCTCGTCAACTTCGACCGGCTGTACATCGGCGGCGGAAACGCGCGCAAGGTGACCGGCGACCTCGACCCGGACGTCCGGCTCGTCTCCAACGAGGCCGGGGTACTGGGCGGGATCGCGCTGTGGCGGGACGAGGGGGTCGTCGAGCTGGTCCGAACGGCCCAGCCGCCCGCTCCAAATCCTTTGACGCACGGATCGGCGGCGACGTAGTCTGCTCCCCGCTCTCCGCCGGGGCGACCACCGCCGCCGGCCGACGCGAAGCCGGAGGTGTGTCGATGGGCTCGATCAACTGGGGACGCGTGATCCTGGGCGGCCTCGTCGCCGGCCTGATCGTCAACATCGCCGAGATCATCCTGAACGTGCTCGTCCTGCCCGGCGCCTTCGAGGCCGCGATGCAGGAGCGCGGGATCCCCTACGAGGAGTCGTCGCAGCAGATCGCGATCTGGATCCTGTGGGCGTTCCTCTTCGGGATCGCGGCCGTGTGGCTCTACGCGGCGATCCGCCCGCGGTTCGGTCCCGGACCCGGCACCGCCCTCAAGGCGGGATTCGCGGCCTGGTTCCTCGCCTCGTTCCTCTCGACGATCGCGATGCTCAACATGGGCCTCTTCCCCACGAACCTGCTCGCGATCGGCTTCGTCTGGGGGCTGGTGGAGATGCTGCTGGCGACGCTCGCCGGCGCCTGGGTGTACCGCGAGGCCTGAGGGGAGCTAAGGGGACCAGGGGGCGGCGGCCGCGCGGGACCGCCCCGCCGCCGGACCGGCGGCCGCGGCGGCCGCCCGCGCCCCCGCCGAGACCACGTCCGTCCGCAGCGCGGCCGAGCGCAGGTACGCGTCGAACGCGCGCTGCTGGCGGCGCAGCTCCTCGGCCAGCGGCGCGTGGATCTTGCGGCGTCCGCTCGCGTCGGGCGGTCCCCACAGGCCGCAGTGGCAGATCCGGCCGTCGTCCCAACCGGGATACGCGACCACGGGGTAGAGGCAGATGCCCTGGATGGCCACGCCGGCCCGCATGGCCGCGCGCGCCTCGCGTCCCACGTAGCGCAGCCACTCGGGGCGCTCGTGGCCCTCGATCCCGGTCTCCGCGATCAGCACGGGACGGCGGTAGCGCTCGTGTACGTCGATCAGCAGGTGGCGCAGCGGCCGGTACATCGGGTGGAAGCGCGTGATGTGACGCCCGCCGTGCACCCACTGGTTGTCGGCGTAGTAGTTCACCCCCACCACGTCGAGCACGTCGGGACGGCCGCCCAGCCACGGCCACGCGCGGCCCGACAGCATGTCCCAGGACTCGAACTGCGCCTGCCGGTGGCGGGCGGCCGCGGGCCGCTCCCAGGGGCGCTTCGGGCTCGCCACCACGTGGATCAGCGGATCGGGATGCATGAAGCGCGCGGCGGGGCTCACGTCACGGATCTCGTTCACGCACTCGACGGCGGCGCGCACCAGCTGGACCTTGAGCTCGTCGCCGCGTCCCCGCGCGAAGGGATTCATGTACGCCACCGACCCCGAGGCCCAGGCCACGAACGAGATCTCGTTGACCGGCGAGACGAACGGCGGCTCGTCGGTCTCCTCGCGGAGCAGCTCGGCGAAGCCCCGGGCGAGTCGCGCGAGCCGCGTCACGAACTCCGGGCGGAACGGGTCGAGGCCGTCGGGCCAGCCGTAGTGGAAGAGGTCCCAGATCACCTGGATTCCCGAATCCCGCGCGCATCGCACCATCGGCAGGACGCTGGACCAGTCGTAGCGGCCGGGCGCGACCTCGATGCGGTGCCAGCGCAGCCCCTCGCGGGCGGTGCGGATCCCCGCCTCGCGCAGGCGCCGGTAGTCGGCCGCGAGGTGCCGCTCGTGCCCGCTCGACGCGAGGAGGTCGAGGCGGCGGCCGTTCCGCAGGCGGTGGCTCGAGCACTCGAAGCCCCCGAGGAAGAAGCTGCGGAAGAGAGGCGTGCTCACGAACCGCCGCTCGCGGCGCGCCGCCGGGCGCCGGCTCCGGGTGCCGTGCAGGAGCGTGACTCGAACAGCTCGGCGCTGATCCACCCGGGGCCCTCGATCCGGTGCACGGACTGGAACGTCCCGGCGGCGAGATGGCGCCGCACCTGCTCGTCCAGCGCCGGCGGCTGCGTGAGGATCACGCGCTCGCAGCCCTCGCCGGCGGGAGAGTCGGGGCTCACCACCGCCATCGGAGTCGTCACGTACTCGAGCTGGGGTTGGAGGAGCTGCGCCGTGTGGGGCCAGTGGCTGACGACCCGGGCCGGCGGGCGGCGCTCGAGGAGGGCCGCGTAGATCTCCTGGTGGCTTCGCACCACGTCGAGATACCTCAGGTTCCACTCGTACGTTCCGATCGGCTCCGTGGACCGCCACCCAGCAAGGAACAGGCCGATGACGAGCGCGCCCGCAGCGGCGCGAGCCCGGGGTTGGCGCAGGAGGGCCGTCAGCGACCAGGCCCCCGCCAGGCAGAGGAAGGGCAGCGCCGGGAGGGTGTAGCGCCGGAGGTAGTAGATCCCCGCGAAGGACAACGCGAAGAAGAGCGGCGCCAGCAGGAACAGGACCCACTCGGGGCGCCGGCGCGCGGCGGGCCGGAGGAGGAGGTGCGCGGCGGCCAGCGCGAGCAGCACCCAACGGCCCTGCTCGAGCAGGATCCACGAGAGGACCCTGCCGAGCTGGGTCAGGTAGAACCGACGCGAGCTCTCGAAGAGATCGAACGAGACCGTCCCGTAGATGCAGCAGAACGAGCCGGTCTGGACCTTCTGCCAGACGAAGAACGCCACCGCGGCCACGAACGGCGGCATCACGTACGAGATCGCGGAGCGCCAGCCGAGGCTGCGGGGCCACGCGACCGCGCGGCGCGCCGCGCTGCCGGGGACGGCGGTCCGCCCGGTCGCTCCGTGCGCGACGAGCAGGTAGAACGTCACGGCGGCCACGACCGCGATCCCGGTTTCCTTCACCCAGACGAGCAGCACGGAGGCGACGGCGCACGGCAGCCATCGTCGCTCCGTCGCAAGCCACGCGCTCGTCACGCCGAGTGCGGCGACGGGGAGGTCGCCCAGGAACATCCCGGCCTGCGCGAAGTAGACGGGGGACGCCAGCAGGAAGAGCGCGGCGAGCGCTCCCGTCGCGCGGCCGACGAGCCGCGCGCCCAGCAGGTACGTCACGGCGACCCCGAGGCAGGCGAACGCCACGGCGACGGCGTGCGCGACCTCCGCCGAGGGGCCGAAGATCCTCAGGAACGGCCAGGCCACGACCGACAGACCTGCGGGATGGCCGGCGAAGGTGGCAGGCGGGTGGAGACCGGGGATCGCCCGCAGCGGCGACCCTTCGGCGAGCCAGTAGGCGCCGCGGCTCCAGATCGATTCGTCCCAGAGGTAAGGCACCCCGAGGGTGGGGATCTTCGCGGCCGCGACGAGCGCCGCGAGGAGGGCCGCGGTCCACGCGTCGCGCCGGGTCAGCGCAGCAGGCTGCTCCGCAGGCCGCGCCGGCGTGTCACCCGTCGTCACGGGCCTCCCTCGGCAGCCGGCCCGCCCACCGTCCAGAGCGGCACGCTGCGCGCGGGCTCCACGTTGAACAGCTCGTAGAGATCCGGCACGTGCACGAACATCAGGACCACGAACACGAGCAGGCTCGCGGCTGCGAACGCGAGGAAGCCGGGATCACGGTAGAGGTGATCCGGGTTCGCGCCCGCTCCGCGCCGCAGCGCGAGCCGGAGATACCAGGTGAACAGCGCCGCCGCGAGGGGAATGCCGAGGATCAGCTCGAGCCGCCAGCGGACGATGAACACGCCGGCGAAGAGCGCCGCCGCCACGCCGTGGAAGAACATCTCGAGCAGGAGCCGCTCCTCGGTGTACCACGCGAAGGAGCGGCGGTAGCGCGCGGCGACGGCCGGGTCCCCGATCTGCCGGTATTCGGCGAACCGCTTCGCGGCCATGAAGAAGGCACCCCCCATCCAGACCGCCATCAGGAGCGAGAGCGGGGGGAACCGCGCGTGGACGACCGCGAACCAGCCGATCAGGAGGCGCAGCGGATTGTTCAGCGACTCCGTGAGCAGGTCCAGGTGCGGCACGTCCTTGGTGCGGATCGGCGGCACGTTGTAGACGACGGCCGCCGCCCAGAACGCGCTGAGGGCCAGCGCCACGTGAGGATGCGCCGCCGCTCCCAGGAGCAGCCCCGCCGCCCCGAGCGCGGCCCACTGGATCAGCGCGGCGGCCGGAGCGACGTCGCCCGAGGCCGCGGCACGCGACCGCTTGACCGGATGTTGGCGGTCGGAGGCGGCGTCGAGCAGCTCGTTGAGGGTATAGTTCGACGAAGAGACGAGACAGGCGCCGAGGAACGCGAGGGCGAGCGGCGGGAGCGATCCGGAGTTCGCCGCCGGGTCCACGAGCACGGCCACCAGGGCGCCGAGCGGAACGATCGCGTTCTTGGGCCAGTGATCGATCCGCGCGATGCGGAGATGGGGGGAGCTCAGGCGGGACACTCTCCCGTGGAGCCCAGCGCGACCCGCAGCACGACGGGGCGGCGCAGCTCGCCGTCGTGCGGCGCGCGTCCCTCCTCGCGCAGGGCGCGGAACAGCTGCAGCTGGCTGTTCGCGACGAGGAAGAGATCGTCGCCGACGACCGCGCCGGTGGTGGGCTGGAGCAGCGTCTCGTGAGCGGCCAGCACGGGGCAGGATGCCACCACGCGGCTCCCAGACGGATCGAGGACGTACCGCTCCACGGCGCGTCCCTCCTCCCACGGTTGAACCGCGATCAGACCTCCGCGATGCGCGTAGAGGCCGTCGATGCCTGCCACGACGATCCCGCCGGCGAGCGTCACCGGCGCGACCTCGCCCGTCGCGAGCTCGATGCGGCGCAGCCCACCCTCCACGGCCACGTAGAGGCGGGCGCCGTCGGCGGAGAGATCGATCCCGTTGGGGAACGCGACAGAGTCGAGGCGCGCGAAGACCTCCAGGCTGTCGGCCTCCGGACGCGCCACGAAGACGCTCCGGCCCTGGCTGTCGGTGACGTACGCGGCGCCGTCCGGCGTCACCACGACGTCGTTCAGAAAGTGGCCGCCGTCGGAGGCCGCCAGCAGGAACCGGGAGACGAGGCGCCCGTCCGGAATCCGCCAGGCGAAGAGGCCCGCGTGTCCGAGCTCGCCAGCGGGTTCGTTCATCATCGGCATCCCGGCGCCAGCGTGGCTCGTCGCCGCCCAGAGCAGTCTCCGCGCGGGATCCACGCGCAGGCCGACGACGCCCCACAGGCCGTCCTGCGCCTCGCTCGTGAAGTCGCGGCTGCGGCCCTGCGAGTCGACGGCGACGATCTTGCGACGCCAGGTGCTTCCCACGAAGAAGGTGCCGTCGACGGGATCGTACGCGATCCCCTCGGGGATCAGGTCCGGCTCATGAAGCGTGAAGGCCACGACCGCTCGTCCGGCGCGCGCATCGGCATCCGACGAATCACCGGCGGCGGTCGTGGCGCCCTGGGCCGGGAGCAGCCCCGGCAAGGCGGAGAGGAGCAGAGCGGCGAGCGGCATCGGAGATCTTCCACGTGACGGACGAGCATCCCGATCGGCGGCAGGAAGATCCACGCGGGTCCGGGCGGGCGCCAGAGTACGCGGAGCCGATCCCCATCGGGGTCGACGCCGCGACGTCGCAGCCGCGGCTGCCGCAGTCGATCGCGCGGGACGGGGCGATCCCCGAACCACACGGGCCGGAGCGGCACGCTCCGGGCGCGCCGCGATGCATCGTCCACGTGGACATGGACGCCTTCTACGTGAACGTCGAGCTGCAGCGGCGGCCCGACCTGCGGGGGAAGCCCGTCGTCGTGGCCGGCAGCGGTCCCCGCGCGGTCGTCACCACGGCCAGCTACGAGGCGCGGCGTTTCGGGGTCTTCTCGGCGACGCCGGCGGCACGGGCGCGCCGGCTCTGCCCCGCGGCCGTCTTCCTGCCTCCCGACTTCGACCTCTACCGCGCGCGCTCCCGGGACGTGATGGAGGTCCTGCGCGGGGTCGCGGACCGGGTCGAGGTGATGGGCCTGGACGAGGCGTACGTCGACCTCACCGCGGTGCCGGAACCCGAAGCCGCGGCGCGCCGGATCAAGTCGGCGATCCGGGAGCGGACGGGACTTCCCTGCTCCGTGGGGATCGGCCCCAGCAAGCTGGTGGCGAAGATGGCGTCGGACGCGGGGAAGCCCGACGGCTTCCTGGCGCTCTCCGTCGAGGAGGCGCGTGCGAGGTTCGGAGGCTCGCCCCCGCGCGTCGTGCCCGGCATCGGGCCACGGACCGCGGAGCGCCTGGAGCGGCAGGGAATCCGCACGGTCGCCGAGCTCGCGGCGGTGCCGGACGAGACACTCGCGGAGTGGTTCGGGCCCAACCTGGGCCCGTGGCTGGGGGGGCTCGCGCGGTTCGAGGACGATCGCGACCTGGAGCCCTCGCGCCCGGCGCGCTCCGAGTCCCGCGAGACGACGTTCGACCGCAACCTGCGCGACCCCGCCGAGATGGAGGCGGCCCTCGACGAGCTGGCCGCCGACCTCTGCGCGTCGCTCTCCGCGGACGGCCGGCGCGGCCGGACCATCGGGATCAAGATCCGTCTCGCGGACTTCTCGACCCACACGCGAGCGCGCACGCTCGAGGAGGCGACGAACGATCCCGAGCTCATCCGTCAGGTGGCGCGGGAGCTGCTGCGGAAGTTCGCCCCCGCCCGGCCGGTGCGGCTGCTCGGGGTCAGGGTGGCGGGATTCATCGAGACGGATCCGGAGTCCGGCGACGATCCGACGCGAGAAGGTCCCTGGGGGGAATGGCAGCTGGGGCTGCCGCCGCCGGTGGCGTGAGGCTGACGCTCGTTTGGACGACGAGAAAGGCCGGAGCGCCGGCCCGAGGGATGGGAGCGATCCGGGGCTCGTGCCCGGAGCTCAGGTCCGAAGCGGCGGGAAGGGCTCGCCCTCGGGGATGAAGTCCAGGGCGACGCCGTTGTTGCAGTAGCGGCGCCCCGTGGGCGGCGGACCGTCCCGGAAGACGTGCCCCTGATGGCCGCCGCAGCGGATGCAGTGATACTCCGTGCGAGGGTAGATCAGCTTGAAGTCGCGCTTGGTGCCGAGCCGCCCCTCGATGGGGGCCCAGAAGCTCGGCCAGCCGGTGCCGCTGTCGTACTTGGTCTTGGACGTGAAGAGCGGCAGGAAGCACGCGGCGCAGACGAACGCGCCCTCCCTCTTCTCGTCGTTGAGCTCGCTCGAGAACGGCCGCTCCGTGCCCTCCTCGAACAGCACGTTGTACTCACGATCGCTGAGCAGCTTGCGCCACTCGGCGAGCGGCTTCCGGAGCCGGCCGATCTCCTCCTGACTCTCGGCCGCGGGCGCGGCGTTCAACACGTCGGGATCCACGAGCGGTTCCTCCCCCCAGCGCAGCGGAAAGCGGATCAGCAACGGCGCGGCGGCGAGTCCCGCCGCGGTCTTCAGGAACGTCCTGCGGTCCCGGTCCATCAGCCCGAACGTTCCCCCCAGAGCTCCCGCAGCCGGCGTTCGCGGCCGCAGTTGAAGCTGTAGAACTTGTAGCGGATCGGATTCTTCCTGTAGTAGTCCTGGTGATACTCCTCGGCCGGCCAGAACTCGCCGGCCGGAACGATCTCGGTCGCGACCGGGCGATCGAAGCGGCCGGACGCCTCGATGCCGCGCTTCGTCTCCTCGGCGAGCCGGCGCTGCTCCTCGTCGTGGTAGAAGATCGCGGAGCGGTACTGCTCGCCCACGTCGCAGAACTGCCGGTTCTCCACCAGCGGATCGATGTTCCGCCAGAAGACGTCGAGCAGCTCGCGGTAGCTCACCTTCGCCGGGTCGTACTCCACGCGCAGCGCCTCCGCGTGCCCCGTTCCGCCGGCGGAGACTTCCTCGTACGTGGGGTTCCTCACCTTCCCGCCCGTGTAGCCCGAGGTCGTCGAGAGCACGCCCTCCACCTCGTCGAAGGGCGGCTCCATGCACCAGAAGCAGCCGCCGGCGAAGGTGGCGAGCGCCACCGTCGAGGGTACGGCCGTCGGCACGTCGTCCCCCGCAGCCGGAGCGGCGCCCGACCGGCTGGCCCCGGCGATCAGCACGGCGGCCCCGGCGAATGCCGCAACCACCCCGGCGATGGACGTGCGTCTGGTCACGGCGACCTCGCTCCCGTGTCCTCCTGCCCGGCCCGCCCGCTTCGCCCTCCGTATCGCCCGCATCCTTTCAACGCCCCCGGCGCGGCTTTTGTTCCGTACTCTTCGGCGCCGGGATCAGCGGCCCTCCAGCCGGATCCCGCCGTTCCCCGGAAACCGTCGGCCGTTCAGCAGCACGCCGACCCACGTTCCTCTGACGACCGCGCGGTACGTCCCCAGCGTGAACGCCGTCGTGCCGGCGAGCACGAGGACGAACTTGGCGGCCGCGGGCGCGGCCCACCCCGCAAGGACGCCCGACAGCCAGACGACCACCGGCAGGTGAAGGAGATACATCCAGTACGACGCATCCGCGAGATAGCGGAAGCCGGGGCTGGGCCGGCCGAGGTGGCGCACCGCGGCTCCCGTCAGCCCGCAGGTCAGGAAGCCGATGGCGAGCCCGAGCAGGGCCGCCCTCACGAGCTGGAGGACTCCGTCGGCCGCCCCCCAGGTGGCGACGAGGAGCGGGTAGCGCACGCCGAACAGGATCGCCCCCGCCGCGAGCCGGAACGGCACGGCCCGGGCGAACCCCTCGAAGCCCGCCGCAGCCGCGGCGCCGGATCGCGCGCCGCGGGCGCCGTCGTGGATCAGCCAGCCGGCGGCGAAGATCACCGCGTAGAAGGCCACGACGTTCGCATCGGGCAGGAACCAGCTCGAGGTCTCGAGCGTCCCCGACCGCATCGTCGCCAGCGGCGGGAAGGTGACCGCGGCCAGGAAGACGGGGGCCCAGGTCGACGACGCGGCACGGCTCACCGCGGCCGAGATCCGCTGCTCGGCGCGCGGCGAAATGCGACCGAGCAGAGCCAGCAGGACGAGCGCGACGGTGTAGTAGACGAGGAGATACCAGAGAAACCACAGGTGGTGGAGCGTCTCCAGTCGGAACGCGGCCCCGGACGCCGAGAACCGGGCCGCGTCCGCGAACGCCGAGCCATCGCCGCCCCCGGCGGCAAAGACGACGCCCGCCGAGACCAGCGGCGGGACCACCGCCAGGGCGAGGACGAAGGGGACGCCCACCCGGGTCAGACGGTTCCGCATCATGCCTCCTGCGCCGCGCCGGCGGTACAGCAGCGCGGCGAAGAACCCGGCCATCAGGAAGAAGATCGGCATGCGGAACACGTGTATGAACGCCGCCAGGACGTCGAAGACCGGGCTTGCGGACCGGTCGTGGATGGGCCACGTGCCGTTCCGCGCGAACGTGCTGTACGCCAGCGCGGAATGCAGCACGAGACCCAGCAGCATCATCGCCGCCCGCAGCACGTCGAGCGCGTGGATCCGGCCGTCCGCGGCGGGAACCGGCCACGGCCGCGGGATCGCCTCGGCGGGCGCGTTCAACGGCCCGGGCCGACCCGGGCGCGGAACTCCGCTCCGGCGTCGGCCTGCGGCGCACCCACGCCGCCGTGCCCGGGCTCGAGGTGGAGCCGGCGCTCGAGATACGCCCCGACCCCTCCGTCTCCCCCGAGCACCGTCTCGGCGAACGCCTCGCGCTCGAACCAGATCACGCGCAGGTCCCAGACGCAGAACGATTCGCCGCCCCGCGCGGGCCGCCATCCTCCGGCCTCGGCATCCACGTCGATGAAGACCCTCGTCGGCAGCTCGTTCTCGCGGTCCCACCACGCGAACACCAGGTAGGCCGCCTCCCGGGCGCGATGCAGGACGGCGAACCCCACGCCGGGACGTCCGATCGACTCGTCGGGCTCAGGGAGCTCGGACCAGGCGAGGTCGAGGCCGGCCTCGAAGGCGGAGGGATCGGCGGGCGCGGTTCGCTCCCCGATTCCGTACAGCTTCACCTGCCAGCCGTCGCGGCGGCGCACCTCGAGGAAGCGGATCGGCCGCTCGCGGAACGGCGGGGGCTTCACGGCGTGCTCGCGAGGGGCCCGTCCGCGCGGGCGAGAGACGCAAGCTCGGCACGGCTCACCACGTAGTCGGTGGGTCCGAGGGCATACGGCCCGACCTCGTAGGGATCGAAGTGGAAGGCCAGCCCCTCGGGCGTGACCGCGAAGTCGTCGTTCACGTAGAAGGTCTCCTGCGGGAAGGTGAAGCCCGCTTCCGACAGGAGCACGCCCCGCGGGATCCCGCGCACCTCGCGGAAGCGGCGCTCCGCCAGGTCCACGAGATCCGGCACGCGCGCCCGCTCGACCAGGTCGTCGAGCAGGAGCCGCCGCCCGGTCCGTGGATCGAAGCTCGCCAGGCTGGCCGAGGAGTTCGGGTGCACGCCGCCGCTGTACCAGCGCTCCGAGACGTCGAGGCTGAAGACCCGTCCGTCCTGGTGGAGCACCGCGATGCGGCGCTCGAAGAACCAGCCGCTGGAGGACGAGCCCTCGGGATACGAGCGCCGCACCTCCGCCTGATGCGCCAGGAACTCCCGCGCCAGCTCCTCCGCTCCGGCGGGCCGATCCACGAACGGAGCGGGAGCGAGGAGGAACGTCCCGACGGCGTCGCGAAGCCGCTCCTCGGCTTCGCGTGTCGGCGCCGCCTCGATCTCGGGATACTCGAGCTCGACCTCGGCACAGACGCCGCGCGGCTCCTCGGGGCAGCCGCCGGCCGTCCGTTCGAGGCTTCGCATCTCGTAGCGGACGGGGCCGCCGAGGGCCGCGTCGGCGTCCGGTGGGCCGCCCGCCGCGCCTGCGCACGACGCCAGGAGGCCCGGCAGCAGCACCGCCGCCGAACGTGCGCGGGTCCTCACGCGAGCCCGGCCCCGATGCTCACGCCTGACCACTCTCCGCGGCCGGGTGACCTTCGAAGGGGGACGCATCCTGCGGAACCACGGCGGCGATCCGCCGCGCCTCGTCGGCGCCCGCCGGATCGAACTCGAGCTGATACGAGCGGAAGAGGAGGAGGAAGCGCTCCTGTGGGCTCGCGGGACCTCCGCGGTCCAGGATCTCGCCCGTGATTCGCTGGAGATGGGCGCTGAAGTCCGGACGCCGGCCGTCCACGTCGTCGAAGCCGTACTCGCGGGCGAGCGTCCAGCTCGCGAACACGCGTCCCGCCTTGCGAGCGACGTCCGGATCGGCCGCGAGCGCCGCCACCCCGCGACCCACGTAGAAGGGCGTTTCCGACTCGGCGAAGTGGCTGTCCTTCGCCGTGGCGTCGCGCCAGTTCTCCTCGGTCACGCCGAAGTGGTCGAGCATCGCCTCGGACCTGAGGAACCCCGGCGTCACGGCCAGTGCCGTCACCCCGGTGCCGCGGAGATCCTGGGCGAAGACGTAGGCGAGGCGGATCGCCCCCAGCTTCGAGAGATCGTAGAACAGGTTGCCGCGATAGCCCAGGAAGTCTCCATCGGTGATCTCGACGACGAGCCCGCCGCCGCGCTCGACCATCATCGGCACGCCGTGGCGGGCCGTGAGCACGTGCGCCCAGACGGCGCGCTGCAGCATCAGACGGCCCTTCTCCATCGTCAGCTTCCAGAACGGCGTCCCCCATTCGGTCAGGGCGTCGCCGCCCCAGACGTCGTTGACGAGGACGTCCAGCCGTCCCTGCTCCTCGCGCACGCGCGCGAAGAGCGCCCGGACCTGCTCCTCCTCGGTGTGGTCGGTCCGCACGGGGATGCCGGTTCCGCCGCGCTCCGTCACCATCCCGGCGGTCTCCTCGATCGTCTCGGGGCGGCCTTCCGTCGCGGGGGCTCCGCGCACGCTGCGGCCGCTGCAATAGACGATCGCGCCCGCGGCGCCGAGCTCGCAGGCGATGCCGCGGCCCGCGCCGCGCGTGGCGCCGGCCACGACGGCGACCCTGCCGGCGAGGGGCTTCACCACGGGCCGTCGTCGCGTCCGCGTCCCGGGCCGTGGCCGATCACCGGCCGGGCCCGGGAGTTCGGGGGCGGCCGGTGCCGCGCTCCAGGGCCGCGCGATCCCACCGGCCGAGCGTCGCGGCGGCGTCGTACGTGCTGCGGCCGAACTCGAGCACGACGTCATCCGGGGACGCGGCACGGCGGACCGATTCGTACGGGAGGACGAACTCCTTGAGGTCCGTGCTCCAGCCGGCGGCGTCCGGGGCGACGCGTGCCGACGAGAATCCGGCCGGTTCGGGGTAGGCGTACGCGTAGAACAGCGCCTCCGTCCCGGGCGGACCACCCGGCCAGAAGCCGACGCTGTGCACCTCGTGCGAGTAGGCCTCGCGCGTGACGAAGTCCGCGACACCCGGAGCCCCGGGATGCTCGGGCGCGGGCCGCCCGGAGAACCGGGTGTAGGCCAGGTCGAAGCTCCCCCAGAAGAAGTGGACCGGGCTCGCCTTGCCGAGGAACTCCGAGCGGAACTCCTCGAGGACGCGGACGCCCTGAACCAGGACCTGCCAGAATCGGCTGGCGGCGGCGGCGTCGTAGGCGCCGTGGACCTCGTCACGCTCGAACGGGATCGGGTCCGGCACCTCCTGCGGAAGGGTGTAGATGCGGACGTCGATCCCGAGGGTGCGCAGCGCCGCCATCACCTCGCGGTAGAACCGGCCCACGCTGCGCGGACCCAGCTCCAGCTCCCGCGTCGCGCCGTCGCTCGTGGCGATCCGCAGCCGGTGATCGAGGAAGTCGAAGTCGATCTGGAACGTGCGGCCCCCGTCCGGCATCGGCGAGGTCGTGAGCCCGCGCGCCGTGACGTACAGCGGGACCTGCCACCAGTGGTTCAGGTGCGGCGCCCGCGCCAGCCGCACCTTCCCTACGACCTGCGTCCACATGTGCAGCGTGTCGCGCGTGTCGCGCCAGGCGTCGGCGCGTAGCTCGGGCCAGTCGCCGGGTGTGGACCGGGCGGGGGCGGGAACCGGGAAGTCTAGGGGCATGGTCGCCTTTCTGGTCGGACGCGCATCGCTCGTGAAGGTCCGCCAGGCTGCGCCACAGTCTGGCACCCGGAACGACGAGGGAGAGGAAGAGCACGGCGTACAGCAGCGCGGCGAGCAGCTGAGCGGCGAAGGCCGCGGCAGGCGGGGGCGCCACCTGCACGGCGAGCGCCGCGAGCACGTAGAAGACCTGAACCGACAGGGCGCCCACCGTCAAGCCACGCAGGATCGTGAGAACGGCCGAGACGGCTCCCGGCATGCGATGCTGGAGGAGGGCCGCCCCGGCCGCGAAGAGCGCGTACGGGGACAGGAAACCGTTGGCGAGCGGCCTCAGCTCGGCCGCGACGGCGGCGATTCCGAAGGCGGCCACGGTCGCGAGGGTCAGCCTCAGCGTAACCCCTTTGCCTGTCGGAGGCAGGGACGTCGGCAACGGATCACCGGTGGCGGCCTCGCCCGGTTGCGCTGCGGGCAGCGCCCGCAGGTGAGGCTGCGGCGCGCGCCCGTCCGAGACCGAGACTCCAACGATGGCGACGACGGCCCCGAGCACCGCTCCGATGGGGATGACTCCCGGGCAATCCAGGAACTGGAGCAGCCAGAGGAGCGGAAGTCCGACCGCGACCCCGACCTCGGACGCGGAGCGCGATCCCACGCGCTCGCCGCCCATCGTCACGGCCTGCTCCACCGCCACGAAGACGATCGTCGCCGCGAACGCATCCAGAGCCCCGCCTGGCGCTACCAGACCCCGGACCTGGAGGACGGCAGCGAACGATCCCGCCGTGAGCGGCAGCGCCGCCGCGATCCAGACTCCACCGACCCAGTCCCATTGCCGCGATAGCCGTTCGGAAGCGAGCAGGAGGAAGGGCGCCGAGAGCGTCTGGAGGGCGAGACGTTCGAGTTCCCCGCTCACGACCCGCGTCCCAGCCGGTTCACGTCGGCGTGACGGAAGCAGCCCACCACGTGGTCGTTCACCATGCCGGTGGCCTGCATGTGGGCGTAGCAGATCGTCGGGCCGACGAAGCGGAACCCGCGGGCGCGCAGGTCGCGGCTCAGCGCCTCCGCTTCGGGCGTGACCGCCGGGATCTGGCGTTCCGAGCGCCAGGCGTTCCGCTTCGGTCTGCCTTCCACGAACCGCCACACGTAGGCGTCGAAGCTGCCGAACTCGTCCTGCACGTCGAGGAACGCGCGCGCATTGGCGATCGCCGACTCGATCTTGAGGCGGTTCCGGACGATCCCCGGGTTGCGGAGGAGACGTCGGACCGCACGCCCGTCGTAGCGCGAGACCGCGCGGGGATCGAACCGCGAGA
Organism: Gemmatimonadota bacterium; assembly: GCA_036556125.1. GTDB lineage: Bacteria > Gemmatimonadota > Gemmatimonadetes > JACCXV01 > JACCXV01 > DATBJZ01. Next base: position 1,431 of record DATBJZ010000124.1, on the reverse strand, counting down.
ACGCCTCGCGGTACGCTTCGCGTTTGCGCAGGATCGTGAGCCAGCTCAGGCCGGCCTGCGCACCCTCGAGCACGAGGAATTCGAAGAGAAGACGGTCGTCGTGGACGGGGACGCCCCACTCCTCGTCGTGGTAGGCGACGTAGAGGGGGTCCTCGCCGCACCACGAGCAGCGCCGGGGAGCGGCCGCGCGCTTCACACGCGATTCCGCATCCACGCCGCCGAGACGTCGGCGAGCTCGTCCAGGACGTCGCCCTCGCGCAAGCCCGAGCCGCGCGGCACCCGGAAGGAGTGGTCCGCGCCCTCGATCACGTGGAGCGTCGCGGAATCCCCCAGCGCCGCACACACGGGGCGAAGCAGGACCAGGTCCGCGAACGCGTCGCGCGTGCCCTGCAGGAACAGCATCGGGAGGCCGACGCGAGGCAGGTGGTCCGCACGCTCCGTGCCCGGCCGACCGGGGGGATGCAGCGGGAATCCCAGGAAGACGAGCCCGCGCACCGGCTCGAGGCCGCCGGCCGCCGCAGCCCTCGAGGTCATCCGCCCGCCCAGCGACTTCCCGCCGGCGAACAGGGACAGACCGTCCGCGTCCTCGAGGGCGCGGTCGACCGCCTCGCGGACGGACGCCTCCAGCACTGCGCTCGGGTCCGGACGCCGGCGTCCCGCCTGCAAGTACGGAAACTCGTAGCGGAGCGTCGCCACTCCGCGTTCGGCGAGGCGGCGCGAGAAGCCTTCCAGGAACGGGTGGCGCATTCCGGCCCCCGCTCCGTGCGCGAGCACGAGCAGGCAGGTGGAGTGCGGCGGGCGCAGGAGGAGATCGTGCCGCTCGGACATGACGGTGGCGTGAAGATGCCCGTCGCGCCGAGCTGCGCACCAGCGGAACGTCCCGGCGGCTTCGGCGGGCGGGTGCCCGCGGGTCTGCCGTCGTCCCCAGCCCGTCAACGAAGAGCGCCCGCCGGTTGGCGGGCGCTCTCGAGTCTCACTCGGCCGGCCTGGAGCGGCGGCTCAGCAGCGGCGGCGGCCCGGCAGAGGCGGACGTCTCCGGTCGCGACGGTCCTCCAGCAGGTCCCGACGGTCCTCCCGCCGGTCGTGCAGGTTCTCGAGCCGGTCGCGGACGTCCTCACGACGATCCCGGAAGTTCTCCGCGCGGTCTCGAAAACCGCCGTGATGCCTCCGATCCCACAGGTCCTCCCGCCTGTCGAGGACGTCCTCGCGGCGGTCACGCAGGTCCTCTCGACGGTCCGCGAGGTCCTCCAGCCGATCGCGCACGTCTTCGCGCCGGTCGGGACCCCAGGGGAGGCCCTGTGCCCGCAGCGGGACGGCAGCCGCGATGAGGGCGAGTGGCAGGGCGAGCACGGCGAAGCGCATCGCGTCCTCCTGGTCTGTTCGTCCTCCCGGCGGATTGGACGCGGCGAGACAGGGAGGCGTTAAGCCGGT
>DATBJZ010000123.1:0-7819 GCA_036556125.1 Gemmatimonadota bacterium | reverse complement strand
GGGCGCGCGTTGCGCGCGCTGCTCGCCGGCGTCCCCCCCGGCGATCCCCTCACGTTCTCCGCCGCCGCGCTCGTGGTCGTGCTGGTGGCGGTGAGCGGCAGCCTCGTGCCCGCGCTGCGCGCCGCGCGGACCGACCCCACCGTCGCGATGCGGGCGGAATAGAGGATCGCCCGCGGCGGCCGCCCGCGCGTCCGGGCCGCCCACGGCCGCGACCACGCTTCTGGTCCCGCCCGGGGGCGCCGGACCACGCCCTCGCGTCCCGGTCACCCTGCCCGGCGATCCCTCGTCCTCTCGTCTCCCCCGCGTCGGCGCAGGCGAAATGCGAAGGGGAGCACCCGCGCGTGCGTGCGGCGGCGGTTCGGATGGACGTTCAAGCGATTGCGGGCCAAGCACCTGACGCGGCGCTCCCGGCGCGCTCCCGCCGCTGGGAGCGGTTCTTGCTTTGGGACGCCCGCGATGCACGTCTCCGGTAGACGTCTCCTCCAGCGGGGTTCGCGGTGCTGACGCCCGAGCAGGTGACGGGGCTCGTCTCCTACATCGGAATCGTGATGCAGCTGGGGGGCGCCCTCCTGCTCACGGTCCTCTTCTACCTGCTCCACCGCCAGGCGCGGCGCCGGCGCTGGTTCACCATGTGGGGCTTCGCCTGGGCGTTCCTCTGCGCCGCCATCGCCGCCCTCGCGATCCGGTACAACGGCCTCGCGGGGCCGGGGCGCACGCTCCTGCCCGAGCACAGCGCGGAGGTGCAGGGCCTGTACTTCGTCTACCAGTGGGGCAAGCTGCTCTCCTGCGGGCTCCTGGTCGCGGGCGCGCTCTTCCACTCGGGGGGCTTCAAGATCCGGGCGAGCACGGTCGGGCTGGTGCTCCTCCCCGGAACGTCGCTGTACGCGCTCGCCACGGTGGGGGGCGCGCCGAGCCTCGACGGCATCGTCTTCCTCCAGACCCCGGTGATGGTGGTGGCCTCGGGCTACTGCGCCTGGCGCCTGATCGCGGTGCCGGCGTCGCGCCGGACGTTCGGTACCCGGATGACGGGCGGCATCTTCGCCACGATCGCGGCGCTCTGGGTGGTCTACGCCGTCGGGTTCCGGCTGGCCATGATGCCGCGGCCCATCCCGCTCGAGCCGCTGGCGCTGCTCCTCCGCTACAACTCGTACGTGGACCTGCTGCTCCAGATGCTGCTGGGATACGGCATGGTGCTGATGCTGATCGAGGAGTCGAAGCGCGAGGTGGACGACGCCCGCGCGCGGCTCGAGGTCGCGCACGACCAGCTGCGGAGGGACTCGTACTACGACGCCCTGACCGGCGCCTTCAACCGCCGGGCGATGACGGACGGGGTGGGGCTCGAGATGGCGCGCGCCACCTACGGGTCGGTCGTGCTCCTCGATCTCGACAACCTCAAGGAGGCGAACGACGGCTACGGGCACGAGATGGGCGACCGGATGCTGTGCCTGCTCGCGCGGGCGCTCCGGACCGGGGTCCGTGCGTCGGACGCCCTCTACCGCCTCGGCGGAGACGAGTTCCTGCTCGTGCTGCCCGGCTCGACGCCGGCCGAGGCCGGCCGTCTCGTCGCGCGCGCCGTCGGCGCCGCGATCGAGCAGATGGACGCCGAGTGTCCCGGGCTCCGCCTGAGCGTGAGCACGGGCTCCGCCGCGTACAGCGGCGCCGAGGACCTCGACGACGCGGTCCGCCGCGCCGACGCGGAGATGTACCGGCAGAAGCACGGCCGGAAGGCGCTGCTCAAGGGGTTCCAGCCCGCCTAGGCCCGCCGCGCGCGGGGCGGCCGGCCGCCTCCTCCATCAGGCTTCTCCCAAGAGGCCCTCGCTCGCGAGCGCCGCCGTGGCGGCGTCCACGGCCGCCCCGAGCTCCTCGCAGTCCACGACCTGAGGCGCGGTTCCGGGTCCGGGCGGCTCCCAGAAGGCCGCCGCGCGCTGGTGGATCGCGAGGTCGGCGTCCGAGACGCCGGGCGGTCGGCGGAGGAGGCGCTCCCGGACCGTGTCCGCCCGGGCGCGGCACTCCAGGAACACCCCGGGCACGCCCCACCGCACCGCGGCCTCGAGGAAGAGCCGCCGCCGCGCCTCCCGCCCGAAGCCCGCATCGACGGCCACCCGCTCGCCGTCGAACAGCGCGCGCTCCGACCGCGCGAGGCAGGCGGCGTAGGTTCGCTCGGTCCACTCCGCGTCGTAGATCCCCTCGCCGAACGGAGCGGCCGCCGGCGCATCGGCCGGCAGTCCGGCCAGCGCCTTTCGGACCACGTCCGAGCGCACCACACGGAACCCCGCGCGCGCGGCGAGCTCGCGGGCGAGCGTGGACTTCCCCGTCCCGGGCAGGCCGCCGATCAGCACGAGGCAGGGCCGGCGGCGCGGGACCTCGAGCTGACCGAGCGCGAGCAGCCAGAAGCCGCGGGCGCGGCCGAGGGCCTCGGTCCGCTCGGGCTCCGGGACGGATTCGTCGAGCGCCTCGAACCCCTCCACCTTCGCACGCACGCACGCCCGGTACGCCACGTACCACGGGACGAGCCGCGCACCCTCGGGGTCGCCCGCCGCCTCGAGGTAGGACTCGACGAAGGTCCGCGCGAGGTCGCGCCGGCCGTAGAAGGCGAGGTCCATCGCGAGGAAGGCCGCGTCGGCCACCGGGTCCGCGTAGCGGAAGCGCTCGTTGAACTCGATGCAGTCGACGACGACCAGGCCGTCGCCGGGGCCGTCCCCCCCCGGCGGGCTCGCCGGCGGGAGGCCCTGCCGCGTGCCCGGCCCCCCGCCGTCCGCGCCGAAGTCGTAGACGTGGTCCAGGCGCAGGTCGCCGTGCGTGTCGCGGGGAACGCCGCGCGCCGCGCGAGCCTCCACGAGCGGCCCCAGCTCGGCGAGCGCGGCCTCGGTGAGGCCGGCGACCCGGTCGTGCACGCGCTCCGACACGGTCACGCCGACGGCCGGGCGGGTCTGCTCCACGTTCTCGCGCGCGTTGCCGGCCACGACGTCGAGGCGGCCCCACCGCGCGATGGCCGGTCCCCGCTCGGCGTCGCGGTGGAAGGCGGCGATCCGCCGCGCCAGCGCCGCGAGCCGCGCCGGAGCCAGGTCTCCCCGCAGCAGGCGCCACTCCATCGTCGCCTCGTCGGGGAGCCGCCGCATCCAGACGGCGTACTCGATGGGCTCCTCACCGCCGGATGCGTCTCCACGAGCCGCGCGCGGGCGGCGGCGCGCCGGGGCCGCTTCCGGGACGGGCTCGTGGAGCACGCGCACGCGCCCGTCGCGGAGCACGATCGGCACGACGCCGCGGTACACGTCCGGCGCGAGCCGGCGGTTGAGGCGGACCTCGTCGCGGCAGCTGCGCAGGCGCCGATCGGGAGTCGTGAAGTCGAGGAAGCCGAGGTCCAGCGGCTTCTTCACCTTGTAGGCCCAGTCGCCCGCCAGGAACACGGCGGAGATGTGCGTGTGGTGGACGACGACCGGGCCGGGGCAGTCGGGGTACGCCGCGGGCTCGGAGAGCGCCTCGATCAGGCCGGCGAGGTCCACGCCGTCCCTCCGGCGCGGGCCAGCTCCGCGGCGCGCGCGCGGACGATCTCCCACGCGCCGGCCACGTGCGCGCGCCCCGTCCGGATGTTCCCGATCGCGAGGCGGAGCACGACCCGTCCGCCGAGGCGGGTGTGGGAGAGGAAGACCGGGCCGGCGGCGTTCACCGCCTCGAGCAGGCGCTCGTTGAACCGGTCGCGCTCCTCGTCGGACGTCCCGCAGATCGCCCGGAAGCAGACCACGCTGAACGGGACGGGGGCGGCCAGCTCGAACCCCGGGTGCTCCTCGATCCAGCCGGCGAACTCGCGCGCGAGCGCGCAGTGTGTCCGGATCCGCGACCGCAGCCCCTCGGCGCCGTACGCGCGGATCACCATCCACAGCTTGAGCGCGCGGAAGCGGCGCCCGAGCTGGATCCCGTAGTCCATCAGGTTCGTGACGCCCGCGTCGGCGGTCCGGAGATACTCCGGGACGAGCGTGAACGCCTCGCGAAGCCCGGCCGGATCGCGGGCGAAGAGGACCGAGCAGTCCACGGGCGTGAACAGCCACTTGTGGGGGTTCACCACGATCGTGTCGGCCGACCCGACACCCGCGAAGAGCGGCCGCATCTCGGGGCAGACGGCGGCGCTGCCGGCGTACGCGGCGTCCACGTGGAGCCAGAGCCGCTCGCGCCCGGCGATCTCCGCGACCTCGCGCAGCGGGTCCACGCTCGTCGAGGACGTCGTCCCGGCGGTCGCCACGACCGCCACCGGCAGCCGCCCCGCGGCGCGATCGGCGGTCACGGCCGCGGCGAGGGCCTCCGGGCGCAGGCGGTGGGCGGCGTCGGCCGGGATCCGCCGGAGGTTGGCGAGCCCCAGGCCGAGCGCGAGCACGGCCTTGTCCACGGACGAATGCGCGTGCTCGCTCGCGTAGACCACCATCGCGGGCAGGTCGGCCCGTCCCGCGGAGCCCAGCTCGCGGACGTCGGGGCGCGCGCGGTGGCGTGCGGCGGCGAGCGCCAGGAAGGTCCCGATCGACGCGGTGTCGTTGATGTGGCCGCGGAACTCCTCCGGAAGACCCATCAGCGCGCGCAGCCAGTCGCAGACGCGCTCCTCCAGCTCCGTCGGCGCCGGCCCCGTGCGCCAGAGCATCGCGTTGACGTTCAGCCCCGCTGCGAGCATCTCGCCCGCGATGCCCGGGCCGGACCCGCTGATCGCGAAGTAGGCGAAGAAGCCCGGGTGGTTCCAGTGCGTGACCGCCGGCTCCACCAGCGTGCGGTAGTCGGCGAGGATCCGGTCGAGCGGCTCGGCGGACTCCGGGGGAGCCGCGGGGATCGTCGCCGCGAACGCGCCGGGCGCCACGCGAGGGAGCACGGGGCGCGACCCGACCGTCTCGAGATAGTCGGCGACGAGGTCGGCCGCGCGGTGGAAGGACGCGCGCAGGACGTCGGGGGGGAGGTCGCCGGCCGCGCCGTTCGGGTGCAGGTCTCCGCCGGCGCCGCGCGGGTGCAGGTCTCCGCCGGCGCCGCGCGGGTGCGGGGTTCCGTCCGCGCCGACCGGGCGCAGGTCTCCGTCCGCGAGGCTCACGGGGCACGCTCGACGGCCGCGCGGATCTCCTCGTACGGGGGCTCCACGCCGGCGCTCTCCGAAACCCAGCGCCACGCGACCCGTCCGTCGCGGCCGATCACGAAGACCGCGCGCTTCGGGACGCCGCGCAGCCCGAGCAGCTCCTCGTAGAGAACGCCGTAGCGAGTCGCCACGTCGCGGTTGAAGTCCGAGAGGATCGGAAAGGGGAGCCGCTCCGCCTGCCGGAAGCGCTCCGTCACGAACGGGCTGTCCACCGTGATCCCGAACACCCGCGCGTCCAGTGCGCGCCAGGTGTCCCAGTCGTCCCGCATCCGGCACATCTCGGCCGTGCAGGTCGAGCTGAACGCGAGCGGGAAGAACAGCAGGACGACCCTGTCCCGGCCCAGGTGCTCGCCGACGTTCACCGTCTCGCGCGGGCGGGGAGGCAGCGCGAACGCCGGGGCGGAGTCGCCTTCGACAACCGTCATCCTCACCACCTCGCACGGTCTCGTCGGGTTCGCCGGCGGATCGGCGATTCGCCGCGGGCGCGGTGCGCGCGGCGCGCCCCGGCCCGAACGACGCGATCGAGGACCGGTCCTCGTTCGGCGAGCAGTCTCGCGGCCGCGGGCCCTCGCGGCAACGCCCCCTCGGCGGCGTCCGCCGCGGCTCGGTGCGTCCCTCCCCCCGCCGGGGTAGGTTTCCTGCCGATGAATCCCCCCTTCCGTCGCGGGTCCGACGCCGAGCGGGACCCGCCCTTCGGCTCCGATCCCGTGCTCCAGCTCCGCGGCGTCCGAAAGGCGTTCGGCGACGGTTCACGGCGCGTGGAGGTGCTCCGCGGGGTGGACCTGGACGTCGGGCGCGGCGAGCTCGCCGCGCTCGTCGGCCGGAGCGGCTCCGGCAAGTCCACGCTGCTGAACGTGATCGCCGGACTCGAGCCGCCGGACGGCGGCGTCGTGCGCGTGGGCGGCGTGGACCTGCCCGCTCTGAACGACCGCCGCAGGACGCTGTTCCGGCGGGAGCGGATCGGCATCGTTTTCCAGGCCTTCAACCTGATCCCCGTCCTGAGCGCGCTCGACAACGTGGCGCTCCCGGCGCGGCTCGGAGGCGCGGGCGCGGAGGCCGTCCGGCGCGCGGGCGACCTCCTCGAGCGCGTGGGGCTCGCCGACCGCGCCGACGCGTTCCCCGACGAGCTCTCCGGCGGCGAGCAGCAGCGGGTCGCGACCGCGCGGGCGCTCGTGAACCGCCCCGCGCTCGTCCTCGCGGACGAACCGACCGGCAACCTCGACGCGGAGAGCGCCGCGAGGATCCTGGAGCTGCTCGCGGGAGTGGCGGGCGAGGACGGGCGGACGGTCCTCCTCGTGACGCACGATCCCGCGGCCGCGTCCCGGGCCGGACGCGTGCTCGCGCTCGAGGAGGGCCGCGTCACCACGCAGACCGCCGCCGCACCCACCCGCGGCGGATGACGCCGCTCGCCGTCCTCCGCCTGCTGCACGTTCCGTTCTGGCGGAGGTCCCCGCTGGCGCCCCTGCTGCCCGCCCTCGGCGTGGCCGTGGGGGTCGCGGCCATCGTCGCCGTGGACCTGGGCGCGGCCGGGGCCGTCGGGAGCTTCCGCAGGACGCTCGAGCGGCTCGAGGGCAGCGCCACCGACGTCGTGACCGGCGACCGCCTGCCCGACGGCCTCGCCCGGCGCCTGGCCGCGGTGGAGGGCGTGGAGATCGCCGCGCCGGTCGTCGAGGCGGTGGCGGTCCACGCCGGCGACCCGCTCCGCGTGCTCGGACTCGATCCGCTCGCGGAGCGCGGAATCCGTTCGCTGGGGATCGGGGTCGTGGAGTCCGGGCCGGGAACCGACCGAGGATCGGGCGCGGCCGGATCGGGAGGCGCCGGCGCCGGGGCGGGCGCGCCGGCTGCGGCCGACCGCATCCGCGAGCTCGTGGGCGTCCGCGGCGCGCTCCTCGTGAGCCCGGCGTTCCTCGAGCGCCACGCCCTCCGCGCCGGCGACCCGCTGCCGCTCGTGGTGGGCGCCCGCGCCGTGGACGCGGTCGTGCTGGGCGCGCTCCCGCGCCGGGTGCAGGGGCTCGACGTTCCGGACGCGCTCGCGATCGGCGACGTGGCGACCGTCCTGGAGCTGACCGGCCGGCTGTCGGGCGTGGACCGCGTGGAGCTGCGCGTCACGCCCGACGCGGGCCGCCGGACGCTGGCGGCCGTCGCCGCGCTGCTCCCCGCCGGCGCGCGGCTCGAGCGGGCGGGCGCGCGGTCGGAGGGGCTGGGCCGCGCGCTCTCCGCGTTCCATGCGAACCTCCGCGCGCTCAGCTACCTGGCCCTGTTCGTCGGCATCTTCCTCATCTACAACGGGGTGCTGCTCGCGGTGCTCCGCCGGCGCGACGTCCTGGGCGTCGCGCGGTGTCTGGGCGCGACGCGCGGGCAGGTGCTCCTCGGCTGGATCCTCGAGGCGCTGCTCGTCGGGATTGCCGGCACGGCCGCCGGCCTCGCGCTGGGCGCGGCGTTCGCCGCTCCCGCGCTCCGCGAGGTGGCCGGCACGGCGCGGAGCCTCTACGGGGTCGTGGGGGCGGCCGACGTCCGCCTCGACCCCGCGATCCTGGTCCGCGGGGCCGTCGTGGGGCTGGCCTGCACGGTCCTGTCGGCGCTCGTCCCGGCGCTGGAAGCCGCCGCCACGCCCCCGGCGCACACCTCCTCCCGGAGCAGCGTCGAGCGGCGGGCCCGCGCGCGCCGCGGTCGCGGGCTGGCCGCGGCCGCGCCGCTCCTGGTCCTCGCCGCGGC
>DATBJZ010000122.1:0-5461 GCA_036556125.1 Gemmatimonadota bacterium | reverse complement strand
CGGCCACGTTCGTGGCCGCGCCGATCGCGGTGCTGCTCCTCGTCCTGCAGCGCACCAGCTCCAATCCCCACGTCCGTCGGCGGGCGCTCATCGCCGTCGCCCTGTTCGTGGCCTTCGCGGTCGTCCGGCTCCCGCTCCTCTGGCTCGAGCCGACGACGGCCGGGCCGGACGGCGCCGCCGTCCCGAACCCGCCCCACCAGATCCTCGACGTGCTGTCCTGGGTCCTCTTCGCGTGGGCGGTGATCCAGTCCGTCCTCCTGCTGCTGGTCGAGCACCTGCTGGTGGGCCGGCTGAAGATGGAGATCCCGCACATCCTCTCGGACGTGCTGCTGATCGCGGTCCTGTTCGTGTCGATCCTCGCGATCTTCTACTACAAGACGGACCTCGACATCACCGGCGTCTTCACGACCGCCGGCGTGCTCTCGATCGTCATCGGCCTCGCGCTGCAGGACACGCTCGGCAACGTGTTCGCCGGGCTCGCCCTGCAGACCGAGCGTCCGTACCACGTGGGCGACTGGATCTCGTTCGGGGCGTTCGAGGGCGTGGTGATGGACGTCAGCTGGCGCTCGACCCAGTTCCGCACGCGCTCCAACGACATCGTGACGGTGCCGAACAGCACGCTCTCGAAGGAGGTGTTCGTCAACTACTCGTCTCCCTCCCGCGTCTCGGCCCGCCTGGTCGACATCGGCGTCCACTACCGGCACCCGCCGGCCGAGGTGAAGCGGGTGCTCCTCGCCGCCTGCCGCGAGGTGGAGGGGATCCTCGAGCGACCGGCGCCCCTCGTTCGCCTCAAGACCTTCGGCGACTTCGCCATCACGTACGAGGTGAAGTTCTGGATCCGGGACTACGCCGCGGTCCAGGACCTCGAGGAGGCGTTCCGCACGGTCGTGTGGTACGCCTTCCGGCGGGAGAACATCGAGATCCCGTTCCCGATCCAGGTGGAGTACGGCGCGCCGCTCGAGACCGAGGACGAGGGGGCGCAGGCCGAGCGCGTGCTGGAGCAGCTGCGCGGGGTGGAGTTCTTCACGCCGCTCTCCGAGTCCGAGCTGCGCACGCTCGCCGAGCGCACGCGGCTGCACGACTACTACCAGAACGAGACGATCTGCCGGCAGGAGGACGAGGGGGACTCGATGTTCGTGCTCGAGCAGGGCACCGTGGTCGTGACGGTGTCCAAGAACGGGAAGCAGGAGGAGGTGGCCCGGCTCGAGCCGCCGCACTTCTTCGGGGAGATGGCGCTGTGCACGGGCGAGAGGCGCACGGCCACGGTCCGCGCCGCGACGCCCGTCAGGCTCCTGGTCGTGGACGCCGACGACTTCCGGTCGATCATCCTCGCCAACCCCGACCTGGCGTCGAAGATCAGCGACATCCTCGCTCGCAGGCAGGTGGAGCTGATGGCCAAGCGCGAGGCGCTCGACCGCTCGATCGCGGCGGCCCAGGCGGACGCCTCGCGCCAGATCCTGCACCGGATCCGCAACTTCTTCTTCAAGGGCGTCTCGCAGCCGGGGTGAACCGCGCGCCGCGGGCGGGGTATGCCCCGCGCGGCGCGGCGGCCACGCCGGCCCCGCCGACCGCCTGACCCGGGAGGAGCTCGAATGCACCACGCAGGCTCGTCGTCCCGGCGCCCCGCGTCGCGGATCGCCCCGGTGGCCCTGGCCGCCGCGCTGCTCGCAGCCGGAACCGCGCCGGGCCCGGCGGCGGCGCAGGGGCTCGACGCGGTGCTCGCCGCGCGCGCCAAGGCCATCCCCAAGGGGCCGCGCGCCGTCGAGGAGACGTGGCTGCGGGCGCCCGCCGGCGGCGCCGCGAGCGAGCGCGACCTGACGCTCGCGGCGAAGGTCTCCGCCTTCCAGCAGGCGCCCCGCGAGCGCCTGGAGATCCGTCCCGTGTCGGGGCGCCGCTTCGGGGAGCCGGTGGTGGTCGTCAGCAACGGCAAGGGCTGGTTCCTCGTCACGAAGCTCGGCGCGACGCCGCTGGCGGAGAGCGCGAAGGCGTCCGACCCGCTCGTGACGGCCGTCCTGGGCGGCCCCGCCGGGGACGCGCCCCGCAAGCGGCGCGTCGAGGGAGCGGGGGGGAAGCTCGACGCCGTGGTCTACCGCGAGGCGCGGCCGGCGGACTTCAGCGCCTCGACGGCCTTCAGCCTGAAGGCGCCGAAGGTGGGAGGCGGGCTCCTCAAGAAGGGCCTCGCGTCGTTCGCCGAGCCCGCGGACACGCAGGCGACCGCCTCCGCCGGCGCGCGCGGCGTGGACGAGATCGAGACGCCCGAGGGGACGGTGAGCGTGACGCCCGACACCGTCGCGGTCGCCTGGCTCGACGGCCGGGAGCCGGACGCCCTCGAGCTCGAGGCGTTCCTGCTCGCCGGCGAGCTGGGCCCCTACGCCGCGGCGGGCGAGGAGGCGGCGCCGTGAGCGCGGCCGAGTCGATCCTGCGTCGCCCCGCCGTGCGGCGCGCCGCCGCCGGAGCGGCGATGCTCGCGGCGTGGGCCGCGGCGCCGGCGTCGGCGCCCGCGCAGGTCTTCGACAAGCTGCTCGAGGCCGGCGAGAAGGCGGCGGAGGTGGCCGGGAAGGCGGGCGCGGTCCTGCCCATCGGCGCGGAGGAGGAGACCGCGATCGGGCGCGGCGTCGCGGCCACGCTCGCGGGCTACTACACGCTGGACCGCGACTCGGCGCTCACGGCCTACGTGAACCTGGTCGGGCTCGCGGTCGCGGCGTCCGACCCGCGGCCCGACGTCCGCTACCGCTTCGGCGTGCTCGGCACGGACCAGGTGAACGCGATGGCGACGCCCGGCGGCTACGTCTTCGTGACCCGCGGCGCCCTGGCCTTGATGGAGAGCGAGGCCGAGCTCGCCGGCGTCCTCGCCCACGAGGTGGGGCACGTGAACGAGAAGCACGTCGTCGAGGAGATCCAGGACCGCGCCCGGACGGAGCTCGGGACCGAGCTGGCCGGCAAGGCGCTGAACGCCGATCCGGAGGCCCTCGACAAGGTGGTGGGGCTGGGGACGAACGTCCTCTTCCTCGGCCTGTCGCGCGAGGACGAGCTCGAGGCCGACAGCCTCGGCGTCGTCTACGCGTCGCGGGCGGGCTACGATCCGGCCGGACTCGGCGCGTTCGTGCGGAAGCTCGAGGCCAACGAGTCGCGGCCGCTCCTGAAGCAGCTCGGGGCCACGCACCCGAAGCCGGCGGACCGGCTGAAGCTGATCGACCGCGTGGCGGGGAAGGCGGCGGGCGGGCCGGCCGCCCCCGTTCTGGCCGAGCGGTTCCGGGCGTCCGTGCCGGCGTCGCGGTAGCACGCGGGAGACGAGTCGGCCGGTGCCCTCCGGCAGCCGGCCCCGGGGGACTACGGGCTGTCCGCCTCCGTGACGGTCGGCACCTCGGCGGTGGCCGGCGAGGGCGCCGTCCGCCGCCCGGCGAAGATCCCCTCGCGCACCGCCGCCGCGGCGGGGCTGGCCGCGGAGTCCTCGGCCACGGTCGTCACCTGCCGCCGCCACGGCACGAGGTTGCCGCGCAGCTCCACCTCGCGGCCGTCGCGCTCGACGCGCACGGCGAGCGGCTTCCCGAGGCGCTGGCCGCTGCGCAGGTCGGCGAGCACGGCCAGCAGCGGGAGCAGGTTGTCGCGCGTGACCGGCTGGGCGTTGACGGCCAGGAGCCGGTCGCCCGTCCGCAGGCCCATCTGCCCGCCGATCCCGTGGGCGATCACGTTCCGGAAGACGAAGGCGCCGCTCGTGTCGGGGACGAGGCTCGCCCCGAGGTTCGCCTCCTCGATCTCGCGCACCTCGACGTCGAGCCCCGCCGCGGCGAGCACGTCGGCGGCGGGTAGCGCGCCCGAGCCGGCGATCGCGGACGCGTAGAGCGTCCGCACGGCGGGGCCCCCCAGCCCGATCATCGCCGCGACCAGCGAGTCGTACGGCGCGACCCACGGCTCGCCCCCTGCGCCGCCTTCCAGCCGGTGCAGGAGCGAGTCCAGCCCGAACGCGTTGCCGGACGCGCGGCGCGTCTCGACGTCCACGGCGAGGACGGCCAGCGGGCTCTTCAGCGCGAGCGGGTCCAGCACGTCGCGCGTCTCGGCGCGCGTCGCGGCCACGCTGGCGGTCTCCAGGTTCGCACGCGCGGCCGCGGGCTCGGCGGCGAGCGCGCGCAGGTTCCTCGCCAGGGTCTCGTACGTTTCGCGTCGCGGCACGACGCCCGCGCGCGCCAGCGACACCCGGGCGACGTGCTCCGCGAGCCCCTCCACCAGCCACAGCGCGCGGCTCACGACCGGCTGGTCGAGGGCCGGGCGGGCGAGCTCGGCGGGCGGGAACGTCCAGAGGTTCCAGGCGTGGGCCAGCTGGTGCGCGAGGAGCGCGGGGATCCCGGATCCGCGGATGGCCCGCGAGGGGACCTCGGGCAGGTAGTAGGCGGACCCGCGGAAGAGCGGCGTGCCGCCGAGGCCGAGCGTCGCCGGATCCACGAAGTGCAGGAAGATCGTGTACTCGGGGTACGGCAGCGTGCGGAAGAGGCCGGCCTCCGCCTCGACGACCTCACGCACGACGCGCAGGAGCGAATCCGGCGCGAACCCGGCGGGGGCCGAGAGGACGACCCGGTGGGGGACGCCGGCCGCGGTCGTGCGCAGCTCGCGCACCCGAGGGCCGTACGCGCACCCGGCCTGCGCCAGCTCGTGGACGCCCGACGCCCGGTAGCGCGCAGGCCCGTCCGATTCGAGCGAGCACACGGCCGGGCCCCGCCCGGCCGCCAGCTCGAACGTGAGCGTAGCCGGGTAGTTCTCCAGACCCTTCAGGTAGCCGAGCGCGACCGCGCCCGTGAACCAGCCCCCGTCGTGCGCCAGCTCCGAGATCGTGGCGCGCTTGAAGCCGTCGGGGCGGACCGGGTGGAGCGTCCACGTGACCAGGAAGTAGGGCGCGCCGCGCGGGACCACGCGCCACAGGTTCGGGCCCAGGCGCCGGACCGGGAGCTCGACCGTGGCCCGGTCGTAGGCGCGGACGTCCTCGACCCACTTCCCGGGCTCGATCGGGCGGAAGTCCCCCGGCAGCCACACCGGGAACGTGAAGTCGAGCGAGTCGCTCTTCAGGTTCTCGGCGACGAGCGAGACCTGGAGGAGCGGCGCCTCGTCGGCGGGACGGACGTAGTAGCGGAGGTCGGGGCGCGGCGGGGGCGGCGTCTCCGGGCGCGGGGCGCACGACGCCGCGAGCGAGCCGGCCACCAGGGCGGCGAGGGCGGCCGCGGGCCGGAGGCGGTCGCGGCGCGGCCGCGGGCGAAGCGGGCGATCACGATCCATCAGGAGCGACGTCCGGCCGGGGAAGCTCGACCGCGTTCCCCCCTCTCCCGCGCCGCGGCGAAGATACGCGCCCGGCGCGCGGCCGATCAACGTGCGCGTCGCGGCCCCGGCGCCGCCGCCGGTGCGCACCCGTGAGGCCCCCCGGCCGCGGGACGACCGTGTCCGGGGTGGGGTGCGTCAGCGGACCGGCCGGTCC
>DATBJZ010000121.1:0-8628 GCA_036556125.1 Gemmatimonadota bacterium | reverse complement strand
AACTCCTCGATCACGGGGTTGGCCAGCAGGCGCTCGCACAGGGCCCGCACCTCGCGCTCGGCGCGCTCGCGCGGACCGGCGACCTCGAACGTGATGTGCTTTCCGACCCGCACCCCCGAGACGCCCTCGAAGCCCAGCCCGGCGATCGCGTGCTCGATGGCCTGGCCCTGCGGATCGCGGATGCCGGGCTTGAGCGTGATCTCGACGCGCGCGCGCACTCAGGCCTCCTCCCGGGGCGCGGCGGCGGCGGCGTCCGGCCCCGTCGCCGCTCCGTCCTCCGGGCCCGCCCCGGGCCAGCCCTCCGGGAGCCGCCCCGTGACCCGCACGTGCGCGTCCGCGTAGCGCTCGGCGGTCTCGCGCACGACCTCGTCGGAGAGCGGAGGCGCCGGGGGCCGCTTGTCCCAGGCGCCCGCCGCGGTCAGCCCCTCGAGGTAGTCGCGCAGGGGCTGCTTGTCGAAGCTCGGCTGCGCGCGGCCCGGCTCCCACCGCGACGCCTCCCAGAAGCGCGAGGAATCGGGCGTGAGCACCTCGTCGATGAGCAGGAGCTCCCGCTCGCCTCCGTCCGCGGCCTCGGCCAGGCCGAACTCGAACTTCGTGTCGGCGAGGAGCAGCCCGCGCGCGGCGAGGGCCTCCGCGCCGGCGCGATAGAGCCGGACCGAGGCGTCCCGCAGCCGCTCCGCGAGGGGGGCTCCGAGCTCGCGCACCACGTCGTCGAACGTGACGTTCTCGTCGTGTCCCGTGAGCGCCTTCCGGGCGGGGGTGAAGATCGGCTCCCGCAGGCGGTCGGCGCGGCGCAGCCCCGGCGGCAGCCGGTGGCCGGAGACGGCGCCCGTCTCGCGGTACTCCGCGAGCGCCGACCCCTCGAGGTACCCGCGCACCACGCACTCGACGAGGATCGGCTCGGTCCGGCGCACGAGCATCGTCCGGCCCCGGAGCGGCTCCCGCGCGGAGGCGGGGAGGTCCAGCTCGCGCGCGATCTCCCCGGCGTCCGCGGAGAGGAGGTGGTGCGCGAGCCGCGGCAGGCCCTCGCGGCCGGAGGAGATCCGCTCGAACCAGTGGCGCGAGATCCCCGTCAGAACCGCGCCCTTGCCGGGGATCCCCTGCTCGAACACGCAGTCGAACGCCGAGATGCGGTCGGTCGCCACGAGGAGCAGGCGCTCGCCGAGATCGAACACCTCGCGCACCTTGCCGCTCCGCAGCCGGACGAGCGGGAGGTCGAGGCCGGTCACGGGCGCCGGCAGGGGACCGCCGCGCCGCGGACCGCGGGCGCCTGGCGCCGCCTGCGCACGCCCGGCCGGCGGGCCGCCCGTCAGCCCTGCCACCGGATCAGCTGCCCCGCGCGCTCCCAGAGGAGCGAGGCGCGGGCGCGGTTGGGGAGCTCGCGCAGCCGCGCGGCCGCCTCCTCCACGGTGGCCACGCGCTCACCGTCCACGGCGAGGAGGACATCGCCCGGCTGGAGTCCGATGTTCTGGGCCGGCGACCCCGGCGCCACGCCCGTCACGAGCAGCCCGCTCTCGGCACGGGCGCCGAGGTAGCTGCGCAGGACCGGCGTCAGCGGGGTGAGCCGCAGCCCGAGCGGCGCGGGCGACTCGGGCGCAGCGGCCAGCGGGTCGCCGGCCGCCTGGATCGCGATCTCGACGGGGCGGCCCCCGCGCTCCAGCTCGAGCTCCACGACCTCGTCCACCCGCCAGTCGAGCCTGCGGCCCTCCCAGTCCACCGCGGAGAGCACGCGGCGCCCCCCGGCGGAGAGCACGCCATCACCCTCGCGGACGCCCGCGCGCTCGGCGGGCGAGCCCGGGTCCACGCCCACGACGACCACGCGCGCCGCCTCCACGCCGGCGCCGCCGCCGTCCGGGGCGTCGCGGACGTGGATCCCCAGCCAGCTCGGCCGCACCGCGCCGTAGCGGGACAGGTCGTCCGCGATCCGCCGCGCGCGGTCGATCGGGATCGCGAAGCCGATCCCGATGGATTCGCCGGACCGTGAGAAGATGAAGCTGTTGACGCCGACCACCTCGCCGGCCGCGTTCACCAGCGGGCCGCCGGAGTTGCCGGGGTTGATCGAGGCGTCGGTCTGGATCATGTCGGTCCAGACCTGCTCCTGGCCGGGGACGGGACGCACGTCGCGGTGCAGGGCGCTGATCACGCCGACCGTCACGCTGGGATTCGCGTCCGCCAGGAGCGGCGCGAACGGATTCCCGATCGCGATCGCCCACTCGCCGATGAGCAGGTTGCCGGAGGTGCCGAGCGGAGCCACGGGAAGGTTCCCGGCCGGGATGCGCAGCACGGCCAGATCCGTGGTCGGATCGATCCCGACGATCTCGGCGGGGAAGTCGCGGCCGTCCGTGAACGTGACCTGCACCGCGTCGGCGCCTTCCACGACGTGCGCGTTCGTGACGATGGTCCCCTCCGGGGAGACGACGAAGCCCGACCCCAGGCTCTGCACCGGGAGGGGCTGGCGGAGCAGCGGGAAGAAGTCCTCCCAGACGGTGCCGGCGTACGGGTTCGCCTGCCGCATCGAGCGGGCGGAGATCGCGACCACCGCCCGGCCGACGCGCTCGGCGGCGGCCACGATCGCGGTGCGCCGCGACTCCTCGACCTCCGCCTGCGTTCCGGCCGGCAGGCCGGCCACCGCGGCCGCGTCGACGCCGCCGGGCGCGGGCCGCGGCGCGCGAGGTGCGCCCAGCGCCGCGAAGGCGGCCGCCGTGAGCGCCGCGCCCGCCGCCGCGGCGAGCGCCAGCCGCCCCGCCGGCGCCCCGTTCACGCGCCCTTCCAGTCGCGCAGGAACGCGGCGATCCCCGCGTCGGTCAGCGGGTGGCGCACGAGCTGCTTCAGCACGGTGTACGGAGCGGTCGCGGCATCCGCGCCGATCAGCGCGGCCTCGAGGACGTGGCGCGGGTGGCGGACGGAGGCGACCAGGATCCGCGTCTCGAACCCGTAGTTCTCGTAGATCGTCGCGATGTCGCGCACGAGCTCCATGCCGTCGCCGCTCGCGTCGTCGATCCGGCCGACGAACGGGCTCACGTAGTCGGCCCCGGCGCGCGCCGCGAGGAGCGCCTGCGTCGCGGAGAAGCAGAGCGTCACGTTCGTGCGGATGCCGCGCTCGGCGCACGCGCGCACGGCCTTCAGGCCCTCGGGCGTCAGGACGACCTTGGCCACGACGTTCTCGGCGATCGCGGCGAACGCCTCCGCCTCGCGCAGCATCTCCTCGGCCGTGCCGCCGACGGTCTCCGCGCTCACCGGACCGTCGCAGATGCGGCAGATCTCGGCGAGCCGCTCGCGATAGTGGCGCACCGGGTCGCCAGCCGCTCCGCCCCCGCGCTCCCGCGCGATGAGCGTCGGGTTCGTCGTGACGCCCTCCACGAGGCCGAGCTCCACCCCCTCGCGGATCTCGTCCAGGTTCGCGGTGTCGGCGAAGAGCTTCACGCCGGGCTCCCCGCCGGCGCCGGGGAGGCGAATCCCGCCGCCAGCGGCCGCGAGGCCTCGGGGTCGCGCGGGTACTCCACGCTCCAGAGGAACAGGCCCTGCGGCGGCGCCGCGGGAGCGGGCGGCGCGCCGGGACGCTCCAGGGCGGCCGCCAGGGCCGGGACGTCGAGCGCGCCGCGCGCCACCGCCACGCAGGCGCCCACGAGGCCCCGGACCATCCCGCGCAGGAACCGGTCCGCGGTGATCTCGAAGCGCCAGCCCAGTGGATCGGGCTCCCACGCCGCCCGCGACACGGCGCAGCGCGGCGAGCCGGGACCGCGGCGGGAGAAGCCGCCGAAGCCGTGGACGCCGACGAAGGCGGCGGCGCAGTCCGGCAGGCGCTCGCCGTCCGCCGCGTCGCCGATCGGCCAGCAGTACGGACGGTGGAAGGGCGAGCGCGCCACGTCCTCGGTGCCCAGGTAGTAGCGGTAGGTGCGGGAGAGCGCGCCGAAGCGCGCGTGGAAGCGGCTCGACACCCGCCGGACGTCGGCGATCCAGACGTCGTCGGGGACGGCGGCGTTCAGCGCCCGGCGGAGGACGTGCGGCGTGAACCGGGCCGGGGCCCGGCAGTGCGCGACCTGGCCGCGGGCGTGCACGCCGGCGTCGGTCCGCCCGGCGCCGTGCACGCGGACGGGGGCTCCGCACAGGTCGCCGAGCGCCGCCTCGAGGACGGACTGGACCGTGCGCAGGCCCGGCTGCGCCTGCCACCCGTGGAAGGCGCGTCCGTCGTACTGGAGGAGCAGCCTGAAGCTCGCCCGGACGATGCCCGCGTCCCGTGAGGAGGGATCCCGCCGCGGGGTCAAGATACGCCGCGCCGGGAGGAGGGTCAAACGCGGGCGGCGCGATTTCTGTCGCGACGCACGATCGCGCTCCTATGTTCCGGCGTGACCGCCGCGATCCTCCACGACTGCCTCCGGAGCGTCACCTCCGGACGCGACCTGGCCGAGGACGAGGCCGGGGCGCTGTTCGACGCGGTGATGGCCGGACAGGTGCCGCCGCTGGAGCTGGCCGCGCTGCTCGCCGCCCTCCGCACCAAGGGCGAGTGCGCCGCCGAGGTGGCAGGCGCGGCCCGGGCGCTGCGCCGCGCCGCGGTGGCGGTGCCGCGACCGCCGGGCCCGGTCGTGGACACCTGCGGCACGGGCGGCGACGGAAAGGCGACGCTCAACGTGTCCACCGCGGCCGCGATCGTGGCCGCCGCGGGCGGCGCGGTCGTCGCCAAGCACGGCAACCGGGCCGCGTCGAGCCGGTGCGGGAGCGCCGACGTGCTGGAGGCGCTCGGGATCCGCATCGAGCTCGACCCGGCCGACGCCGCCGCGTGCCTCGAGCGGGTCGGGATCGCGTTCCTGTTCGCGCCGCGGTTCCACCCGGCGATGCGCCACGCCGCGGAGGCGCGCCGCGCGCTGCGCGTGCCCACCCTCTTCAACCTGCTCGGCCCGCTCGCGAACCCGGCGGCCGTGCGGCGGCAGGTGCTCGGCGTCGGCGACCCCCGCTCGTTCGAGCTGCTCGCGGAGGTCGCCGGCCGTCTCGAGTACGAGCGCTGCGTGATCGTGCACGGGGAGGAAGGCCTGGACGAGGTCTCGATCGCGGGACCGACGCGGGTGGCGGAGTGGCGCGACGGGGAGCTTCGCACCTACCGCGTCGCGCCCGGGGACTTCGGGCTGCGGTCGCGCCCGCTCGGCGAGGTGCGGGGCGGGGACGCGGCCGCGAACGCCGCCGCGATCCGCGCGCTCCTCGGGGGGTCAGCCCGGGCCGGGCGGGGCCGGGACGGACGGGGGGCGGACGAGCCGGAGGCCGGCGCCGCCTTCGTGGCCCTCACCGCCGGATGCGCACTGCACCTGGCCGGCGTGGCCGAAACCTGGCAGGAGGGAGTCGAGCACGCCCTCGAGGTCCTCGCGTCCGGGGAAGCTCTCGGCACGCTCCGGCGCTGGGCGCAGGCCGCCGGCGCCGCCGACGGGACGGCACAGGATGCGGCCGCTGGCGACCAGGCGCTTCACGCGGGTCGGGCCCGGTAGCGGCGCACGACGCCGATCACGACGCCCTGGATCCGCACGCGGTCGGCGGGCAGGACCAGCGGGGGGACCGCGGGGTTGGCGGGCTGCAGGCGCACGCGGTCGCCCTCGCGATGGAAGCGCTTCAGGGTGACCTCTCCTCCTCCACCGCCGTCGCGCCCGTCGCCCGGATCGTCCGCGGGGTCCGTCACGAGCGCGACGACCGTCTCGCCGTTCTCGGCCGTCTCGCGGCTCTCGACGACCACGAGGTCGCCGTCGCGGATGAGCTCGTCGATCATCGAGTCGCCCTGGACCCGCAGCACGTACGTCTCGCCGCGTCCGAGCATCGACTCGGGGAGCGCGACCGTCTCCTGCGCCTCGAGCGCCTCGATCGGACGGCCCGCCGCGACGCGGCCGAAGATCGAGACCTCGACCGCGCGCGCCTCGCCGCCGACGGGCAGGAGCTCGATGGCTCGATTGCGGTTGAACCGGCGCCGGATCACATTCTTGCCCTCGAGGTTCTTGAGGTGCTCGTGAATCGTGGCCACCGACGAGAGCCGGAAGTGGCGGGCGATCTCCTCGAGGCTGGGAGCGTAGCCGTTGCGGCCGATCGACTCCCGGACGAACTCGTAGATCTCCTGCTGACGTCGCGTGAGCACGCCATCCCTCCGGGCTGAAGCGATGCTCCGCAAGATCCTCCGAACAGATCCCGAAAGTCAAGACAGTCGTCGTTCCCTGGCGGCGGCCCTCCTCGCGGACGCCGGCGCCGCACGGTGCCGCCTGATCGCCGAGGTCAAGCGCCGCTCGCCCTCGGCGGGTCCCCTGCGCGAGTCGCTGGATCCCGGCGAGCTCGCGCGCCGCTACGTCGACGCCGGCGCCGCGGCCGTGTCGGTGCTGACGGAGCGCCGCCGCTTCGGCGGCTCGATGGCGGACCTCGAGAGCGTCGCGGCGGCCGTGGACGTTCCGGTGCTGCGCAAGGACTTCCTCACCACCGAGTCGCAGCTGCGCGACTCCGCGTCCGCGGGCGCGGACGCGGTCCTCCTCATCGTGCGGCGTCTCGGTCCGGCGCGCGTCGCGGAGCTGGCCGCGTGCGCGCGGGCCGCCGGGCTCGAGCCGCTGGTCGAGGTCCACGACCCCTCCGAGCTCGAGGCCGCGCTCGCGTCGGGCGCCGACGTGATCGGCGTCAACAACCGCGACCTGGAGACCCTCGTCACCGATGTCGGCCATTCGCTCGCCGCGGCGCGCGCCGCGCGCGAGGCCGGGTCGCCGTGGCCGCGCGTCGCCGTGAGCGAGAGCGGCATCCGCACGCGCGCCGAGGTGCTGGCCCTGGCCGACGCGGGCTACCGCGCGGTGCTCGTGGGCGAGACGCTGCTCCGGGCGCGGGACCCGGGCGCCGCGGCGGCCGAGCTCCTGGGCGTGCGGTTTCCCGCGGGCGCGCCGGCGTGAGCCCCGGCGCCGCGCGCGGGCGATCCCCGCTGGCCAAGGTGTGCGGGCTCACCGACCCGGACGACGCGCGCGCCGCCCACGAGGCCGGGGCCGACTACCTGGGGCTCGTGTTCGCGTCGAGCCCGCGGCGCGTGGACGCCGCGCGTGCGGCGGGCGTCGCCGCGGCCGCGCCCGGCGCCCGCTGGGTCGGCGTGTTCGCGGGCGCCGCCGCCGCCGAGATCCTGCGGCTGGCGGAGCGCGTTCCGTTCGCGATCGCGCAGCTCCACGACGACGGGGATCCGGAGCTCGCCGACGCCCTGCGCGCGCGCGGGCTCGAGGCGTGGCAGGCGGTCGGCGTCGACGAGCCGCCCGCGTGGGACGCGCTGGCGGGGCGCATCCGGACCGTCGCAGCACGGGCCGACGCCGTCCTGCTGGACCGCCGGCGGAGCGGCCGGTCGGGCGGCGGCGGCGTTCCGTTCCGCTGGGAGGGGATGCCCCCCGCGGTCCGCGGACTCCTGGCCGGCACGCGCTTCGTGCTCTCGGGCGGCTTGACCGCCGACAACGTCGCCGCGGCCGTGCGCGAGCTGGCCCCGGACGTCGTCGACGCGAGCAGCGGGCTCGAGAGGGCCCCGGGGCGCAAGGACCCGGCGCGCGTGGCGGCGTTCGTGCGGGCCGCGCGGGGCGACGGGGCGGTCGCCGCGCGGTGACCGCCTCCGCCGAAGCCCTGCCGCGGCCGCGGGCCGGCGCGTTCGGCCGGTTCGGGGGGCGGTTCGTGCCGGAGACCCTCGTGGCCGCGCTCGACGAGCTCGAAGCGGGCTGGGCGGACGCCCGCTCCGACCCCGCCTTCCGCGCCGAGCTCGACGCGCTCCTCGCGGAGTTCGCCGGCCGGCCGACGCCGCTCACGCTCGCCCCGGCGCTCACGGAAGCCGTCGGCGCCCGCGTGTACCTGAAGCGCGAGGACCTCGCGCACACCGGTGCGCACAAGATCAACAACACGCTCGGTCAGGCGCTCCTGGCCCGCCGGCTCGGCAAGCGGCGGATCGTGGCCGAGACCGGGGCCGGACAGCACGGCGTCGCGACGGCCACCGCGTGCGCCCGCTTCGGGCTCCCCTGCACCGTCTACATGGGCCGCGAGGACGCCCGGCGGCAGGCGCTCAACGTCTACCGGATGCGCCTCCTCGGCGCCGACGTGGCGGTGGTGGACGCCGGGGCGGGGACGCTCAAGGACGCGATCAACGAGGCGCTGCGCGACTGGGTCGCCCGGGTCGAGGACACGCACTACCTGCTCGGCTCGGCGGTCGGGCCGCATCCGTTCCCCACCCTGGTCCGCGACCTCCAGTCGGTCATCGGCCGCGAGGCGCGGGCCCAGGCGCTCGAGCGCGCCGGGCGCCTCCCCGGGGCTGCGGTGGCGTGCGTGGGCGGGGGGAGCAACGCGATCGGTCTGTTCCACCCGTTCCTGAACGATCCCGTGGCGCTCGTCGGCGTGGAAGCGGCGGGCGAGGGGCTCGGGGGGCGTCACGCGGCGACGCTCGCCGGCGGCTCGCCCGGCGTGCTCCACGGAGCGCTGAGCTACCTGCTCCAGGACGGCGACGGTCAGGTCGTCGAGGCGCACTCCATTTCGGCCGGCCTCGACTACCCGGGCGTAGGACCCGAGCACGCGCACCTCAAGGAGACCGGACGCGCGACGTACGCGTCGGCGACCGACGCCGAGGCGCTGGCTGCGTTCCGCTGGCTGGCGCGCCGCGAGGGCATC
>DATBJZ010000120.1:0-19490 GCA_036556125.1 Gemmatimonadota bacterium | reverse complement strand
TCGACCTCGCCGCCGGCGAGGTGCTGGGCCTCGTGGGGCCGAACGGCGCGGGGAAGAGCACCCTGCTCAAGATCCTCACCCGGATCACGGCCCCCACCACGGGGCTCGCCGACCTCCACGGCCGGGTGGGATCGCTGCTGGAGGTCGGCACGGGCTTCCACTCGGAGCTCACCGGGCGCGAGAACGTGTTCCTGAACGGCGCGGTGCTCGGGATGCGGCGCGCCGAGATCACGCGGAAGTTCGACGAGATCGTGGCCTTCTCCGAGGTGGAGCGCTTCCTCGACACGCCGGTGAAGCGCTACTCGAGCGGGATGTACATGCGGCTCGCGTTCGCGGTCGCCGCCCACCTCGACGCCGACATCATGCTCGTGGACGAGGTGCTCGCCGTCGGGGACGCCGCCTTCCAGAGGAAGTGCCTCGGCAAGATGGGGGAGGTCGCGCGCGGCGGCCGGACGGTGATCTTCGTGAGCCACAACCTGGCCGCCGTGCAGTCCCTGTGCGACCGCGTGCTGCGGCTGGACGGCGGCCGCGTCGTGGACGAGGGCGACCCCGGGCGGGTGGTCTCCGCGTACCTGCAGACCTCGTTCGCCGGCGCCGCGGAGCGTTCGTGGCCCGACCTGCGCGCCGCCCCCGGGAACGACCGGGTCCGCCTCCACCGGGCTCGCGTCCGCCCCGCCGCCGGGGCGCCGGGCGAGCCGATCACCGTCCGCACGCCGTTCCTGCTGGAGTTCGAGTACTGGAACCTGCAGCCGGGGGCGCGGCTGAACCTGAGCCTGCACGTCTACAACGAGCACGGCGTGCTCGTGCTCAACGCCCTGCCGCTCGAGGAGTCCGTCTGGCAGGGCCGGCCCCTGCCGGCCGGCCTGTTCCGCGACGTCTGTCGGATCCCGGGGGATCTCCTCAACGACGGCCGGTACTGGGTCGAGCTCCTCGTCGTGCGGGACGAGAGCACCGTCTCCTTCCGCGAGCCCGACGTCATCGCGTTCGACGTGCTCGACTCCGCCGAGCTGCGCGGCGCCTGGTTCGGGAAGTGGCCCGGTGTGATCCGGCCCGTGCTCGACTGGCGCACGGAGCTCCTGAAGGAGGGGATCCCCGGCTCTCCGGAGGGCGAGCCGCGGAGCGGACCCCCGGTCTCCACGCCGCTCCTGCACTGATGGACACCGTCCCCGCCGCCGCGGTGGACCAGGGCGGCCCCGGCGACCGCACCCGGGACGTCACGGGCTACCTTCACGCCGGCTACGCCGCGTCGCTGGCGGAACACGGCGTGCCTCGCGCGCTCCCCCGCAGCGGCGCGTGGGTGCTGGATCGCGCGATCCCGGGATCGGCCCGGCGCGACGCGATGGGCTGCTACCCGCTCTTCTGCTGCGCGGACTGGTCGGGCCTCGCGGGCGACCTCGAGGACCTGCGGGATCCCGTCACGCTGACCGTCGTGACCGACCCCTTCGGGGCGTACGAATCCCGCGACCTGGAGCGCTGCTTCCCGGAGCTCGTTCGCCCGTTCAAGCGGCACTTCGTGGTGGACCTCGAGGGCGACCCGGAGCGGGCCTTCGCGAGCCACCACCGGCGGAACGCGCGACGCGCCCTGCAACGCGTGGTCGTCGCGCGCTGCGACCCCGCGTGGGAGCAGCTCGACGACTGGGTCGAGCTCTACGCCGCGCTCGTGCGGCGGCACGGGATCCGCGGGTTCGCCGCCTTCTCGCGAACCGCTTTCGCGGCGCAGCTGCGGGTCCCGGGCGCCGTCCTGTTCCGCGCGTCCGCGGGCGGCCGCTCCGTCGGGATGACGATGTGGTATGTCCAGGGCGAGGTCGGCTACTACCACCTCGGCGCCTACGACGAGGCGGGCTACGCGGCGGGCGCGTCGTTCGCGCTGTTCCTGCACGCGATCCTGCACTTCGCCGAGCGCGGGCTGCGAGCGCTGGGGCTCGGCGCGGGCGCCGGCGCGGCCGGCGACGAGGGGGACGGCCTGAGCCGGTTCAAGCGCGGCTGGGCCACCGGCACGCGGGTCGCGTACCTCTGCGGCCGCGTGTTCGATCGCGACGCCTACGCGGCGCTGGCCGCGCGCGGCGATCGATCGGCCGCGGCGCGGCGACGTCCCGGCGGCGGGACCGCCGGCATCACGACAGCGGACTACTTCCCGCTCTACCGGGCGGGAGAGTTCGTCTAGGCGCCGGCGCGCGGAGGGCGATGTTCACGGAATCGGCCGAGTTCTACGACGCGCTCTACGCCTTCAAGGACTACGGCGCCGCCTCCGGCGCGCTCGAGGAGATCGTCGGCCGGCACCGGCCGGGCGCGCGATCGCTGCTCGACGTGGGGTGCGGAACCGGGCGGCACCTGGAGCACCTTCGCGGGAGGTACGACGTGGAGGGCCTCGACCTCAACCCGAAGCTGCTCGAGGTGGCCCGCCGGCGCTGTCCGGGCGTGCCGTTCCACGAGGCCGACATGGCCGACTTCCAGCTGGGCCGCCGCTTCGACGTGGTGGCCTGCCTCTTCAGCGCGATCGGCTACGTGAAGACCCTGCCGCGCATGCGGAGCGCGGTGGCCGCGATGGCCCGCCACCTGGAGCCCGGCGGGCTGCTCGTGGTCGAGCCGTGGTTCGCGCCCGACCGTTACTGGACGGGCACGATCACCGCCAACTTCGTGGACCAGCCCGACCTGAAGATCGCCTGGATGTACACCAGCGAGCGCGAGGGGGACGTCTCGGTCCTCGACATCCACTACCTGGTGGGACGGCCCACAGGCGTCGAGCTCCTTCGCGAGCGCCACGAGATCGGGCTCTTCACCCACGAGGAGCACCTGGACGCGTTCCGACGCGCGGACCTCGAGGTGCACCACGACCCGGTCGGGCTGTTCAACCGCGGCCTGTACGTGGGCCTGGCCGGCGGCGCGTGACCGGTCTTCCCGAAGCTCCCGACGGGCGCGTCACCGGGGGTCCGGAAGCTCCCGGGCGCGCGGGCGCCGGCGCCGAGCCGCGGCACGAGCGGATCCCGCTGGCGGCGCGCGCCCGCTGGGAGGCGGCCCTCCGCGGGGTGCCGCACGCGATCGCCCACACGTGGGGCTGGTGCCGTGCGCTCCATTCGGGCTCGGCGGAGGACGCCTGGCTCTACCGCTTCGAGGCCGGCGAGGGCCGCGTCGTCTGCCCGTTCGTCGAGCGCCGGATGCCGGAGGGCGTGGACCTGGTCACCCCCTACGGCTTCTCGGG
This sequence comes from Gemmatimonadota bacterium, assembly GCA_036556125.1. Taxonomy (GTDB): domain Bacteria; phylum Gemmatimonadota; class Gemmatimonadetes; order JACCXV01; family JACCXV01; genus DATBJZ01. The sequence continues at coordinate 16,291 of DATBJZ010000120.1, read as the reverse complement.
CTTCGCGGGCGCGGGGCCGCGGCACGACTTCCCACGCCGGTGGGCCGAGTTCGCCCGCGCGGAGGGCTACGTCTGCGGCTACGTGGGACTCCACCCCGTGCTCGCGGATCCGTCGAACTACGACCCTGCCGACGCCCACGTCCATCACCAGCTGTACCTGCTCGACCTGACCCTCGGCTCCGAGCGGCTCTTCGCCGGGCTGTCGACGAACCGGCGGCGGCAGCTGCGCGACTGGGAGGCGATCCGCTCCGCGATCCGGCTCGACCGCGAGCCGCTCACGGAGTTTCTGCTGGCGCGGTATGCCGAGTTCTTCCGCGAGAAGGGCGCCACCGCCGCGTACGCCTTCACGCCGGCGACGATGGCGGGCCTGGCGAAGCTGGACGGCGTTCTCGTGGTGGGCGCCGGACGCGGCTCGACGATCGAAGCGGTGAGCCTCTTCGGCTACACGCCCTACGCCGCCGACTTCCTCTTCAACGTGGCCCTGCCGGAGGGGCGGCGGCACTCGGCGGCGCTGATCTGGTACGCGGTGCAGGCGCTCCGCGAGGCCGGCGCGCCCGTGCTCAACCTCGGAGGCGGCGTCCGCGACGGCGACTCGCTGGCCGAGTTCAAGCGCCGTTTCGGGGCGGCGCAGGCGCCCTTCGTGGCGCTCAAGCAGGTCTACGATCCGGCGGCGTACGCCCGCGCCTGTCGCGGCGCGGGAGCTGATCCGCGCGACCGCAGCGGGTACTTCCCCGCCTATCGTCGCCCGGGAGCCGTGACGGAGGCGGAGGCCGGGGCCGCCCGGTCGGTCACCGGCGTCAGCCCGACGCCGCAAGCGGTCGAGCGCCTCCCGTGAGCGACGGCTTGCATCCCCCACGCGGCGCGAGCCCGCGGATCAAGGCGCGCCTCGACGACCTCGCCGTCCTCGGCGGCCCCCGCACCTTCCCCGAGCCGCTCCACGTCGGCCGGCCGAACGTGGGCGACCGCGAGCGGCTGCGGAGGCGCCTGGAGGACCTGCTGGACCGGCGCTGGCTCACGAACGACGGTCCCTACGTGCAGGAGCTGGAGCGGAGGCTCGCGGACCTGCTGGACGTGCCGCACTGCATCGCGGTGTGCAACGCCACCGTGGCGCTCGGAATCGCGGCCCGCGCGCTGGGGCTGACGGGCGAGGTCGTCGTACCCGGCTTCACGTTCGTGGGCACGGCTCACGCGCTCGCCTGGATCGGACTCGAACCCGTGTTCTGCGACGTGGACGCGCGCTCCCACTGCATCGACCTGCGCTCCGCCGAGCGGCGCGTGACCGCCCGCACGAGCGCCATCCTGGGGGTCCACCTCTGGGGGCGACCGTGCGACGTGGAGGGGCTCGAGGCCGTCTGCGCGCGGCGCGGCCTGCGCCTGATCTTCGACGCCGCGCACGCCCTGGCGTGCAGCCATCGCGGCCGGCCGATCGGCGGGTTCGGCGACGTCGAGGTCTTCAGCTTCCACGCCACGAAGTTCGTGAACGCGTTCGAAGGGGGCGCCGTCACGACGCGGGACGCCGGTCTCGCCCGGCGCATGCGGCTCATGCGGAACTTCGGCTTCGCCGACTACGACACCGTCGTGGAGCTGGGGACCAACGGCAAGATGAGCGAGCCCTCGGCGGCGATGGCGATCACGTCGCTCGAGAGCCTGGAGGAGTTCGTTGCGGTCAACCGCGCGAACCACGAGCGCTACGCCGCCGCCCTCGCCGGCACGCCGGGCCTCGCCCTGCTCGGGCCCGCGGCGGGGGAACGCTGGAACTACCAGTACGTCGTCGTCGAGGTGGACGAGGACGCCGCCGGCCTCACGCGGGACGACCTGCACCGGGTGCTCTGGGCGGAGAACGTGCTCGCCCGGCGGTACTTCCATCCGGGCTGCCACGTGATGGCGCCGTACCGCGGAGCGCCGTCCGTGTCGCTCCCGGTGACCGACCGGCTCGCCCGCAGCGTGCTGTGCCTGCCGACGGGGACCGCGGTCGGCGGGCCCGAGATCGACGCCATCGGAGCCGTCCTCCGGGTGGCGGCCGCCCACGCCGGCGACGTCCGGAGCCGTCTCGCGGCCTCGACGCCGTCCGGCCGCGCCGCCGCCGGCGGAGCGGCGCCGTGAAGGTCACGGTCCTCCTCACCACGTTCGAGCACGAGGCCTTCGTCGCGCAGGCGATCGAGAGCGTGCTCGCGCAGGAGACGAACTTCCCCTTCGAGCTCGTCGTCCTCGAGGACTGCTCGCGCGACCGGACACGCGAGATCGTGGGCGCGTATCAGAACCGTCACCCCGCGCGCATGCGCGTCGTCCTGGCGGACCGCAACCGGAACGACAACGCGAACTTCATGCAGGCCTATCGGGAATCCGCGGCGACGTACGTGGCGATGCTGGACGGCGACGACTTCTGGACGTCTCCGCACAAGCTGCAGCGCCAGGTGGACCACCTGGAGGCGCATCCCGAGTGCGCGATCTGCTTCCACAACGTGGTCGTCGTGAACGCTGACGGAGCCTCGATCGGCGAGACGACGAACGCCCCCGACGAGCGTCCGCTGTGGGGGCTCGAGGACCTCCTGCGGCGGAACCCGATCGCCGGGTGCTCCGCCGTGCTGCGGCGCGGCGCGGGAGGCGGGCTGCCGGCCTGGCTGCGCGCCGTGCGGTTCACGGATTGGGCGCTCTACGTCCTCCACGCCCGCGGCGGGACGGCCGCCTACCTCGACGAGGTGCTGGGCGCGTACCGGGTCCACGCGGGCGGGATGTGGTCGTGGCTCGACAAGGAGGCGCAGGCGGAGCAGGTCGTGACCTTCCTCGAGCGCCTGAACGCGGACCTGGGGTTCGCCTACGACTCCGTGCTGCGGCCGGAGATCGCGCGGCGGGCCCTGCGGCTCGCGGACCTCTACGCCCGGAGGGGCGACCGGCGCAGGGCGCGCGCGCACCTGGCCCGGCACCTCGCGGGGCTGCGCCGCGGCGCCGCCGATCCCGATCCGTACGTCGCGAAGCTGGCGCTCCGCGTCTACCTGCCGCCCGTCTATCGCGTCCTCCGCGCCGCACGGGTGATCCGATGACGGACGCCGGACCGCGTCCTCCGATTCCGCCGGTGCCGGAGGGAGAGCCGCGGCCGCTCTGGTCGGTGATGGTCCCCACCTACCAGTCCTCGCGCTGGCTGGGGGAGACGCTCGAGAGCGTGCTGCGGCAGGACCCCGGCGCGTCGGCGATGCAGATCGAGGTCGTGGACGACGCCTCCGGCGACGATCCCGCGGCGGTCGTGGCCGCCGTCGCAGGAAACCGGGTGGCCTTCAGCCGTCAGCCGGAGAACCGCGGCCACGTCGCGACCTTCAACGAGTGCCTGCGGCGGGCCCGCGGCCGCCTCGTGCACCTCCTCCACGGGGACGACCAGGTCCGTCCCGGCTTCTATCTCTCGATGGCGCGCGCGTTCGAGCTGCGGCCGGACGCCGGAGCCGCCTTCTGCCGGCAGGTCCACCAGGACGGCGACGGCCGCGTGCACGGCCTGTCCCCTCTCGAGCGCGCCGAGAGCGGCGTCCTGGAGGGCTGGCTGGAGACGATCGCCGAGGGGCAGCGGCTGCAGGCGGTGGCGATGGTGGTGCGCCGCGACGTGTACGAGCGGCTGGGCGGGTTCGACCGTCGGATCCACGCCTACGGCGAGGACTGGGAGATGTGGGTGCGGATCGCGGCGCACTACCCGGTCTGGTACGAGCCCGAGCCGCTGGCCGTCTACCGCGTTCACGCGCGCTCGCTGTCGGCGGGCGTCCTGCGGACGGGGCGCAACGTCCGGGACCTCAGCCGCGTGATCGACCTGAACCGTGCGCTGCTTCCGTCGGGCCGTGCCGCGGCGATCACGCGGCGGGCCCGCAGCGCGTGCGCGAGGGCCGCGCTGCGTCGCGGCCGCCGAATGCTCAAGGCGAACGATTTCCGCGGACCCCTGGCCCAGGCGCGCGAGGCTGTGCGCTGCCGGCCGACGCCCGACGTCGTGGCGCGCGCCGCGATCCTGGTCGGGCACTGGGCCGCCCGCGGGCTCCGTCTCGCGCTCGCGCGCCGGACCGTCTCGGTGAGCCCCGACTCGAGGACCGCCGGTGGCTGACGCCGCCGCCGGCCCCGCGCGGCAGACCGCTCCCTCCGGCGGACGGGCCGGGGAGCGGTCGGGCCAGAGTCCCCCTCCGATCTCGGTCTGCATCGTCTGCCGCAACGAGGCCGACAGGCTGGAGCCCTGCCTGCGCTCGGCGACCTGGGCCGACGAGGTCCTCGTGCTGGACCTCTCGAGCTCGGACGGCTCGGCCGACGTCGCGCGGCGTCACGGCGCCCGCGTCTTCACGCGCGAGCCGTTCCCCATCGTCGAGCCGCTCCGCAACGAGCTCGCCGACCGCGCCCGCAACGCCTGGATCCTCGCCCTCGATCCCGACGAGCGCGTGACGCCGGGGCTGGCCGCGGAGCTGGCCCGCGTGGCGGCGCGCCAGGACGTGGACGCCGTCGTGACGCCGCGCATGAACGTGGATCTCGGATACCCCCCCGCGAACCCGCTCCACCGCTACGAGCCGCAGATCCGGATGTATCGCCGGGATCGCGTGCGCTGGCCCGAGGTTCCCAACGCCCTGCCGGAGATCGCGCCCGGCCGGCTGCACCGGCTGCCGTCACGTGACGACCTCGTCATCGTGCACGACCGGAACCGCACGATCCCCGAGGCGGTGGAGCGGGCGCTGCGCTACGCGCCCGTCCAGGGCCAGTCCATGGTCGATCGCGGCCAGCCCTTCAGCGCCCGGGCGATGCTGGGCGACATGGCCGGGTATGCGCACAAGCAGATCGTGCGCGGCCGCGCCTGGGAGGACGGCGTCCCCGGGCTCCTTCGCGCGGGGTTCCTGCTGGCGTTCCGCTTCTACGTGTGGGCCGCGTTCTGGCAGGCGTCGGGTGCGCGCCGAACGGCCGAGGACGACCGGCTCCTGCGGCGGCTGGGCGGCGTGGTGGACGCGCTCGCGGCCACGGGGCGGACCGCCGGCGCTCCCTGGCGCCTGGCGCGCCGCGCGGCGGAGCGGCTGCGCCGCGGCGGCTGAGCGAGGGGTCGAGCCTCAGCGGAGCGATCGGCCGGGCCCGGCCTCGCGCCACCACCAGCGCGCCGCACCGACGACGTTCCCGACCACGAAGACGGGGTCGCCCAGCGCCCGCAGCCCCTCCCGCCGCAGCCGGCGCGGAAACTGGGAGGCGCGCCATTGCACGTCGCGCGCCGCCCGCTTCAGGACGTGCAGGTCGCTCCGGCGGAGGTGCTTCGCGTAGAAGGCGCCCTGGGCGATCCCGTAGCGCCAGCGCAGGGGCAGGTACTCGCGGCCCGTGCGCCAGGCCCTGTGGTGGAGCACCGCCTCCGGCACGTAGACGATCCGGTACCCCGCCTCGAGCAGACGGAACCCGAGGTCGCTGTCCTCGGCGCCGGGGAACGGGGTGCCGGGCCCGAGTCGCTCGTCGAAGCCGCCGACGGCCGCGAGCGTGGAGCGGTGCATCGCCATGTTGAGCGGCTTCAGCACGTCGTATCCGATCCGTCCCTCGTAGACCGCCGGCTCGACCTGGACCCGCAGCGTCGGCGCGTAGCCCCCCGCCACCTCCGGCTCGCCGGCCAGGATCCGGCCCGTCACCACCGTGCGCTCGCCCGCCCGCTGGAGCGCGCCCGTGAGCGCCCCGAGCCAGCCCGGCGCCACGCGCACGTCGTCGTGGGTGAACACGAGCCGGTCGTGCCGCGCGGCGGCGGCGCCGGCGTTGTTCGCCCGGCTCAGCCCCACGCCGTCGATCGTGAGCCAGCGCACGTCGCAGCCGCGCGCGGGCAGACCGGACGGCCGACTCGAGCGGCGGCTCTGGTCCACGACGATCAGCTCGGCGGGGACCGCGTCGCCGTCCAGGATCGAGCGCAGGGTCTCGGCCAGCATCTCCGGACGGTCGCGCGTGCAGACGACGAGCGAGACCGCGAGCGGCGCTCCGTTCGCCTCGCGGCTCCCGGCTGGCGCGCTCATCGCGCGCGCCGGACGGGCTGCGCCAGCAGGTCCGCGTAGAGCGCCTCGTAGGCGGCCACGGAGCGCTCCCATCCCAGGTTTGCGAGCGCCCACGCGCGCGCACGGCCGGCCAGGGCGGTGCGCTCGCCGGGGTCGGCGAGGAGTCTCGCGAGCGCTGCCGCGAACGCGTCGTCGTCCGGTGCGACGAGGAGCTCCTCGCCGTCGCGAACCGCGAGTCCCTCGATCGCGAGCGGCGACGCGACGACCGCCTTCCCGGCGGCGAGCGCCTCCAGGACCTTGACGCGCATGCCGCCGCCGAGCCGGAGGGGCGCCGCCACCACGGCCGCGCGATCGAGATGGGGCGCGACGTCGGGAACGCGGCCGGTGACGGTGACGCCCGCGAACGTGGAACGCACGAGACGGACCGGCGGCGCCTCCCCCACGATCTCGACGGCGGCCTCCGGCCAGCGCGCGCGCAGGCGTGGCAGGATGCTCTCCACGAGCCGGAGCGCCGCGTCGGCGTTCGGGGGATGGAGGCCGTTCCCCACGAAGACGACGGGATACGGCGGCCGGCCCCGGGGATCGAGCGCGCGGTCCGGGAGCTCCGCCCCGAGCGGGATCTCGTGAACGGGCGTGCTCCCCGCCAACGCCGCGAGAGCCCGGCGGTCCGGACCGGTGAAGGCGACCGCGGCGTCCACGCGCCGGAGGACGTCGCGCTCGAACCGCTCCCAGGCCCACAGATCGAGCAGGCGGAGCAGGCGCAGGGGGCCGCGCGCGGCGCGGACCAGGTCACGCGCCGCGCGGGTGCCGGCCTCGTAGGCGACCAGCACCCGCGGCGCCGGATCCGCGCCGAGCGCTCGCAGATATGCCCCCATCACGTGGAACTCGAGCTGGACGATCTCCGGGCGCCAGCTGCGGACGCGTGCGCGCAGACGCTCCGCGAAGGCGGGGACGACCACGTGCGACACCCATCGCGGGCGGCCGCCCAGGCGCGCCGCCGCGATCCGGCCGCGGCGCAGGAGCCGCGCCGGCAGTCGGCGGCCGCTCGCGATGCGCGCGACCGCCTCGGCGCTCTCCAGCCGCCCCGCAAGCGCGGAGTCGAGCGGCGGCTCGTCCGGCGCGCGGAGATGGAGGAGCGCCACGCGGTGCCGCTCCGCGAGACGTACGAGGAGCTGGGCCATGGCCCGGCCTCCGCCGTGGGTTGCGTCCAGGCGGGGCGGGAAGGGCGCCAGCACGAGGATCCGGCGGCGCGCGCCCGGCTCGGACGTCGGGCCGAGGGGAGCCGTCGGCAGCCGCGTTTCAGGCGAACAGGCTTCGCGCATGGAGCGCGAGAACCCCGACGTACTCCAGCGCGGGATTGTCCGCGCGAGGCGCGCACCGGGGGTCGACGAGCCGACGCTGATCGAAGCGGCTCCACGCCAGCTCCGTCCACGTCACGACGAGCAGGAGCGGCAGGAAGCGCTCCTCCATCGCGAGCGCCCGGAGGTAGTCGGAGATCGCAGTCCGTGCCGCCCGATCGAACGCGTCCTCCGCGGCGCCGCCGATGAACAGCCGGCGGAACGCGGCCAGGCGCCGCGCGTCCACGGGCAGGCGGCGCGCGATCTCGTTCCAGTGGGTGGTGAAGTGGAGCAGGTCGCAGAGCGCAGGTCCGATCGAGGCGCCCTCCCAGTCGACGACCCCGACCTGCCGGCCGTGCCGCAGCACGTTCCAGGCGTTGAAGTCGCGGTGCCGCCAGACGAGGGGGAGCGGCGTCCCGGCCAGCTCCCGCGACCGGCGGCGCGCCGCCTCGAAGAGCGCCGCCTCGTTGCCCGGAACGCCGAAGGCCTCGGCGTAGCGCGAGAGCGGCGTCTCCAGCCATTCCGACGCCGCGTCCCACGCGGGGCGCCGGACCTCCGTCGCGCGGTGGAACGCCGCGATCCAGGCCGCGGAGAGCCGCAGGTCCCGGAGCTTGCGGGCGCGGCTCGTCCCCCATCGGCCGCTCGAGCGCACGAGCGAGGCGCCGGGCAACGGCGTCTCCAGCGCGACGGTCAGGCCGCCGTCGCGAACGATCCCGAGCGGTCGGGGCAGGGTCGGCGCCAGATCGTCGTCGAGCCGGCCACGGATCGCTCCCAGCGCAGTCTGCTCGTTCTCGGTGCGGGTTTCGAACGCGGGAGTGCGCGGCACCTTGAGCACGAGCTCCGGCGCCGCGCCCCGGGAGGCGAACGGCAGGAGGACCACCCGGTCCGCTCCGGGGGCCAGCATCAGCGTCCGCACCCCCCGGCCCCCAGCGCCCGGGGGCAGGACCGGTAGGCCGAGCACGATCGGCAGGTCGCCGCTCGAGCCTGCGGAGGCGGTCACCGCGTAGCAGGGCCACACCCCCGCGCGGATGCCGGCCCCGAGACGTGTCCCCGCCCGCAGGGCCGCCTCGAACAGCCGCCGCCGCGGCGACCAGGCGGCGTGGGCGCTGTCCAGGTACCAGCGCATGGCGCCCCCGGCGTCGAGCGGCAGCCAGGCCGCCGGGGCCGCGAAGCCGGGCCGGACCGCGTAGACGCCGGTCGTGCGCAGCCCCCGCGCCTCGAGCGCCGCGCGCAGCCCCGCCGGCGACGGGCCGGGGCGCCCGGCTGCCCGACGATCCATCTCGCAGTAGAAGGCGCCGTCCGGCGCCAGCCGCGCCGCCGCGGCAGAGGGATCCACCCCCGCATCGTGGAGGACGGCGATGGCATCCGGCGGGTCGCCGTCCGCGGGCAGCCGTCCATCGACGCGTCGCGCCACCCCGAGCTCCGTCAGCAGCTCCGGAAGCGCCGCGGGACCGCCGAGCACCACCAGGTGCCTGAACCCGCCGTGCTCGGAGCGCGGCAGCAGGTAGCGCCAGTCCGCGCGGCGGAGGAGGTCCGGGGGCCCTGCCGCCGATGCGGGGGCGTCGTGCGATCCCGGAGGGGCGTCCGGCCGGCGCGCGGCGGCCCCCCCGCGCACGTCGCGCAACGCGCGCCGCCAGGTTCCGAGGTCCTCCGCGAGCCGTCGCCGTCGCTCCGGGTCTCCGGCGCGGCGCAGCAGCAGGGTGTCGCGCACGGTCTTCTGAAGCAGCACGGCGCCGAGGCCGAGGCGGAGGCGACGGAGACGGCCGGCGGACCAGTGCCGGTGGTAGAAGCGCTCCGCGTTGGCGAACCAGCGCAGGGTCGTGTCGGAGCGGTGCTGGACCGTGCTCGCCCCTTCGACGTGCATCACCCGGGCCGCGGGCGTGAAATGGACCTCCCACCCCGCCTCGGCCAGCCGGTAGCAGAGGTCCACCTCCTCGAAGTAGACGAAGAACCCGGGATCGAATCCGCCCACCTGCTCGAACGCCTCCCGCCGCAGCGCCAGCGCCGCGCCCTTCAGCCACGGCACCGCCCGCGGCCGGTCGTGCGACCATCCGGGCAGGTACGCCCGGCGCACCAGCGGTGTGCGCGCGAGCAGACGGCCGGCCGCCGTGCGCACGAGGACCGCGTGGACCGGCGTGGGGAAATGATTGCAGGACGGCTGCAGCGTGCCGTCCGGATTCACGAGCCGCGGGCCGACGACCGCCGCCCCGGGGTGGCGGTCGAGGTGGTCCGTCAGCGCCGCGAGCGCCCCCGCCTCGAGGCGCGTGTCGGCGTTGAGGAGGAGGACGTACGGCGCTGTGCACGCCGCGACGGCCTGGTTCGCCGCCGCGCCGAACCCCGGGTTGGCGCGATTCGACAGGAGGGTCGCGCGCGGGTGCTCGGCGCGGACCAGATCGGGACTCCCGTCCGTCGAAGCGTTGTCCGCGACGACCACCTCCGCCGCGCCCTCGGCGTCCACCGACTCCAGGCAGGCTCGCAGGAGCTCGCGCGTGTTGTAGCTCACGACGGCCACGGCCATGCGCCCGGGGCGGCTCGAGCCGGCGGCGCTCGCGGCGGAACCCGGGCCGGGCTGCGCGCCGACGCTCACGCCCCGCGTCCGCGGCCGGTCAGAACACGGCCCCAGCCGGTCGCGTCCGCGCGCAGCGCCGCACGTCGCGCGGCGTCGCGCGCGACCAGGAAGCGCACCGTGTCCCGGATCCAGCGGCCGAGCACGATCGCGCGGACGGCGAGGAGACCGCGGGCGAGCGCGGCGCCCGAATAATGCCGGCGGTAGTACTGCATCGTGCCGGCGAAGCGCTGGGCCGCCATCGCCGCCCGGTCCTGGACGGTGCTGGCGCCCCCCACGTGCACGACCTCGGCCGCCGGGGCGAAGTGGATCGTCCAGCCCGCCCCCGCGAGGCGATGGCAGAGGTCCACCTCCTCGTAGTACAGGAAGAAAGCCGGGTCGAAGCCGCCGACTTCCTCGAAGGCGGCGCGCCGGATCGCCAGCGCCGCGCCCTTCACCCACGGTACGACCCGCGCGCGATCGTGCGACCAGCCATACAGCGAGCGGCGACGGAGCACCGGGACGTGGGGAACGATCCGCCACAGCGGCGAATCGGCGAGCAGCGTGTGGAGAGGCGTGGGGAGCGGCTGGCAGGAGACCTGCAGCGTCCCGTCCGGGTTGAGCAGGCGCGGCCCGACCAGCCCCGCGCCGGGATGGCGGTCCAGGTGCTCGGCGAGCGCGGCGAGGGAGCCCGTGCAGACCCGGGTGTCCGCGTTCAGCAGCAGGACGTACGGCGCGGTGCAGGCGGTGACCGCCTGGTTCGCGGCCGCTCCGTAGCCGGTGTTGCCGGGGTTGGCCAGCAGGCGGACGCGGGGGTGCTCGGCGCGGACCATGGCGGGGCTCCCGTCGGAGGAGGCGTTGTCCACGACCACGACCTCCTCCGCACCCTCCGCCTCCACCGACGCCAGGCAGCGCCGCAGGTGCTCGCGCGTGTTCCAGCTCACGACCGCGACGGCGAGCTTGGCCAGGGGACGGTCCGACGCGCGGGAGCCGGACGGCGCCGCCGGCGCCTCGTTCTCCGGGGTGGCTCCCGCCATGCGTCCAGTCTAGAGCGGGCCCTGCACGCTCACAAGCGACGGCGCGCGGCTCTGCCGCTGGAGATCTGGCGGCTCGGCGGGTTCCTCCGCAGCTTCGCCCTCGGGAACGGAAGATCGAGTCCGAGCGCGCGTGGCGGGGATCTCTGTGGACGCTGACGCTGACCCGCGGTCCGCCCGGCCCGTCGCGCAACGGCTCGCGGTGTCGTCCTCCGTGCCGTCTCGCCACCACCGCCGCGCCCGTCCGGCCATCGCCCTGCTGGCGCTGGCGGTCCTCGCCGCGTGCTGGACCACCGCTGCTTCGGGCCAGCGGGCGGACACGTCCGCGACCGGCGCCCCCGCCGGCGACGACTCCACCTCCCCCTCCGACACGTCCGCCGCCGGCCCTCCGGTGCAGGCGCCCCTCGACCCGTTCGGTGAAGCCGAGGGCCTGCCGCGCGACGAGACCTTCGGCCGGCTCACCGCGCGCGGACTCTACGAGATTCGCGCGCTCGCGACGGACTCGCTCCTCGGCCGCGAGGAGTGGGAGCTCTTCGAAGACGGAGCCGGGTTCCTCACGCTCCGGGCGACCACGACGCTGGGCTCCGAGGGCGTCTCGACGATGCGGTCGGGCAGCGTGACGCTGAGCCCCGACCTCGCCTTCGTGGAAGCCGACCTGGGAAGCACCGCCTCGGGCGCCGAGGCCTACGCGACGTACCGGCGGGCCGGCGACCTGCTCACGGTGCAGGCCTACGGCGCCGCCGACGGCGAGACGCGCCAGCAGGTCACGCTGCCGCGGAACGGGGTCTTCGTGTCGCAGCTCTTCGTCACGCGCGGGTGGGAGCTGGCGCCCTTCGAGAACGGCGACGACGAGGCGCGGCCGGCGTATCTCGCGGGCAGCGCGCCCGGCGTGCTGGTCGGCGAGGTGCGGCGGCTGCGAGCCCGGGTGCTCGGGACCGAGCAGATCGACGTGCCCCCCGGCCGGTTCCGCGTGCTCCTCTTCGAGGTGCCGGGCGCGGGAGATGCCTCCGGGCCGACGGACGACGCCGCCGGGGAGCGGGACCGCTGGTGGGTGCTCCCCGGGAGCCGGGTCCCCGCGGCGGCCGAGCTCCCGAGCCTCGGCATCCGCCTGGAGCTCGCCGCGTTCGAGACCAATCCGGAGCCCGAGGACCCGCCGCCGCTCACGGGCCCCGTCCTCGCCCGCGGCGTCTACCACCACCGCCCGCTGCGCTCGAGCGAGCCGGTCGCGCTCGAGAGCTGGACCCTCACGGCCGCGGACGGCGGGGGCTACGTGCTGGAGTCCGAGGTCGCCCACGCGGACGGGCGGAACGTCGTCGTTCACGCGCGCGCCGATTCCCTGTTCCGGATCCGCGAGGTCACGCTCCGCCGCCGGTCCGGCAGCGAGAGCGAGACCGTGACGTGGCGCGTGCGCGGCGACTCCCTGGAGGCCGAGGCCCGCGGCGCGTCCACGGGCCTCGCGCGCCAACGCCTGGCGATCGACGGACCGGTGCTCTTCCGCCTCGACGTCGCGGCGCTCGAGGGGTGGGGCATCACGGCCGGCGGCGGCGGCCCGCGTTCGACGTACTGGCTGCCGGCGGGCCCGCATCCGCTCGGCACGCTGCTCCGGCTCCCCCCCGAGGTGGACATGGGGAGCGAGCGCCTCTCCACGCCGGCGCGGACGTTCACGACGCGGCGCTACGCAAGTCCGGCCCTCACGCCGCCGCTGCTGCGCTCCACGCGGTGGGTGTTCGCGCCGTTCCGGCTCCCCGCGCGGGTCGTCTTCGCCGCCGAGGGACGCGAGGCGATCCTGGTCCGTTACGAAACGCCGGAATGAGGGCGGGGCGTGTCCTCTCCAGCCTCCTGCTCGCCGCATCGCTCGTCGCCGCCGCCCTCCTCGCCAGACCGTACGCCGAGCGGATGGTGAGACTGGTCCGGCTCGTGACCGCCGATCCGCCGTCGCGGCTGCCGATGCCCGTGGCCGTTCCGCGCGAGGCCGTCGCCGACACGTGGGGGGCGCCGCGCAGCGGCGGGAGAGTTCATCAGGGCGTGGACCTCTTCGCGGCGCGCGGGACGCCCGTGCTCAGCACGACCGAGGGGGTGCTGGTGAACGTGGGTGAGAACCGGCTCGGCGGCCGCACGGTGCTGGTGCTCGGGCCGGGCGGGCAGCGCCACTACTACGCGCACCTCGACCGCTACGGCGCCTTCGACGAGGGCGACTGGGTGCAGTCCGGAGCCGTGATCGGGTTCGTGGGCTCGACCGGGAACGCCGCGGGCGGCGCCCCGCACCTCCACTACGGGATCTACGACGGAGGAGAGGCGATCGACCCGCTGCCGCTGCTCGACCCGGCCGCTCGCCGGCCCCGAGGGCGTCGTTCGCCCGGGCGGCAGATCGGCGGCCCCAGGCCCCGGGACCGATCCGTTGCGGAGGGCTTCCGCGACACGTGAGGCGAGCGCCGGCTCCGGTCGATCAGCCGGCGGGATCGTGGCAGACGGCCTCGAGGTTGTGGCCGTCGGGATCGAGCACGAACGCGCCGTAGTAGTGGGGATGGTAGTGCGGCCGCACGCCGGGAGGGCCGTTGTCCTTGCCGCCGGCGGCCGTCGCGCTCCGGTGGAAGGCGTCCACGTCGGCGCGCGACCCCGCGCGGACGGCGACGTGCACGGGATGGATGTGGCCGCGCGTGTCCAGCGTCAGCCAGAGGTCGGGCTTCCCCGCGGCGCCGAGGCCGATGGAGCTCGGAAACTCGAGGATGGCGGAGTACCCGAGCGGCCCGAGCGCCGCGACGTAGAACTCCTTGCTCCTCGCGAGGTCGCCGACGAGCACGCTGACGTGATCGATCATGGGTTCTCCTCCGGAGGGTGCATTCCTGACCGGGCGTCCGTCGCGTCCGGGAGGTCCGTCGCGCGCCCCCGCCGCCGCGCGTGCGACCGACGACGCTGAAGGTGCCGTCCGTCTCGAGCACGACCGCCTCGACCTGATCGCGGTGGACGAAGCCGGCCGACCGGATCGCGGCCGTCACCTCCTCCTCCCCAACCCGCTCCGAGCGCATCGCCCTGCGCAGCATCTCGCCGCGGAGCAGGAGCAGCCGGGGCTCGGCCTTGATGGTCTCGCGGAACCGTCGTGAGCGCAGCGAGATCGCGGTGACGACGAACTGCAGCGAGCAGAGCAGCGCGAAGGCCAGCACGCCCTCCGCGAGCGCCACGTCCTCCGACAGGAGCACGGTCGCGAGCGTCGAGCCGAGCGCGACCGTGACGACCAGGTCGAAGGCGTTCATCTTCGCAAGCGTGCGCTTCCCGAAGACCCGCAGCAGCGCGACGAGCCCGACGTAGGCGCACGCCCCCACGACGAGCACGCGGACGAGGCCCGACCAGCCGTCGAAGAACACGTCAGGGGCCGAAAGAAAAACCCAGGAGCCTTGGATGCGGGTGACCAGTCCGCGGCTCCTGGGTCGGTGACCTGCTGGGATTCCGCGCGGGACCCCGCCGGAAGACCCCGGTCGGGGTTACCTAGCGTTCAGGCACCTCACGGGTCGTCAAGGTACTGTCACTGGACAATGGACCACCTCCTTTCTCGTGTACCGGCAGGATAAGACCCGTCGCAATCGGGATGCAAGTCCGCCAGGGTGAGCGCCGCGAGCGGCGCGCGGCCGTCGGCCATCGGCGGATGCGTTCCGGCCGGCCCGGTCGTCCTCCCCTACTCGTACGGAGACTCGAGATCGAACTGCCTCGTGAAGTACCGCTGCCGCCATCCCGGCCGTACGACGTCCAGCAGCAGGGCCTCCACGGCGCCGACGGGGTAGAACACGAGCCGCTCCCAGGAGGCCAGGTCGAGAGTCGCCATCTCCTCGACGAGCCTCCCCCGAAGCGTGTCGGCGGCGGCGGCATATGGCACGAAGTCCTCGAGGGCGCGGAACGCCGGCAGCGGTTCGTGCCACTCGGCCGCAGCGCGTGCGACGGCAAGTTCGGTGTAGCGGGCGACGCCCTCCTGCCAGATCTGGAACGAGAGATAGCGGAAGTCCGCGTCGCCGAGTGCCTCCCGGAGCCGGCGGCGCGCCGCGACGTAGTCGCGTGCGCGTTCCCTCTCCTCGGGGCCGCCTGCCGCCGCCAACGCCCTCTCCAGCGCTCCCTTGTAGGCCACGAAGGGCTCACGGACGGCCGACGAGTCGTAGGGAAACGGATAGTTCAACTGCCACATGCCGGTCTCGTCGCCTCCCGAGAGACCCAGCGCGGCGACGGCCTCGGCGTAGTCGGGCCGGGTGTACTGGAGCTGATGGAAGTGCTCGTGCAGGGCCGTGACGACCCAGAAGGTCGAGGACTTCCCGGTGTGCTCGGGCTGTCCCATCACGACGGTGTTGACCCCCTGGACCGCCGGGAACGTCGCGAGGAGGTTCAGGGCAAGTCTTCCGCTCGTCGGCCGGGCGTAGACCTCGCTCCCCACGAGGGAATCGTATCCCAGGGATGTGAAGTCGCTGGAGGGATGGGGGTGGCGAACGAGGAATTCGTGCTCGGGCGTGACGAGGAGGACGGCGAAGGGCACCTCGCTCCATCCCGTCCAGATCGAGTCCTGCACGTCCTGCGCCAGGTGGAACGCCTCGGCCAGCCGGATGCGGTCGGAGTCGCGAAGCGAGGGCTGCCGCCCACCGCCGGCCACCAGAAGGCCCAGGAAGAGGACCGGAATCATCCTCGTCGGAGGATGGCCGGCCACGTCGGATCGACTCACGGACCACTCCCCTCCTTGGTCCAGGTTCCGGTCAGCGACCGCGCCGTCGATCGAAGCACGCACCACGCGTGAATCAGCCGATCGCGATCGGGATCGTGCTTCGCAGAGGATGCGTCCTCGTCGGCCTTCGGGCGCGCGAGCCCTGGGCCGGCTGCGCCGAGTTCCCGGGCGGCAAGCTCCTCCCGGGCGAAACGGTCGAGGCGGCCGTGCAGCGCGAGGTGCTGGAGGAGTGCGGGATCGCGGTCCGGGTCGACGGGCTCCACGAACGGACGCGGTGGGACGCGGGCTCCCGACGTCTCGAAATCCACTTCTTACTCTGCCGCCTCGCGGACGAGCGGGACGCGGACCGTGTGCGTGCTCCCTTCCGCTGGATACCCGTCGGGGAGCTGGACGCCCTCCGCTTCCCGCCCGCCAATTCGGCTGCGCTGGAGCGACTGCGGACGTCGGCCGGCTGACGCGCGGCAACGCGCACTCTCCGCCTTCGCCACGACGCAGCGCGCTCCCACGTGGACGACTGGCGACACCGCCTGCGCGCCTGCTCGCCGGGCATGCGTCACGATGCGGAGAGCTTCAGCCCCGCGATGCCGACCACGATGAGACCGAGGCAGGCCAGCCGGAGCGGCGCCTGCGACTCGTCGAAGAGCAGGATCCCGAGCACGGCCGTGCCCGCCGCGCCGATCCCGGTCCAGACGGCGTACGCGGTGCCGATCGGCAGC
>DATBJZ010000119.1:0-12674 GCA_036556125.1 Gemmatimonadota bacterium | reverse complement strand
GGATACGGAGACTCGGCGGCCGGCGGCTCACGGCTGCGGCCGAGCTCGATGCGGACGCGCGGCACGCCGAGCACCCGCGCCGCGCCCGCCGAGACCGCCTCGAGCTCCTCGGCGAGCGGCCGGCCCTGGAGGAGATCGGTGGCGACGGCCGCGACGAGCGCCGTCTCGCGCGCCGTGAAGCCGCGGAGGCCGCCGTGCAAGATCAGGTACTGCGAGTGCCGGTGGTGGCGGCGGTGCGCGACCTGCAGCCCGACGTCGTGGAGCAGCGCGGCGTAGCGCAGGACCTCGCGCGCGTCGGGGCCGAAGCCGTGCACGGACGCCAGGTCGTCGAACAGCTGCCCCGCCAGCCGCTCGACGTGGGCGGCGTGCGCCACGTCCGCCCGCGCGCGGCCCAGGAGCTCGTGGGCGCTCCGCATCCGCACGTCCGGCATCGAATCCTCGCGCCGGATCCGCTCGCCCGCCCGGTCCAGGAAGTCCAGGATGAGGCCTTCCCGGAGCGCGGCGGTGCAGACCGTGACGCGCTCCGTCCCGAGGCCGTTCAGGATCTCTTCGAGCGCGAGGCCGCCGGCCGCGATCGTGTCGGCCCTGGGGCCGTCGAGCCCCGGCAGCTTCCGCCGGTCCGCGGCGGCCGACTTGAGGAGCCGCCGGGCGAGCCTGGACACGGTCTCCGACTCGAGGCTGTGCAGGTGGGCTTCCCCGCCGTCCTTCCCGTCCGCGAGATCGAGCCGGGCGAAGGCCTCGATCGTTCCGGACGTGCCGACCACGAGGTCCGCGGGGATCCGCGTGTACGTCTCGAGCACGCCCGCCAGGGCCTCCCGGCAGGATTCCCGGAGCGCGCCCACCGACTCCGGGTCGGGCGGGTCGCCCTCGAGCCGCTCGGCGAGACGGATGTGCCCGAGCTTGAGCGAATCGACAGCCAGCGCCCGCGGCCCGACGCCGAGCACGAGCTCGACGGAGCCGCCGCCGATGTCCACGACGACCACCCGCCGGTCGCCGAGGTCCACGTAGTGGCGGACCGCGCGGTAGATGAGCCTCCCCTCCTCCTCCCCCGTGATCACCCGGACGCGGAAGCCCGTGCGCCCCGCGACCTCGTTCAGGAAGTCCCCGCCGTTCGAGGCCTCGCGCACCGCGCTGGTCGCCACGGCCAGGACGGGGCGCGCCTCGTGACCCGCGGCCAGCCGGGCGAAGCTGGCCAGAGCCGAGAGCGCCCTCGCCATCGGCTCCGGGGCGAGCCGGCGGTCGCGGAACTCGCCGCGGCCCAGCTGGACCATCTCCTTCTGGCTGTCCAGCACGCGGAACGAGCCGTCGACCTGGACCTCCGCCACCAGGAGGTGCACGGAGTTCGTGCCGATGTCGATGGCCGCCACGCGCATCGCCGCAATCTACATCCCGGAGGTCACAAAAGGATCACGGCCCGCGCGCGGTCGTCCGGCGGTGCGAGTGACCGGGCGCCCTCGCGGCCGTAGATTGGCCGACGGAGGCACGCCTTGGTTACCCGTCCCGCCAGCCCGCCGCGTCCCGACCCGGAGTCCCGCGCGGCGCCGTCCGCGCTCGGGAGGGGCGTCGCGGAGCGCGCCGGCGTGGGCGCGCCCCGAGGACGATCCGGAGGGCGGTCGCGCGCGGCGGGTCCGCGGTCGCCCGCGTCCGCGGACCCCGGCGGCCAGCCTCGCGCCCTCGACCGGCTCGAGGCGCGGATCGCGGCGGTTCACGCCCGACTCGGACGCGCGCTGGGGGGCGATCCGGAGGGGATCCACGACCTCCGCGTGGCCCTCCGCCGCTGCCGGGTGCTGGCGCGTTCGCTGGCGCGTGAGCATCCGCAGGCGGCGCGGCCGCTCGGGGAGCTGCGCGCCGGGGCCGCGGCCCTCTTTCGCGCCGCCGGCGCCGTGCGGGACGTGGACATCCTGCGCGGCGAGCTCGACGCCCTGCGGACGGTCGGCCGGCTGCGGGGGGAGATCGATCCCGGGCTCCTCGCCTGGCTGGAAGCCGAGCGCCGGCGCCTGCTCGTGACCCTGCCGGACGCCGCCGGCGTTTTCCGGGACGCCGAGGAAGCCTTCCGCTCGGGCCCCGGTCCGGGCGCCCTGGACGGCCGTCCGGGAGGCCCCGGCGCCGCCGCCCGGCTCCTGCGACGCCGGGCCCGGCGCCTGCTCCGGGAGCGCCGGCGCGCGCGGCGCGAGCCGACCGACGAGCGCCTCCACCGGGTGCGGATCCGGGGGAAGCAGCTGCGCTACGAGGCGGAGGGCCAGGGGCCGCGCCCCGAGCTTGATCGGGGGCTCCGGCGGTTGCAGGATGCCCTGGGGGCGCTGCAGGACGCGGCCGCCTCGCTGCGCCGGCTCGACGAGCTCGCGGCGCTCGGCGCGGTCACCGCCGACGCGGCGGCCCCGCTTCGCGCGGCGCTCGCGGCCGAGCGCGACCACAGGTACGTCGCGGCGCGCGAGGCGCTGCACCGATCCGACGACGACGAGCCCTGGCGGGAGGTGACGCAGGTGGCAGGCGACCGGAGGAACGAGCAGAACGGCGGGGCCGGCGACGACGGCCGGGCGAGGGAGGGGGAGGTGGAGCTCGAGCGGATCCCCGGCATCGGGGCGGCGAAGGCGCGGCGGCTGGAGGAGGCGGGGCTGGGCTCCGCGGAGGCCCTGCGCGCGGCCACGATCGAGGACCTGATGGCGGTCAAGACCATCGGCGCGCACCAGGCGCGCACGATCAAGGCCTGGATGGACGGCGGCTCCGTGGAGGAGCCCGCGGAGGCGGAGCCGGACGGCAAGCGATTCGAGCGGCTGCAGGCGGTCCGCGCGCTCGCGGTCACGGTCGGCGAGTACGCGCGGACGCTCGCCGCCGATCTCTCCCGGCACGAAGAGGGGGATGCGATCCGGGCCGGCCGCCAGGCGGAGCGGCTCGCCGACGCGCTGGCCAGCCTGCCCGAGCAGGCGGACGCCGTGGCCACGAAGCGGCTCAAGCTCCTGCGCGGCGAGCTCCGCGAGGCCGAGGGCCTGTTGTCGAAGGTGCTCGACCTCGACAGTCAGAGCCTCAAGATGAACAAGCTGCGGAAGGCGCTGAAGGCGCACCGCAAGGCCGTCCAGGGCTACCTGACCTCCTGACCCATCGCGGGCGTGTCGTCTCCGCCCGCCCCGCGTCTGCTGTCGGCGTCCCGCCGGCATCCCTAGATTCGCCGGGCGATGGCCGTCTCCGCACGCAACCGCGAGTACCTCGAGCTCGTCGTCCTCCACTTCGGGCTGCCCGGCGACTACGTCGGCATCGTGCTCGGCGCGATCCGCCGGTCCCTGGCGGGCAACGCCCACCGGCGTGCCTTCCTGGAGGAGGAGCTCCAGGACGTGGCGATCGACCTGCTCCTCGAGCTGGGCGGCGGACCGTGGCGGAGCGCCCGCGGGCTCGCCATCGACAGCACGGCCGCCGAGGGGATGCGCTACTTCAAGGTGGCCCTGCGGCACCGGCTCACGAACTTCGTGACGCGGGAGCTTCCCGCGCATCCCGACGAGCCGTTCGAGGCGCTGCGCGACGAGCCCGCGCCGCCGGGCCCGTTCGCGGACGACGCGCTCCCTTCGCTGCACGAGATCCACGCCGCGATCCGCACGCTCGGGTTCGTGGACCGCATCGTGGTGGGTTACCTGATCGAGGGCCGGGCCCAGCGCGACATCGCCCGGATCACCGGGCTCTCCCGGAGCGACCTGAACCGGCGGGTCGGGCGGATCCGCCGCCGTCTGGCGCGCATCCTCGGCGTCCGGGGCTGAGGCGCGTGACCCTCGGCCTTCGGGCCTGAGGCGCGTGGCCCTCGGCGAGCGGGTCAAGGCCGGACTCTTCGAGCTCGGCGAGCTCTTCCGGTTCGGGGGGCGGGTCGTGCGGAGGGCGCTGCGGCCGCCCTTCTACTGGCGCGAGACGGTCGAGGCGATGGACCACCTCGGCGTCGGCTCGCTCGGGGTCGTGCTGCTCGCGGGCGCCTTCGCGGGCGAGGCGATGGCGCTCACGATCGTGAACCAGCTCGCCGGATTCGGCGCCAAGGCGCTCACCGGCCGGGCGATGGCGCTCGCGGTGGTGCGGGACCTGGGTCCGGTGCTGACGGGACTCATCGTGTCCGGGCGCGTGGCGTCGAGCATCGCCGCGGAGCTGGGCGGGATGGTCCTCGGCCGGCAGGTCGTCGCCATCCAGGTCTTCGGCGAGGACCCGATCCAGAAGCTCGTCGTGCCGCGGGTCCTGAGCCTCGCCGTGATGGTGCCGCTGCTGACGCTGTTCACCGACGCGATCTCGATCGTCGGCGGCGACCTGATCGCGCGCACGATCGGCGATCTGAGCCCGGCCGTGTACTGGACCGGAGTCCGCGAGAACCTCACCGTCAAGACGCTGCTGATCGGGACCGTGAAGCCGCTCGTGTTCGGGCTCACGATCGGCGTGACCGCCTGCTACGTCGGTCTCAAGACGACGGGCGGCACGAAGGGGATCGGGCTCGCGACGCGGCAGGCGGTGGTCTGGAATTCCGTGGCGATCCTGATCGTGAACCTGCTCATCACGCAGCTCGGGTTCCGCTTCCTGGACGCGATCTTCGGGACCGGAAACTGATCGGCCGGGGACCGGCGCGAGCGGACGAGCCGCGGGGGACGGCCCGGGGGGCCGTGGACATGGACGACCGACGAGCGCCGCGCACGACGAGGGGGGGCGAGCAGCCGGGAGCCCCCGGAGCGGTCGCCGACGATCCGCACATCCTGTTCCAGAACGTGCACTTCTGGCACGGGCCGACGCGCATCCTCGACGGCGTGAGCTTCCAGGTCCCGCGCGGCCGGATCACGGTCGTGCTGGGTCCCTCGGGGACGGGCAAGAGCACGCTGCTCTGGCTGATGCTGGGCCTGTGGACCGTGGACGGCGGGCGCATCCTGCTGGACGGCCGCGACACCACCTCCTTCACGGAGCGGGACTGGAAGGAGGCGCGCCGCAACCTCTCGATGGTGTTCCAGGAGAACGCGCTCTTCGACTCCCTCACGGTGGGCGAGAACGTGGGCTACGCGATGCTGCAGAGCGGCGACGTCGCGGCCGCGGACGTCGAGCGGAAGGTTCGCGAGACGATGCAGCTGGTCGAGCTGGATCCCGACCGCTTCATCGACCGCATGCCGGACCAGCTCTCGGGCGGACAGAAGCGCCGGGTCGCGATCGCACGCGCGATCGCCGCGTGCGACCCCGAGGCGATCCTCTACGACGAGCCGACCACGGGGCTCGACCCCGGCACCGCGCGCCGCATCGGAAACCTGATCCTCAAGCTGCGCCACCGGCACGGCACGACCTCCGTGGTGGTGACGCACGAGATCGCCGACGCGCTGCGGGTGGGCGACCACTTCATCCTGCTCGAGGGCGGCAAGGTCCTGTACGAGGGCGACGCCGCCGGGCTCCTCGCCTCCGACCATCCGGGGGTGCGCGGGTTCCTCGAGCCGTTCCTGCGGTCGATCGACGAGATCGCTCCGAAGGTCGGAGAGGCGCTGCGGTGAGGCGCAGCGACACGCTGCGATGGTCGCAGGTGAAGCTCGGCCTCGTCCTGCTCGCGGGGTTCCTGATCCTGCTGTGGGTCGCCTTCAACAGCGACGTCCTGGGCGTGTTCCGCCGCGAGGAGCCGCTCGCCGCGCGCTTCCCCTCGGCCGACGGGCTCCTTCCCGGCGCGCCCGTCGTGTTCCTCGGGATGGAGGTCGGGAAGGTCGGGGCCGTGGAGCTCGATCCGCGCGGGGGGGACCTCCCCGTGCGCGTCGCGTTCGAGGTGCGCAACGACGTGCGGCGGACTCTCCGCTCGGACGCGAGCGTCCGCATCGGATCCATCGGCATCCTCGGAGACAAGCTGCTCGAGCTCGAGGCCGGCGAGGCCCGCGCCCCGCTCCCGGACGACGCGGTTCTCCGGGGCCGCCCGCAGACGGAGCTCACGGACCTGATCGAGCCGGGGCGCAGGACCCTCGACAAGCTCGACGCCGTGGTCCAGAACCTCGAGGCGATCTCGATCGGTCTCGAGGAGGGGCGCGGCACCGTGGGCCGGCTGCTGCGCGACGACGAGCTTCACGAGAGTCTGTCCGCGACGCTGGCGGAGACCCGCGCGGCGATGGCCGACCTGCGCCGCACGCAGGACCGCGTCGGCGCGCGCGTCGCCTCGGCCGCGGCCTCCGTCGATTCGCTGGCGACCAGCTTCCGCACCGGGGACGGGACGCTGAACCGGCTCGCCGAGGACCCCGCGCTGTACGAGAACCTGAACGAGGCCTCCGCCCGCCTCGAGCGGGTGCTCACGCGGCTCGAGCAGTCCGACGGCCTCGCCGGGCGCTTCATCTCCGACCCCGTGCTGGCCGACCAGTTCACGGGGCTGGTGACCGACCTGCGGGCGCTGATGCAGGACCTGCGCGAGAATCCCAACCGCTACGTGCAGTTCAGCGTGTTCTGACGACGGAGGCGTCCCCCCGACCGTTCCCGGACGCCGCGATCCGCTCGAGGGGTCCGGGATCCACGGGACGGAGAGACCGCCGACCATGCCCCACCTGCCGTCCGGCACCGTCACCTTCCTCTTCACCGACATCGAGGGCAGCGCCGCGCTCTGGGAGCGGCACCGCGCCGGGATGCCCTCGGCGCTGGCCCGCCACGACGCCCTGCTCCGACACGCCATCGAGTCGAGGGGCGGCCACGTGTTCAAGACGGTCGGCGACGCCTTCTGCGCGGCCTTCGCACGGGCGCCGGACGCGCTCGAGGCCGCGGTGGCGGCGCAGCTCGCGCTCGGCTCGGAGCCCTGGTCGGTGCCCGGCGGCCTGCGGGCTCGGATCGCGCTCCACGCCGGGGCCGCCGAGGAGCGGGGAGGCGACTACTTCGGTCCCGCGGTGAACAGGGTGGCGAGGATCCTCGCGGCCGCGCACGGCGGACAGATCCTCGTCTCCGGCGCGGCGCGCGAGCTGATCGTGGACGAGCTTCCCGACGGGGTCGCGCTCCGTCCCGCGGGCGAGGTCGCGCTGCGGGGCCTGACGCGGCCCGAGCGCGTCTTCCAGGTCGTGGCGCCGGCTCTGCGGGCCGACTTCCCGGGTCCGCGCGCGGATCGCCCCTGGACCCGCCGGCGGAGAGCCGTCGCCGTCGGCGCGACCGCGGCGGGACTCGCCGCGCTGGCCGCGATCTGGCTGGCGCCGCGGCTCGGGCCGCGCGACGGGCGCACCACGGCGGCCGCTCCCGGCGCCGTCGCGGTGATGCCGTTTCGCGCGCAGGGCCCCGGCCTCGAGTCGCTCCGCGAGGGCATGGTGGACCTGCTGACCACCAACCTCGACGGCGCCGGCGGGCTGCGCGCGATCGACAGCCGCACGGTGCTGGCCCGGTGGCAGGGGCGCGTCGGGGACTCGTCGGGCGCCGACCTGGAGGCCGCCCTCGAGGTGGCGCGCGCGAGCGGCGCGCGGTACGGCGTGGTGGGCTCGATCGTGGCGCTCGGCCCCGACGTTCGCCTGTCCGCCGACGTGTACGACGCCGACCGGCGCCGGAAGGTCGGCGAGGCGAGCGCGAGCGGACCCGCGGACAGCCTGCAGTCGCTCGTGGACCGTCTGTCGGTGGGCACGCTCGAGGCGCTCCTCGGCGGCGGCGACGAACGCCTCCCGGCCGTGGACCTGGCCGGACTCTCCACCCCTTCCGTGCCGGCGCTCAAGGCGTACCTCGACGGCGAGCTGCTGCTGCGGCGGTCCGACTTCGAGGGCGCGATCGCCGCCTACGAGCGGGCGGTCGAGGCGGACTCCACCTTCGCCCTCGCGCTCTACCGGCTCGGCACGGCGGCGGGGTGGACGGAGATCGTCGAAGGCGAGGCCGGCCGTCGCTTCCTCGAGCGCGCCGCGCGTCACGGAGCCGGTCGGCTCCCCCCGCGCGCGGGGGTGCTCGTGGACGCCAAGCTCGCCCTCTGGAGAGGGACGCTCGACGGCCTCGACCCGCTCCGCCGCGCCGCGGAGCGGTACCCCGACGACGTGGAGGTCTCGCACCTGCTGGGCGAGACCGTCTTCCACCTCGGGCGCCAGGCGCGCGCGGAGCAGACGGAGGGCGACCGGGCCTTCCGGCGGGCCATCGAGCTGGATCCGAGCTTCGCGCCGGCGTACGTCCACCTCGTCGAGAATGCGTTCAACCTCCACGCGGACGGCGCTCTCGCCGCACGGCTGGTGGAGGCGCAGGCGCGGCGGGTGCCGGGCAGCGGGCCGAGCCGCAGGAGCCGGCTGGCCTTCGCGCTCGCCTTCGGCGACTCGGCGGCGGTCGCCGACGCGCGCGCGGAGCTCGCCCGCGCGGACGCGCGGTCGCTGCTGGGGATCGCCCTGCACCTGTGGCACCCGCGGTTCGGCCCGCGTCAGGAGGAGGTCCTTCGGCTCGCAGCCGCGGCCGCTTCGGAGGACGCGGGGCACGCCCGGGTGCTGCTGTTCCTGAACCTGTTCCTGCGCGGCCGGCTCGCCGCGGCGGAGCGCGAGCTCGAGGATCCCGGCTTCCCGGCGCGCTTCCGACCGGCGGCCCTCTACGTCCCGCATGCGAGCGGTCTCCCGGTGCCGTGGGAGGACCGCCTGGACGCGGAGCTCTCGCTCGGTGACGCCGACAGCTTCCCGTATCTCTCGACGTTCTACGCCGGCGCGCTGGCGGCCGATCGGGAGCGCTGGGCCGACCACCGGCGCGCCACGGAGCGGCTCGGGGCCGAGGCGCGACGGCACCGCGCGGCGGCGGACACGGTCGCGGCGCGGTTCACAGGAGGGATGGCGCGGGCGCTCGAGGGACGCGGCCTCGCGCTGCGCGGCGATCACCCGCGTGCGCTCGTCCTCCTCGAGAGCGCGCAGCGGGAGGCGACGGCGCTGGCGCCGCTGGAGGTCGTGAACGCGACGATCACCTACTGGCTCGGCGAGCTCCTGGTCGAGATGGGAGAGCCCGGGCGAGCCGTCCCCCACTTCCGGTCGTTCTGGCAGAACCCGCTGGCGTCGTACCGCCTCGGACAGATCTACGAACGCCTCGAGGAGTACGCGCTCGCCCGGGAGGCGTACGCGTTCTTCGCCAGGGGCTGGGTCGACGCCGATCCCGACCTGCAGCCGCTGGTCGAGACGGCGCGCCGGGCGGAGGCGCGGCTGCGCGCGTGGGAGCGCGGCTGAGGATCCCCGAACACGTTCCGGGCGGCCCGGCGACGAGCCCGGCGTGGCCGGTCGCGCTCTGGCTCCTCGGCCTGCTGACGGCCTTCCACCCCACCCTGTTCTCGGGCTTCGGGCTGATCCAGACGGATCCGGGAGACACGCGGCTCAACAACTACGTCCTCGAGCACGGCCTGCGGTGGCTGCTGCGTGATCCCGCCCACGCGCGGTTCTGGGACCCGCCGATGTTCTTCCCGGCGACGAACACGGCGGCCTACGCGGACGTGCTCGCCGGGGCGGCCCCGATGTACTGGGCCTGGCGCGCGGCCGGCGTCGCGCCGGACACGGCCCATCAGCTCTGGATGATGACGGTCCTGTCGCTCGACTTCTGGGCGGCGTGGCTCTGGCTGGGGCGGGGCCTCCGCCCGGCCGTCGTGCCGGGCTCGCTGCCGGCGGCCGCCGGCGCGTTCGTGTTCGCGTTCGGCGCGCCGCGCGTCGCGCAGCTCGGCCACCAGCAGCTCCTGGCGCAGTTCTACACCATCCTGGCGCTCCTCTGCGTCACCCGGATCGTGCTCCGGCCCGGCCGCGAGGCGCGGCCCTGGATCGCCGGCCTCTGCGCGTCGGTCGCCCTCCAGCTCTGGACGGGCTACTACCTGGGCTGGTTCCTGCTCCTCGGATTGGGCATCGCCGCGATCTGGGCGCTCGTCCTCCGGGAGCCGAGGCGCCGGATGCTGGAGCTCCTGCGCGCCCACGCACCGTTCCTTCTCGCCTGCGGCCTCGCGGCGGCGGCGCTCCTGGCCCCCATGGCCTCGCACTACCTCGCCGCGGCCCGGACGGCGGGCTGGTTCCCGTTCGAATCGGAGATGCTGCCCGGCCTCCCCAGGATCCAGTCGTGGGTCTACGTGGGCGGGGGGAGCTGGCTCTACTCCTGGCAGGAGGGTCTGCCCGCCTTTCGCGGCCTGCCGCGGGCCCACGAGCACCGCGCGGGGGTGGGGCTCATCACGACCGGCGTGGCCGTCGCGGGGCTCCTCGCCGAGCGCCGACGGGACTGGGTCCGGGTGCTCGGTCTCGCGTCGGTGAGCCTGATCCTGCTCGTGACGCTGTTCCCGGGCGGCGCCGGCGTGTGGCGCCCCGTGCACGATGCGCTGCCCGGCGCGGGCGCGGTCCGCTCGGTGGTCCGGGTCACGCTCCTGCTGCTCGTGCCCGCATCGGCCGGCGTCGCCCTGTTGCTCGCTCGCATGCGGAGCGCTGCCGCGGCAGCCCTCGTGGCGCTGGTCTGCGCCGCGGAGCAGGCGCGGACCACGCCGTCCTTCGACAAGGAGCGGAGCCGTGAGGAGGTCCGCGCGCTGGCGTCCAGGATCGGTCCGGAGTGCGCCGCCTTCTACTATTCGGCGGTCCTGCCGCCCGGGGCGACCGGCGCGGATTGGGACTTCCAGGAGTGGAAGCTCCAGGTGGACGCGATGTGGGCGGGGATGCTGCGCGGGGTCCCGACCGTGAACGGCTACTCGGGGCGGTTCCCCCCCGGATGGGGTCCGCTCTTCGACAACCGGATCCGATTCCCGTCCGACGAGACGCGGATCCGCAGCGCGCTCACCGCCTGGACCCGGAAGGGAGGCCTGGACCCTGCCCGGCTCTGCCGGATCCGCGCGCCGGTCGCCGCGCCGGACCGCTCAGCGGTCTCCGCGCTTCACGTACCGGATCACGCGCACGGGCTCCATCGTCACGAGCACGCCGCAGTCCCGGATCAGCTCCTCGAGCGCCGGCAGCACGGCCTCGATCCGTTCGCGCGCGTCGACGGCCTCGACGAGGACGGGAAGGTCGCCGGACATCTCGAGGAGCTTCTCGGTGCGGATGATCGAGGACGCGCCGAAGACGCCGAGGAGGACCCCGAGGACGAGGCCCCCCGCCACATTCACGGCCAGCGTCCCCCAGGGGAAGGACGGACCGGCGCGGGCCTGGACTCCGGCGGCCAGCAGGAGCCGCAGGACTCCCCCGACTCCAGAGCCGACGAAGACGAGGAACAGACGGGACGTCGTCACGTCCCGCGCGCCCCTTGCGGTCTCTCCCGCTGGTCCTGCTCGCGCGTCTTCTCGCGAACGGCGGCGTTCGCCTTCTCGCGCGCCTCGGCCGCGGTGTCCGCTTCGACGCGCACCCTCACGAGCCGGGACGCGTGGCGGGACGGCCGGATGGGTATCCCCGCCAGGCGCGTGTAGACCTGCGTGATCTCGGCACCGAAGTAGAACACCTGCGCCGAGAAGTAGACCCAGATCAGGAGGATCACGAGGGTCCCCGCCGCGCCGTAGGCGGAGCCCACCGCGCTGTTCGCGAGGTAGAGGCC
This sequence comes from Gemmatimonadota bacterium, assembly GCA_036556125.1. Taxonomy (GTDB): domain Bacteria; phylum Gemmatimonadota; class Gemmatimonadetes; order JACCXV01; family JACCXV01; genus DATBJZ01. The sequence continues at coordinate 1,253 of DATBJZ010000119.1, read as the reverse complement.
GATGAGGTGCTTGCCGAGCGTGAACAGGACCGCCGTCACGCCCGCGCCCAACCAGAGCCCGCGCCAGGGGATCTCGGCGTCGGGCAGGATCTTGTAGATCATCGCCAGGAGCAGCGTGATCAGCAGCAGGGAGAGGCCGAGGTTCAGGAGCTGGGGGTCCGCGGGGAGCTGCGGGAGCCGACCGTCGAGCCATCTCCCAAGCGCCGAGATCGCGGCGCTCAGGATCAGGGAGACCAGGAGCAGGAAGCCCAGCGCGAGGACCATCGCGAACGAGAGCAACCGGGTGCGCACGAGCGAGCGCACGAGCCCCCGCGGCTTCGGCGCGACTTCCCACACCGTGTTCAGCCCGCCCTGGATCTGGTTGAACGTCCCCGTGGCGCCGATCGCCAGCGTCAGGAGGCCCACGGCGGTCGCCAGCAAGCTGCCCGAACCCGGACGCCCCGCGTTCGCGATCGCCCTCTCCACGAGCTCGGCTCCGGGCCCGCCGATCAGGCCCCGGATCTGCTCCACCACCTCACCGCGCGCCGCCGCCTCGCCGAAGAGCAGGCCCGCCGCCCCCACGGCGATCACGAGCAGCGGCGCCAGCGAGAACACGGTGTAGTAGGCGAGCGCCGCCGCGAGCCGCGAGACGTTGTCGCGGTCCCACTCGAGCGCGGCTTCCTTGAGGATCTCGAGGACGGTTCGAGGGGTGAGGTGGAAGGCGGCCATCCCGAAGGAGTGCGCGCCGGAGCGACCTCCACGCAACGACGAGTTCCGGTTCGCGCAGGTCAGTCGTCCGGGTAGGACAGCACCTTCCACTGGTTTCCGACGTGGAACACCGAGCCGAAGAGGCGCACGCCGTCGCGCCGCTCGCCGTCCACCTCGAGATCCACCGCGCTCGTCTCGTCGAGGATGAAGTTCACGAAGTCCTGGTCCGGCTTCTCGAAGCGCACGTGGAGAATGCGGACTCGCCTTCCCCCGTAGTCCCGCAACACCTTCCGCAGGCCGGGAATCGCATCGGTCACGTGCAGCAGCCAGAGCGTCTCGAAGCCCGCGTTGATCGGCGGATGGGCCGCGGGAAAGGCGGGGTAGAGGATGCGCTCGTACTCGCCGGCGGTGACCATCAGCTCGAGGAGCCGCGTCGTGTCCCCCTCCGCCAGCGAGGTCTCCACCGTGCGCAGGAGGTCGTCGAGGCTCGACGCGGCGCCGGAGAGCCGGAGCCGGTCCGGTGGGAGCGCGGGGATCTCGTATCTGGGGCCGCCGCCGGCCGGCGG
>DATBJZ010000118.1:0-8618 GCA_036556125.1 Gemmatimonadota bacterium | reverse complement strand
CGCGGGGTGGCCGAGGCGCAGCGCGACCCATTCGGCGTCGCCGTCGTGCGTCACCACGACCGCCGCCGCGCCGGGCCGCAACGCGGGTTCTTCGCGGCGGAGCCGGAGCAGCTCGCGGTGCAGCGCGAGGAGCCCGGCGTGGGGCGGCCGCCCGGCGCGGGACGGATCGATCCGGGAGCGCGCGAAGGTCTCCTCCGCCTGCGGATCGGGGACCTCGCCGGCCCACGCGAACGAGGCGAACTCGCGGCGGCGGCCCTCGCGCACCGCCTCGACCAGCGCGGGATCCCCGTGGCTCGTGAAGTAGAGGAAGGGGTTCGTCTCGCCGTACTCCTCGCCCTGGAACAGGAGCGGCACGTACGGGGAGAGCAGCAGCAGCGCGGCGGCGAGCCGCAGCCGGTCGGCGTCCACCAGGCAGGAGAGCCGCTCGCCCCGCGCCCGGTTGCCGACCTGGTCGTGGTTCTGCGCGGCGACCACGAAGCGGTCGGCGGGCACGTCCGCCGCCGGCGCGCCGTGCCGGCGCCCCCGGTACGCCGACCGCTGCCCCGCGTAGACGAACCGGCTCGCGAGCGCGCGCGCCACGGGCTCGACGCCGCCGAAGTCCCCGTAGTACCCGGCCCGCTCGCCCGTCAGCGCGGCGTGGACCGCGTGATGGAAGTCGTCCGACCACTGCGCGTCGAGTCCGTAGCCGCCGCGCGCCGGCGGCCGGACGAGGCGCGGGTCGTTCAGGTCGCTCTCGGCGACGACCAGCACCCGCCGCCCGAGCGTGTCGCCCAGGGCGTGGAGCTCCTCGGCCAGCTCGGCGAGCACGTGGCGCGCTCCGAAGTCGTAGATGGCGTGCACGGCGTCGAGCCGCAGCCCGTCCACGTGGTGCTCGACGATCCAGTGGCGGGCGTTGTCCACCACGTAGCGCCGGACTTCGTCGCTCCCGGCGTCGTCGTAGTTGACGGCCCGGCCCCACGGCGTCCGGTAGCGGTCGGTGAAGTAGGGGCCGTAGGCCTCGAGCACGTTCCCCTCGGGTCCGAGGTGGTTGTAGACCACGTCCAGGAGGACCGCGAGCCCGGCCGCGTGGGCCGCGTCCACGAGCCGCCGCAGCCCCTCGGGGCCGCCGTAGGTGTCCTGCGCCGCGTACGGCAGGACGCCGTCGTACCCCCAGTTCCTCCCGCCCGGGAACTGCGCCACCGGCATGAGCTCCACCGCGGTGAACCCGACGTCCGCGAGGCGGGGGAGCGCCGCCGCGGCCGCCTCGAAGGTCCCGTCCGGCGTGAACGTCCCGACGTGGATCTCGCAGACGACGAGCTCGGCCGCCTCGCGCCCGCGCCAGCCGGCGTCGGACCAGGCGAACGCGGCGGGGTCCACCACCCGCGAGGGCCCGTGCACGCCCGCGGGCTGATGCCGGCTCACGGGATCGGCCAGCGCCCGCCCGTCGAGCACGAGCCGGTAGTCGGCGCCGGCGCGCGCCGCCGGCGCCACGCCGCCGAACACGCCGCCGCCCAGCGGCTCGAGGGGATGGTCCACGGTGCCGGACCCGCCGCGCCCGCCGCGCTCGACGCGCACCGACACGGCCCGGGCGCGGGGCGCCCACGTCTCGAACCGCACGGAGCCGTCGGGGAGCGGGCGCGCCCCGCGCTCCAGCGTCCAGGGCGCGGCGGCGGCCGTCCCGCCGGGCCGCTCCGGAGCGGCCGCTCCGCCGTCCCCGGCGGACCGGACGGGCGGAGGGGCGTCGTCCAGGGCCGCGGGGGGCAGCCGGCCGTTCACGAGGGCGCTCCCGCGTGGCGGCGGCTCCGCCGGCGCCGCGCTCCACGGGGCGGGCGAGGGCCGGTCACGCCGCGGCCTCCGTCAGGCCGGCGAGCTCGACCACGCCGCGCAGCGGCACCCCCACCCACGCCGGCCGGTTGTTCAGCTCGTAGCCGATCTCGTAGAGCGCCTTCTCGAGGAGCAGCGCGTGGAGGAGGATCGCGCGCTCCTCCGCCGTCGCCGGCAGGAGCGCCGTGCCCTCCATCTCCTGGAGATAGGCGCGCAGCAGCGCGCCGCCCGTCCAGCGCACCCAGAACGCGAGCCACGGCTCGAGCGCCGGCGCGTCCTCGCGCCGCACGTGGGCGGTGCGCAGCGTGTCGTCCAGCGCCGCCCGCGCCGCGTAGCCGAACGACCGCAGCATTCCCGCCACGTCGAGGAGCGGCGAGCGCTTGAGCCGCCGCTCGGCGAGGGTCCGCGCGGGCTCGCCCTCGAAGTCGAGCACGACGAAGTCGCGTCCGGTGTGGAGGACCTGGCCCAGGTGGTAGTCGCCGTGGACGCGGATCCGGGATCCCGAGAGCCGGCGGTCCAGCACCGGCCGGAACGCCCGCACGACGGCCGCGCCGCCCCGGAGCACGCGCGCCGCGTCGTCGGCGGCCTCCGCCGGGACGGCCGACGCGGCGACCGCCTCGCGGAGCAGGCGGAGCGTGGAGGCCGCGCGGTTCCGCAGGGACTGGTAGAGCGCGCGCTGGACGAACGGGGTGAACGGCTCCGGCGCGAATGCGGGGTCCGCCCGATCCGAGGCGAGGGCGCGGTGCATCTGCGCCGTGCGCTGGCCGAGCAGGCGCGCGCTCTCGAGGAAGGTTCCGATCGTCTCGTGGGCGAGCGGCGGGGCCTCCTCCCCCGCGAGTCCCGCGAGCCCCGCCGCGGTCCCGGCCGGCGCCTCGGACGCGGGCCGCGTGAGCGCGCGCTCGACGAACCGGCGGACCTCGTCCACGGCGAGCTCCCACGCCACGCCCTCGTTCGGCACGAACGCGTGCACGACGGCCAGCGTCGCGGCCTCGCCGCGCGGCGGCCGGACCTCCAGCCACCCGAGCAGAGCGGGGGCGCCGGTGAACCGGGCCCGCTCGGTCAGGAAGCGTCCCACCTCGACCTCCGGGCTCGTGCCATCGGGCACGCGCCGGAGCAGCTTGAGCTGGGCGCGGTCGTCGAAGAGGATCGAGGTGTTGCTCTGCTCCGAGCCGACGACCCGCGACGGCGCCCCGCGCGCCCCGCGGAGCGCGGGCGAGGCCGCCGGGACGAGATCGCTTCCCGCGCCGCGGAGCTCGCTCTTCCGCAGCAGCAGGGCCAGCAGCGCCTCGTGCACGGCGGGATCGCCGACCGCCTCGTGGATCAGCCCCTCCTCGCCGGCGCTGCGCCCGCGCGGCCGGACCCGTGCGAGCACCGACCCGGGGGTGCGCGCCCGCAGCTCCTCGGCCGCCGCCCCGTGCGCGGCCGCCAGCACGAGCGCGTAGCGCTCGCCCACGCCTTCCTCGTACTCGAGGTCCGCGAGCACGAGGCTCGCTCCCGCCGCGGGGGCCGGAAGGGGGAACGCCTCGCGGATCGCCGCGGAGCGGGGGCTCCGCGCCTTCCCGCCGAACCAGCGCTGTCCGCGCAGGAAGCCCGGCAGGGCCGCCTCGAGCGCGGCGCGCGCCTCGCCGGCGAACGCGGTCTCGACGCCGCCGCGGATCTCGACGAGCGGCGGCTCGAACGCGGCCGGCGCGGCGCCCTCGACCCGCTGGCGCGCGCGCTCGAGCGCGAACCAGTAGAACCCGTGGGGTCCGAGGGTCAGGACCCACGGCCGGTCCGCCTCTGGCGAGGGGAGCGGCGTCCGCCCGAACAGCTCCACCACGGACCAGCCCGCGAAGGCGGCGAGGTCGAGCTCCACGTACTGCACGAACCGCGAGAGGTTCGCGACCACGAGCATGGTCTCGTCCTCGTGGCGGCGGAGGAACGCGAGCACCTTCCGGTTCCGCGGATGGAGCACCTCGATCGTGCCGCGGCTGAACGCGCGGTGCCGCCGGCGCAGCGCGATCACGCGCTTCATCCACCAGAGCAGCGAGTGGCGGTTCGCCTGCTGCGCCTCGACGTTGACCGTCTCGTAGTTGTACTCGGGGTCGATGATCACGGGGAGGTACAGGCGCTGGGGGTTCGCGCGCGAGAACCCCGCGTTGCGGTCGGCGCTCCACTGCATCGGCGTGCGCACGCCGTTGCGGTCGCCCAGGTAGATGTTGTCGCCCATCCCGATCTCGTCGCCGTAGTACAGGACCGGCGTGCCCGGCAGGGAGAAGAGGAGGGCGTTCAGGAGCTCGATGCGCCGGCGGCCGTTGCCGAGGAGCGGAGCCAGCCGGCGGCGGATCCCGAGGTTGATCCGCGCCCGCGCGTCGCTCGCGTAGTAGCGGTACATGTAGTCCCGCTCCTCGTCGGTCACCATCTCGAGCGTCAGCTCGTCGTGGTTCCGCAGGAAGATCGCCCACTGGCAGACGTCGGGGATCGCGGGCGTCTGCTCGAGGATGTCCACCAGCGGGAAGCGGTCCTCCATGTGCAGGCTCATGAAGAGCCGCGGCATGATGGGGAAGTGGAACGCCATGTGGCACTCGTCGCCCGCGCCGAAGTACGCGGCGGCGTCCTCCGGCCACTGGTTCGCCTCGGCGAGCAGCATCCGTCCCGGGTACTTCGAGTCCACCGCGGACCGCAGGTCGCGCAGGAACGCGTGCGTGGCGGGCAGGTTCTCGCAGCTCGTGCCCTCGCGCTCGTGGAGGTACGGCACGGCGTCCAGCCGGAAGCCGTCCACCCCCATGCCGAGCCAGAAGTCCACGACGTGCCGCACCGCCTTCCGCACGTCGGGGTTGTCGTAGTTCAGGTCGGGCTGGTGCGAGAAGAAGCGGTGCCAGTAGTACGCGCGCGCGGCGGGGTCCCACGCCCAGTTCGAGGACTCGAAGTCCTTGAAGATGATCCGCGCGTCGGCGTAGCGGTCGGGCGTGTCGCTCCAGACGTACCAGTCGCGCCGGCGGTCGCCGGGCGGCGCCGTGCGGGCCGCGCGGAACCACGGGTGCTGGTCGGACGTGTGGTTCAGGACGATCTCGGTGACCACGCGCAGGCCCCGGCGGTGAGCCTCGCGCAGGAACACCTTGAAGTCCGGCAGCGTGCCGGAGTCGGGATCGACCCGGGTGTAGTCCGCGATGTCGTAGCCGTCGTCGCGCATCGGCGACGGATAGAAGGGCAGGAGCCACAGCGTCGTGACCCCCAGGTCCTGCAGGTAGTCGAGCTTCTGCGTGAGGCCGCGCAGGTCGCCGAGGCCGTCGCCGTCGCTGTCGAAGAACGAACGGACGCGGAGCTCGTAGAAGATCGCGTCCTTGTACCAGAGCGGATCCCCGCTCACCGGTCCCGGCCGTCCCCGGGCGGAGGTCCGCCGTCGCCGCGCCCGGCGCCGCGCGGACCGGCCCCGCCCGCGGCGGCGTCCCCGCCGGGCCGGACGGCCGCGCGGCCGACGCCGGCGCCGCCCGGGGGCAGGAGGACGCGGAACACGTGGCCGACGCGCTCCGCCGGGTCCAGGCGCACGTAGTTGCGCGCCCCTCTCCACTCGAAGCGCTCGCCGGTGAGCAGGTCCTCCACGGCATAGCGCTCGCCGGCGGCCAGCCCGAGCTCCTCCACGGGCACGTGCACGAAGCCGTGCTGGAGCCGGCGGGGATCGGTGTTGACCGCCACCAGGAGCTCGTTGCCGGGCGCGCTCTTGCGGTAGAACAGGATCTCGGGCGTCTCCGAGTGCAGGAACGTCAGGTTGTCGAGGAGCCGGAGGGCCGGGTTCCCGCGGCGGATCCGGTTCAGCGCCGCCAGGTCCCCGTTCAGGTTGCCGGGGGCCTCCCAGTCGCGCGGCCGCAGCTCGTACTTCTCGGAGTGCAGGTACTCCTCGCTGCCCGGCTCGCGGGGGAGCGACTCGCAGAGCTCGAAGCCGCTGTACACCCCGTAGAGCGGAGAGAGCGTCGCGGCCAGCAGGAGCCGGGCGCGGAACGCGGCACGGCCCCCCGCCTGCAGGTACTCGTGGAGGATGTCGGGCGTGTTCACGAACAGGTTCGGGCGCAGGTAGTCCGAGACCGGCGGCGTCGTCAGCTCGGTGAAGTACTCGCGCAGCTCCGCAGCCGTGTTGCGCCAGGTGAAGTACGTGTAGGACTGCGCGAACCCCAGCTTCGCGAGCGCGCGCATCCGCTTCGGCCGCGTGAACGCCTCGGACAGGAACACGACGTCGGGGTGCTCCCGCCGGACCTCCCCGAGCATCCACTCCCAGAAGGCGAACGGCTTCGTGTGCGGATTGTCCACGCGGAACGTCCGCACGCCGCGCCCGATCCAGAACAGGAGCACCTCCAGGCACGCCTGCCAGAGCGCGGCGCGGTCGCGGCAGCGGAAGTTCAGCGGGACGATGTCCTCGTACTTCTTGGGCGGGTTCTGCGCGTGGCGGATCGAGCCGTCGGCGCGCACGAAGAACCAGTCGGGGTGGTCCCGGAGCCAGGGGTGGTCGGGCGAGCACTGCAGCGCGTAGTCGAGCGCGACCTCGAGGCCGAGCTCCTCGGCCGACCGGCGGAAGCGGTCGAAGTCCTCGAGCGTTCCGAGGTCGGGATGCACCGCCGTGTGCCCGCCCTCCTCGCCGCCGATCGCCCACGGGCTGCCGGGGTCGCCGGGCGCCGCCCGCAGGCGGTTGTCGCGGCCCTTCCGGTTCGTGACGCCGATCGGATGGATCGGCGGGAGGTAGACCACGTCGAACCCGAGCCGCGACAGCCGGGGCAGCTGCCACGACGCGTCGGCGAAGGTGCCGTGGCGGCCGCGCTCCCGCGCGTGCGAGCGCGGGAAGAGCTCGTACCACGCCGCGAACCGCGCACGCTCGCGGTCGACGAGCAGCGGGAGGGCGGGCTCGAGACGCGTGAAGTCCACCCGGTGCGCGTGGGCCGTGGCGAGCCGCTCCAGGGCCGGGTCCAGCGCCGCCGCGGCGCGCGCGCCGGCCGCGGCGCGGGCGTCCCGGAGCAGGGCCGCCGCGTCGGCGAGGGTCCGGCGGGCCTCGCCCCGGGCGCGGCGCGCCGAGCGCTCGACCAGCTCGGCGCCCTCCGCGAGGTCCAGCTCGACGTCCTCCCCGGCGGCGAGCCAGCGCTCGAGCTCCGCGCGCCAGGATGCGAAGGGCTCCGCCCAGGCCTCGATCGTGAAGAGCCACCGGCCCGGGCGGTCCGGACGAAGGACGCCGGTCCAGCGGTCGCGGTCCGCGTCGTACTCCATCGGCGCCGAGCCCCACGCGCGCTCGCCCGGGGCACGCCACCGGAGCCGTGCGGCGAGCGCGTCCTGGCCCTCGCGCAGGATGTCCGCGCCGATCACGCAGTCCTCGCCGACGACGCGCTTCGCCGGCCAGCGGCCGCCGTCGACCGTCGGACCGGGCTCCAGGATGAGGATCGGGGTGGACCAGGGCTGGTCCCAGGTCCGGCGTCCGCGGCGGCTCGGGCTCTCGGTCCGGGCGGCGCGCGGGCGCGTGCGTTGCGTGGTCATCGCCAAGTGGGTCGCGGGCGCGCAGGGAGCCGTCGGGTGGGGTGCTCCGCGGACGGCTCGCGGAAACGGGGAAGATACGGGCCGCCGTGGGGCGGGGGAAACCGTGGATTGGCGCGCGTGCCGCTCGGCGTGACAGGTTGGGGGGCCGTGGCCGCCGCACCCGCGACCCCCGACCGCGCACGCCCGCTGCGCGTGCTCCACGCCGCCGCCGAGGGGCTCCCCTTCGTGAAGACCGGCGGGCTCGCGGACGTGGCCGCGGCGCTGCCGCGCGCCCTCTCCCGGCTCGGCGTCTCCTCGACGGTCGTGCTGCCCGCCCACCGACCCGCGCTCCCCGGCGCACCCGAGGCGCGCGACACCGGCCGCCGCGTGGCCGGGCAGCCGGGCGCCCCGGCGCCCGAGGGCGGGTTCGAGGTGCTCGAGGCCGCCGTCGAGGACGTCCGCTGGCTGCTGCTCGACCACCCCGCGCTGTTCCACCGCGAGGGCCCCTACCTCGATCGGCAGGGGCGCGAGTGGCCGGACAACGCGTTCCGGTACGCCGCCTTCGCCGCCGCCGTTGCGGAGCTCGCCGCCGCCGAGGGCGCCGACCTGGTCCACGCCCACGACTGGCCCGCCGCGCTGATCCCGGTGTACGAGGAGCTCCGGCGCGCGCGGCTCGGCGGTCCGCGGCGGTTCGCGACGGTGCTCACGATCCACAACGTCGCCTACCAGGGATGGTTCCCCGCGTCGGCCTGGCCGACCCTCGGGTTCCCGGAGGCGTGGTTCGGGCCGGAGGGCCTGGAGTTCTACGGCGGCGTGAACTTTCTGAAGGGCGGCATCCTGTTCGCCGACGCGCTCACCACGGTGAGCCCGACCTACGCCGGGGAGATCGTCACGCGCGAGGGGGGCGCGGGCCTCGACGGCGTGCTGGCCGGCCGGCGCAACCGGCTGCGCGGAATCCTGAACGGGATCGACGACGAGACGTGGGACCCGCGGCGGGACCCGCACCTCGCGCGCCGCTACGGCGTGGAGGACGCGGCGGAGGGGAAGGCGGCCTGCCGGGCCGCGCTGCGCCGCGAGCTGGGCCTCGCCCAGGACCCGGCGCCGCCCCTGGCGGCGGTCGTCGCGCGGGTGGCGGAGCAGAAGGGCGTGGACCTGCTGCTGGGCGCGGTGCCCGCGTTCCTTCCCGACCGCGTGCAGCTCGCCGTCCTCGCGTCCGGCGAGCCGCGCTGGGAGGGCGCGCTGCTCGGGCTCGCGAGCGCGCACCCCGGACGCGTCGCGGTGCGGGTCGGCGTGGATCTCGCGCTCGCGCACCGCATCGAGGCCGGCGCGCACCTCTTCCTGAT
>DATBJZ010000117.1:0-9837 GCA_036556125.1 Gemmatimonadota bacterium | reverse complement strand
CGCGGGATCGACCGCGGGCGGCGCCCCGGGATCGAGGCCGGTCGAGGTGGCGTCGACCAGAACGTCCGCCTCGGGGAAGACGTCCGACGCGGCCGCGGCCGGACGCTCGAGCACCTCCACCCGCGGCGCACCGGGGCCTGTCTGGAGCTCGCCGGCGAGCTGCCGCGCCCGGTCCGGCGTGCGGTTCCACAGGAGCAGGCGGGCCGCGCCGGCCTCGTGGAGCGCGTGGGCCACCGCCCGGCCCGCGCCCCCCGCACCGGCGAGGACGAATCGCAGGCCCGCGGCCGGTCCACCCCACGCCTCCTCCAGCGCCCGGAGGAAACCCGGCCCGTCGGTCTCGGTGCCGGCGAAACCCCCCTCCGCCGTGCGCCAGAACGTGTTCACCGACCCGACCCGGCGGGCGCGCTCGGACGGCTCGCTCACGGCCCGGAGCGCCTCCCGCTTCCACGGCACCGTCACGTTTCCGCCCCGCACGCGGAGCCGGCGGACAGCCTCCCAGGCGGCGTCGAAGTCGGCGACCTGGAGGGCGAGATAGCGGGCGTCCAGCCCCGCGGCCCGGAACGCCGCCTCCTGCATCGCGGGCGAGAGCGAGTGCCGCACCGGCCGGCCGAGGAGCACGATCAGCTCGCTCACGCGAGGCGCGGGGGCGCGAGGCGGAGCGCCGCGGCGAGGAGCGAGGGGGACCGTGGGCGCCGGGGCGGCGACGGCCTCCGGGGTCGGCCCGGTGTCGCCGTCGTGCGGGGCGCCGGCGGCGGCGCATCGCACGACGATGAACGCGATCGGGTCGTGCGGAGAGGGAGTGGAGCTGCCGGAGCGGTCGAGCCTAGCCCGTGCGCGAAGCCGGCCGGACCCCCCCGGGCCCGATCTCCAGCCCCGGGAACTTGCGGTCGAGGAACGAGATCCAGCGGTCCTTCTCCCCGGGCGAGAGCACGGGGAGGCACTTCCGCGCCCACTTCTGCGCGACGTCGAGACGCGACGTGTAGTAGTTGGCCGTGATCAGGCCCAGGTACGCGAGCTTGATGCCCTCGTCGAAACGGAGCGCCTTCTCGAAGTTCTCGATCGCCCGCTCGTAGATCCCCAGGTGCAGGAACGAGCCCCCGAGCAGCGCGTAGGCGTTGGCGAAGCGGGGGTTTTCGGAGAGCACGCGCTCGAAGAGCGGGATGGCCTCGACGTAGCGCTCGGTCGCGTACAGCCGGCCCGCCTCCTCGTAGAGCGAGTCGGAGGGGGTCGCGCCGCCGTCGGCGAGAACGGGGGCGGGGCCGCGTCCGGCTCCGAGGACGAGGGCGAGCGTCGCGAGCGGGAGGATGCCGGCGCGCGTCATCGGCGCTCCTTGCGGGGGTGGCTGGAACCCGCCGTCGGCGGGACCCCGGCCGGAAGCCGGGGCGGGACTCGGCCGCCCCCGAACCGGGGGCGCGGGAACTTAGAAGGGGGTCGTCGCGGCGGTCAACGGATCCGGCGCCCGTTACTTCGGCCTCTGTTCGGTGACGAGGAAGTTCTCGAGGTACGTCTCCAGCCGCCCGTACACGTCCTCGTACGCCTCCTCGCCGGCGCCGATGGGATCGGGGATGTCGCCCCCGTCGCCGCCGTACTCGGAGAGGAGCGTGACCTTCTCGGGCGCGCCCATCCGGCTCACGAGCCGCCGGTGGTAGCCCTCCATCACCAGCACGTGGTCCGCCCAGTCGAGCAGGTCGGGGGTGAGCGGGGTCGTGGCGTGCCCGGCGAGCGACAGGCCGTGGCGCTCCGCGGTGCGTGCGGCCTCCTCGGCGGCGCGCAGACCCGCCGCCGCGGCCGTGCCCGCCGACCTCACGCGGACGCCGCGCTCGGCGCCCAGCCGCTCGAGGATCGCGCCCGCCATGGCGCTGCGGCAGGTGTTTCCGGTGCAGACGACCAGCACGTTCACGTTCGGACCCCTACGCGTGAATCCCGTCCGGGCCTCCCGTCCCGACGGCGCGCGCCAGCGCCTCGCGGCTGACGGGTCCGGGCCGCACGACGCTCCAGCCCCGATCGGTCCAGCGGAGCAGCGTCGAGGGCGATCCCCGGAGCCGGCCCCCGTCCACGACCAGGGCCAGCTCGTCCGGACTGAAGGCGGCGGTCACCGCGGCGGCGGTCTCGAGCGGCGGCTCGCCCGGCCGGTTCGCGCTCGTGGAGAGCACCGGACCGCCGAGCGCCGCCAGGAGCGCACGGCAGAACGGGTGCGGCGTCACCCGCGCAGCCACGTCCCCTTCGGGACCCGACCACCACGCCGGCAGGCCCGCGCCGGCCGGCACCAGGAGCGTCAGCGGGCCGGGCCAGAAGGCGTCGGCGAGCCGTTCGCCGCCCGGCGGCAGCTCGCCGAGCGACTCCCGGAGCGCCTGGCGGTCCGCGAAGAGCAGCAGGAAGGCGCGCGGCGCGCCGCCTCCCTTGAGCCGCAGGAGCGCCGCGTGGGCACGCTCGTCCGCGGCCGACACCGCGAGACCGTACACGGTTTCGGTGGGGTGCGCCACGACCCTGCCCGCGCGGAGCGCCGCGGCCGCCGCCTCCGCCGCGCGGCCGGGCTCCGCCTCGGACCAGCGGAGCACGCGGGGCCGCGCCATCCGGGGCGCCGTCAGACGCGGACGGCCTCGCGCGGCGCCGCGAGCTCGGAACGTGCCGCGAGCACGGGTTCGACCTCCTCGGCGAGAAACCGCTCGACCTGGCGCGCGGCGAGCCCGACGAACGCCTCGGGCGCGAGCAGCGCCCGCAGCTCCGCGGGCGTGAACGGCACCGCCGCGTCGCCGGCCAGCGCCTCGAGGAAGCGCGCGCCGTCCCCGCGGGATTCCATCGCGTGCCGGCGCAGCGACTCGTGCAGCGCCTGCCGGCTGCCGCCGCGCTTCACGCCCACGGCCAGCAGCACCTCGCTCGCGAGAAAGGGCAGCTCCTCGCGCAGCCGGCGCGCGATCGCGTCCGCGCGCACCTCGAGACCCTCCACCACGTCGCGGAACAGGATCAGCAGGGCATCGGCCGCGAGGAACGACTCGGGGACCGCGAGCCGGCGGTTGGCGGAGTCGTCGAGGCTCCGTTCCAGCCACTGCGACGCCGCCGTCCACTCCGCGTTCGCGGCGGTCACGATCAGGAACCGCGCGAGCGCGCTCATCCGCTCGGCGCGCATCGGGTTCCGCTTGTACGGCATCGCCGAGGAGCCGACCTGGCGCTCGCCGAACGGCTCCTCCAGCTCGTGCAGGCCCTGGAGCAGCCGGAGGTCGCCGGCGAACCGTGCACACGACTGTCCGATCCCCGCGAGCGCCGACAGCACGAGCGCGTCGACCTTCCGCGGATACGTCTGACCGGTGACCGCGTAGGTGCGGTCGAACCCGAGGCGGGCGCAGACCCGCCGCTCGAGCTCCTCGACGCGCTCCGCGTCGCCGTCGAACAGCGCGAGGAAGGAGGCCTGGGTCCCGGTCGCGCCGCGCAGGCCGCGCAGCCGCAGCTCCCCCATCCGCCGCTCGACCTCCGCCAGGTCGAGGAGCAGGTCCTGGATCCACAGGCAGGCGCGCTTGCCGACCGTCGTGGGCTGGGCGGGCTGGAAGTGGGTGTAGCCGAGCGTGGGGCGAGCGGCGTGCGCACGGGCGAACCCCGCCAGGGGGCGCAGCACGTCCAGGATGCGCCGGCGGACCAGGTCGAGCGCGTCGCGCAGCTGCACGAGGTTCGCGTTGTCGGTGACGTCCGCGCTCGTGGCGCCCAGGTGAAGGACGGGCAGCGCCGCCGGGGCGGCCTCGCCGAAGGCGTGCACGTGCGCCATCACGTCGTGCCGGAGCTCACGCTCGAGCTCCGCCGCGCGCTCGAAGTCCACGCGTGACGCCGCGGCGCGCAGCGCCGCCACCTGCTCCTCGCGCACGTCGAGGCCGAGCTCGTGCTGAACCTCGGCCAGAGCGATCCAGATCCGGCGCCACAGCAGCGCCGTGGCGCGCTCGGAGAAGAGCGCGCTCATCGCCGGCGACGCGTAGCGCGTGAGCAGCGGCGAGCGGTAGCGGTCGTGCGGCCCGCACGCGTCCCGGGCGCCCCCGTCCGCGGGGCCGCCCGTCAGCGGATCCACTCCCGGAAGTCCTCGCCGATGTCGCCGCGCTTCTTGTAGCGCAGCATCGAGTCGGGGCAGGGGCAGGCGTAGGGGGCGTCGGCGAGCTTGTCGATGAGGAACGGGATGATCTCGGAGAGCCGCTCGACGCGGCCTTCGAGGTGCCGCCGCTCGCGCTCGCGGTCCTCGGGCGAGGCGGGCCGCCGGCGGACCCCCTCGGCGTAGTTCGTGACGTAGCAGACCGGGTGGTAGCAGAGCTCGAGCTCGCGCGCGAGGAACGCCTCGGGCGCGAGCGTCATGCCCACCATGGTGGCCCCCGCCGCCCGGATCAGCTTGACCTCGGCGCGCGTCTCGAGCCGCGGCCCCTCGGTGACGGCGTACGTGCCCCCGTCGTGGGCCTCGAGCCCCAGCTCCGCCAGCCCCGCGGTCAGGACCTTCCGCAGCTGCGGACAGAACATCGGGCTCTGGCGGAGGATGCCGATCCCCATGTTCTCGAAGAAGGTGCTCTCGCGCCGCCGCGTGAAGTCGATCAGGTCGTCGGGCAGCGCGAAGTCTCCGATGCGCAGCGACGTGCGCACCGCGCCGGGCCCCGACCAGGCGACGATGCGCCGGACGCCGAGCTCCTTCAGCGCCCACACGATCGCGCGGTAGTTCACGAAGGGAGCGGTCACGGCGTAGCGCCGGTCGCCGTGGCGCGGCACGAAGTAGAACGGCCGCGCGCCGTGGCGGATGAAGTAGATGGGGGTCGACGCGCCGAAGGGCGTCTCCTTCACCAGGATGTCCTGGACGCTCCCGAGCCGCTCCTTGGCGAGGTGGTAGATCCGGCCGCCGCCGATGATCGCGATCGGCGAGAAGCCCTGCTCGTAGCCCTCGGCGAGGACCTCGGCGGCGGGGAGCGTGGCCGCCGACCCGGCCTCCCAGGGGTCGCCGTTCGTGGAGGGCGGAGCCGCCGGGGGGGCGGGACGCGGGCGGCGTCCGGCCGGGCCGGCGCTCGCGGCGGGCGCGGGGCGGCCCTCGCGGCCCCCGCTAGACGGCGGCCGCCCGTCGCCGCGCATCGGCGGGCTCCCGGGGCATCCGCTCGAGGACCGTGTAGTCCTGGCGCCGGCGCGCCGCCTCGAAGCCCGCGTCGTGGATGAGCCGCACGATCTCGGCTTCGTCCATCCGGAAGCTCGCCCCGGCGGCGCTGACCACGTTCTCCTCGAGCATGGTCGAGCCGAAGTCGTTGCACCCGAACCGCAGCGACACCTGCCCGATCTTGGGGCCCATCGTGACCCACGAGGCCTGGAAGTTCGGCACGTTGTCGAGCAGGAGCCGGGAGAGCGCCGCGACGCGCAGGTACTCGTCGGCCGTGACCGGCTCGAACCGCCCCTCGAGCGCCGTGTGCTTCTCCTGGAAGGGCCAGGCGATGAACGCCGTGAAGCCGCCGGTGCGCTCCTGGAGGTCCCGGATCCGGAGCAGGTGCTCGACCCGCTCCGCCCAGGTCTCCCCCATCCCGAACATCATCGTTGCGGTGGTGCGCATCCCGATGCCGTGGGCGGTCTCCATCACCTCGAGCCAGCCGGCCGTGTCCTGCTTGAGCGGGCTCACGCGCCGGCGCGTCGCGTCGGAGAGGATCTCGGCCCCGCCGCCGGGGATCGAGTCGAGCCCCGCCTCGCGCAGCCGCAGCAGCGTGTCGCGCAGCGGCAGCTCCGCCATCCGCGCGATCCACGCGATCTCGACGGGCGAGAAGCCGTGGACGTGGATCGGGTGCTCGCGCTTGATGAAGCGCAGCAGGTCCAGGTACCACGCGAACGGAAGGTCCGGGTTCACGCCGCCCTGCAGCAGCACCTGCACGCCGCCCAGCGCCTTGGCCTCGTCGATCTTGGCCCCGATCTCCTCGAACGAGAGCGTGTAGGCGTCACCGCGCTTCGATCCCGGCGCGCGGTAGAACGCGCAGAACTTGCAGTACACGTTGCAGACGTTCGTGTAGTTGACGTTCCGATCCACGATGTAGGTCACGACGTCGTCGGGGTGCAGGCGGCGGCGCACCTCGTCGGCCCGCTCCCCCAGCTCGAGGAGCGGCGCGCCGGTCGCGAGCCGGACCCAGCGATCGACGAGCGGGCGGGGCGCGGCGGCGTCGGGCGCCGCGGGGCCGGACGGCCCGTCGGCCGGCGGCGCTTCGTCCGCGACGGCCGTCGCCGGACCGGCGGAGGACTCGCCCCCGGCCGGTGCGGCGTTCCCGCCGGGAGCGCCGTCCGCCGCGGGCGCGCCGTTCCCCGCCGGCGTGCCGTCCGCCGCGGACGCGCCGTTCCCCGCCGCCGTGCGCGGCGCGGCGGGACGACCGATGCGCAGGAGGTCCGGCGCGGGCGGGAAGGCCGCGTCTTCCATCAGTAGGTCTGCACGACGTCGTAGAGGGTGTCCCGCCGGACGGGCGTCTTCCCCGCGGCCTTCACCAGGCGGACGATCTCGCGCTCGGGCAGGAGCTGCGGGCTCGTGGCGCCCGCCACGTGCACGATCTTCTCCTCGACCACCGTGCCGTCGAGGTCGTTCGCTCCGAAGGAGAGCGCGACCTGCGCCGTCGCCGGCGACATCATGATCCAGTAGGCCTTGACGTGATCGACGTGGTCGAGGAGCAGCCGCGCGGCGGCGACGCTCTTCAGGTCGTCGAAGCCGGTGGTCCCGCCCCGCAGCCCGAAGCGCCGGGCGAGCCGCGTGTTCTCGGGATGGAAGGCGAGCGGGATGAACGCCATGAACCCGCCGGTCTCGTCCTGCAGCGCGCGGAGCCGCAGCAGGTGGTCCACGCGGTGCCGGGGCTCCTCCACGTGGCCGTACAGCATCGTCGCGTTCGACCGAAGCCCGAGCCCGTGCGCCGTGCGGTGGACGCCGAGCCAGGTGTCCGCGTCGCACTTGTGGTCGCACAGGATGCGGCGGATCTCCGGGTCGAAGATCTCGGCCCCGCCGCCGGGCATCGAGCCGAGGCCGGCGTCCACCAGCCGGTTCAGCACCTCGGCGTGAGGGAGCTTCGCCCAGCGCGCGTAGGTGTCGATCTCGACCGCGGTGAAGGCCTTGATGTGGAGTCCCGGATGGGCCGCCCTCATCCGCGGCAGGAGCTCCAGGAAGAAGTCGAGCGCCACGTCGCGCACCATCCCGCCCACCATGTGGACCTCGGTCACGCCGAGCTCGCGGAGGCCCTCGACCTGCCGCACGATCTCGTCGATCCGGAGGGTGTAGGCGTCGGGGGACTTGGTGGGGTGCACGCCGAACGCGCAGAGATCGCAGAACGCGACGCAGCGGTTCGTCGGGTTGATGTGCTTGTTCAGCACGAACGAGACGCGGTCGCCGTTCCGCCGCTCGTTGGCGGCGGCGGCGAGCCGGCCCAGCCCCAGGAGATCGCGCGTCTCGTGGAGGATCAGGCCGTCCTGGGGTCCCAGCCGTTCGCCCGCCTCGAGCTTCTCGCGCACGGCGGCGAGGCCCGGGTCGGAGACCTCCGGCCATCCGCCCGCTTCGTGGCGCCGGACCGGGCGGCGGACGGGCTCCACGGGCGGACCGGGTCGGTGGGCGAGCCGCTCCGCCGTCCGCGGCGAGCCGGCCGAAACCGGCCGCGCCCCGGGCTGCACGCGCTCGGGGGGCGCCGTCACGAGACCCGCTCCTCGGAGCTGCGCGACCCGCGCCCGCCGCGCCGCCGCGAGCGGCCGCGATCCTCGCGCGCGGCGCGCACGCCCTCGAGCGCCGCGAGGCCGGCGAGCGCCGCCCGCTTCTCGGCCTCCTTCTTCGTGCGGCCGCGGCCCTGACCGATCACCCGCTCGCGCACGCGCGCCCGCGACTCGAACAGCATCCCCTCGCCCGACGCGCGGAGCGTCACCGTGTCGTACCAGACCTCGTGCCCGGAGTCGCGGTGCACGGCCTCCTGCAGCCGGTTCTTGGCGGTGTGGAAGCCCCCCGTCTCCTCCCGCTCCGGCAGGCCCTCCAGGACCCAGAAGTCCACGACCTTTTCGGCCACCGCGAGCCCGCCGTCCAGGTAGAGCGCGCCGATCAGCGCCTCGAAGCCGTCGGCGCCGATCTTCTCGCGGCTCGCGCCGCGCTTGAGGCCGGGGTCGTCGGCCGTGCGGATCCAGTCCAGGAGCCCCATGCGCTCGGCGACCTTCCCCAGCGCGGGCCGCGAGATGAGCGCCGCGCGCAGCTGCGAGAGCTCCCCTTCCTGCGCCTCCGGGTGGCTCTCGAACAGCGACGTGCTCACGATCAGGTCCAGCACCGCGTCGCCGAGGAACTCGAGGCGCTCGTACGACAGCTCCGGGTGCAGCGAGGAGTGGGTCAGCGCCGTCTCAAGGAGCGAGCCGTCGCGGAAGCGGTACTTGAGCACCCGCTCGAGACCGCGGATGTCGTGGACCGAACGCGGCCGCGCGGGCCACAGCCTGCGCAGGAACTGGAGGGGAGAGGAAGGGATGGGCGGCTAGCCGGCGTGGCCGTTCCGGAACGCCCGCAGGGCCAGGCAGGCGTTGTGCCCGCCGAAGCCGAACGAGTTGCTGAGCGCCGCGGTGACCTCGGCGGTCCGCGCCCGGTTCGGCACGTAGTCCAGGTCGCAGGCCGGGTCCGGGTGCTCGTAGTTCACGGTCGGCGGCACGCGGCCCTCCTGCAGGACCTTGGCCGTGATCACGCACTCCAGCCCTCCGGCGGCCCCGAGCGTGTGCCCCATCATCGACTTGGTGGAGCCCACGAGCAGCGCGTAGGCGTGGGCGCCGAACGCCGTCTTGATGGCCTCGGTCTCGTTGCGGTCGTTGTAGGGCGTGGACGTGCCGTGGGCGTTGACGTACTGCACGTCGGTGGGCGCGAGCCCCGCCTCCTTCATCGCCAGCCGCATCGCCCGGACGGCGCCCTCGCCGCCCGGGGCGGGGGCGGTGAGGTGGTAGGCGTCGGCCGTCATCCCGATGCCGCCGACCTCGGCGTAGACGCGGGCGCCGCGCGCCCGGGCGTGGTCGAGGTCCTCGAGGATCACGACCCCCGCGCCCTCGCCGAGCACGAACCCGTCGCGCTCCGCGTCGAACGGACGGCTGGCGGACTGCGGATCGTCGTTGCGGGTCGAGAGCGCCTTCATCGCGCCGAACCCGCCCACCGACATCGGCGTCACCGCGGCTTCCGAGCCGCCGGCCACCATCACGTCGGCGTCCCCGTGCTTGATGAGGCGGAAGGCGTCGCCGATCGCGTGCGCGCTCGTGGCGCAGGCCGACACCGTGCAGTAGTTCGGTCCCTTGAGCCCGTACCGGATCGACACGAGGCCGGCCGCGATGTCCACGATCATCATCGGGACGTAGAACGGGCTGATCCGCTCGGGGCCCCCCTCGAGGTACTTCCGGTTCTGCTCCTCGTGGGTCTCGATTCCGCCGATCCCGCTCCCGATCACCACCCCGATGCGCTCGCGGTCCTCTCGCTCGAGGTCGAGCCCGGCGTCGCGGATCGCCATCTCCGACGCCGCGACCGCGTACTGGGAGTAGAGGTCCATCCGGCGCGCTTCCTTGCGGTCGAGGAAGTCGCCCGGGTCGAAGTCCCGGACCTCGGCGGCGATGCGGGAGTCGAACCGGGAGGCGTCGAAGCGGGTGATCGGACCCACGCCCGACCGGCCCGCGAGCAGCCCCTCCCACGTCGAGGCCGCGTCGTTGCCGAGCGCGCTGAGGGCGCCGAGCCCCGTCAAGACGACGCGCCGAGCCATCGCGCCCGGGCTACGCCCCCTTCTCGGTCTTGCCCTTCAGGTAGGCGATCGCCTCGCCGACGGTGCGCATCCGCTCCGCGTCCTCGTCGGGGATCTCCACGTCGAACTCCTCCTCGAACTTCAT
>DATBJZ010000116.1:0-15096 GCA_036556125.1 Gemmatimonadota bacterium | reverse complement strand
GTTTCCTGCGTCCGGCCGGCGTCCGACGGGCGGGTGCGGTCGTTCCTCTTCCTTCGGTCAGCCACTCGCGATCCTCCAGGGCCTGGGGAGCGGATGCGACCCCGCCGCACGGGGAGACCGGCGGGTCTCGGCAGAAGGTCGTTAGCATGGGGCTTCACGTCGGGGGCCGCCATCCTCCGGCGGCGATCCGCCCCCGAGTCGCGCCTTCCGCACGCGGCCACCCAAAGACGAAGAGGACGCGACTCTCGCCGCGTCCTCTCGCCTCCCGGTGAGGTCCGAGCTCGCCGGACTCCATCGGAGTCCGGCTCGCCCGCTAGATGTCGAAGTACAGGAAGAACTCGTACGGGTGCGGGCGGAGCCGGATGGGGTCCACCTCGCCGGTCCGCTTGTAGTCGATCCAGGTCTTCACCAGCCCCGGCGTGAACACGCCGGCCTCCAGCAGGAAGTCGTGGTCGTTCTCGAGCGCGTCCAGCGCCTCGGCCAGCGACCCGGGGGTGGACTTCACGCGCGCGGCCTCCTCGGCGGGCAGCTCGTAGAGGTCCTTGTCGATCGGGTCGCCCGGTTCGATGCGGTTCCGAACGCCGTCCAGCCCCGCCATCAGCATCGCCGCGAAGGCCAGATACGGGTTGCACGAGGCGTCGGGGCAGCGGAACTCGATCCGCTTCGACTTCGGGCTCTTGGAGTAGACGGGGATGCGCACGCAGGCCGAGCGGTTGCGCTGCGAGTACACCAGGTTCACCGGCGCCTCGTAGCCCGGCACGAGCCGGCGGTAGGAGTTGGTCGTCGGGGCGCAGAAGGCGAGGAGCGCCGGGGCGTGCGCGAGGAGCCCGCCCACGTAGTGGCGCGCCGTCTCGCTCAGGTTGCCGTACCCGCCCTCGCCGTAGAAGACGTTGCCGCCGTCCTTCCACACCGACTGGTGGCAGTGCATGCCGCTGCCGTTGTCGCCGAAGAGCGGCTTGGGCATGAAGGTGGCCGTGAGCCCGTGCTTCTGGGCCACGTTCTTCACCACGTACTTGTACCACATGAGGCTGTCGGCCATCCGCGTGAGCGGCGCGAAGCGCATGTCGATCTCGCACTGCCCGGCGGTCGCCACCTCGTGATGGTGCACCTCGACGGGGATCCCGACCTGCTTGAGCGTGAGCACCATCCGCGAGCGCAGGTCCTGCAGCGTGTCGGTCGGCGGGACGGGGAAGTAGCCCTCCTTCACCCGCGGCCGGTGACCCAGGTTGGGCGTCTCGTTCTTGCCGCTGTTCCAGACGCCCTCCGGCGAGTCGACGTGGTAGTACCCGCTGTTCATCGTCTGGTCGAAGCGCACGTCGTTGAAGACGAAGAACTCGGGCTCGGGACCGAAGTACACGGTATCGCCGATGCCGGTCGCCCGCAGGTGCTCCTCGGCCTTCTGGGCGACGTACCGGGGGTCGCGCGCGTACGACTCGAGCGTGATCGGGTCGCGCACGTTGCAGATCATCGTGAGCGTCGGGACCTCCATGAAGGGGTCCACGACCGCCGTCCTCGGATCGGGCACGAGCAGCATGTCGCTCTCGTGGATCTTCTGGAAGCCGCGGATCGAGGAGCCGTCGAAGCCGATTCCCTCCGTGAAGAGGTCCTCGCTGAGCTCGTCGGTGGTGAACGAGAAGTGCTGCCAGATGCCGGGCAGGTCCACGAACTTGAGGTCCACCATCTGCACGCCCGTGCGGCGTGCGTGCTCCACGACCTCGGTCGGCGTCGTCAGCGGGACGTGCGCCGAGGTCGGGGCGGTGAGAGCGTGGGCGGGGGAGCCGTTCGGGGACTTCTGGGGCGTGCGGGTTCGGCGCGTGCCGGGGGAGGTGTCCGTCGACGCCACGTCGATCCTCCTTGGGGTGGTCGTTCGGGGTGCTTCGGAGCGCTCGGGCGGGAGCCGGCTGACCGGCCTGGAAACACGAAGACCGGACGGATCGGCCCCTGGTGAGGAACCTGCCCATCCGGTCTTTGGGACCCCTGGTGTAGCCCCCGGTCTGCCCCGGAGCCGCGCGAGCGGGGTCGCGCCTCCGGGCCGGTCGGCCTGCAACGCTCGGTGCCCCCTGTGCCTGCGCGGAGCCCCTAGTTGCACTTCCTCGGCGCGGGAGGATAGCGACGGTGCCGGGGTGCGGCAAGGGAACTCCGGACGCAGGACCGGGGCCTCCCGGCCGAGGACCGGACACCCGCTGCGGGCTTGCGGCCCGCCGAGGCGGCGGCCTTACAATAAGGACGAGGGTCCAGTCGCCGGCGCCGCCGCCGGCGGGAAGGAGGGCGGAGGATGAAGGTTCAGGACCTGCTCGCCACCAAGGGTTCGCACGTCATCTCGATCGAGCCGGACCGCACCGTCCGCGAGGCCGTCGACCGCCTGGTCGAGCACCGGATCGGGGCGCTGCTGGTCGTGGACGGCGAGACCATCGTCGGCATCATCACCGAGCGCGACATCCTGCGGGAGGCGGCGCGCCACGCCGACCGCCTGGACCGCCGCCGGGTCCGCGAGGCGATGACGGCCGACCTGATCGTCGGCGTCCCCGAGGACGACCTGACCTACGTGATGGGGATCATGACCCGGAACAAGATCCGGCACCTGCCGATCGTCGAGGGCCGGGAGCTCCGCGGGATCGTCTCGATCGGCGACCTGGTCTGGTCCTGCCTCGACGAGGCCGAGTTCGAGAACCGGCACCTGAAGGAGTACATCACGGGCGGGTACTGACCCGCCGCCGTCGCACGCGCCGGCCCGACGCCGTCCACTCTCACCTCCCCTCCAGCCGCGGGCGTCCGCCCGCGCCCCCGACCCCGACTCCGACCCGAGAAGACACCCCATGGCGATTCCCGTCGCGCCCGCCGAAGCCGACTCGTCCACGCGGCTCGACACCGAGTTCAAGCGCGGCCTGGGCCTCTACGACTCCACGATGATCGTCGTGGGATCGATGATCGGCTCGGGGATCTTCATCGTCTCGGCCCAGATGGCGCGCCAGATCGGGAGCCCCGGCTGGCTGCTGGTGGCCTGGCTCCTGACGGGGGTGCTCACGGTGACCGCGGCGCTCTCGTACGGAGAGCTCGCGGCGATGATGCCCCGCGCCGGCGGACAGTACGTGTACCTCCGGGAGGCCTTCTCGCCGCTCTGGGGATTCCTCTACGGCTGGACGCTGTTCCTCGTGATCCAGACGGGGACGATCGCGGCCGTGGCGGTCGCGTTCGCGCGCTTCACCGGTGTGCTCGTCCCGGGACTCGCCGAGGACCGCTACCTGATCCCCCCGATCCACCTCACCGGGAGGTACGCCCTCTCCCTCTCCACCGCGCAGCTCCTGGCGCTCCTGATGATCGCGCTCCTCACGTGGACGAACACGCGCGGGCTCGACTGGGGGAAGCTCGTCCAGAACGTCTTCACGACGACGAAGACGGGCGCCCTGCTGGCGCTGATCGTGATCGGCACCCTGATCGGGCGGAACGCCGAGGCGGTGCAGGCCAACTTCGGCGCGCTCTGGGCGGTCCGGGACGCGGAGGCGATCGCCGCCGGGCTCTCGGCGGCGGTGCCCTACGGGATGTTCGTCGCGATCTGCGTCGCGATGGTCGGCTCGCTGTTCTCGTCCGACGCGTGGAACAACATCACGTTCACGGCCGGAGAGGTCCGCGACCCGCGGCGCAACATCCCGCTCTCGCTCGCCCTCGGTACCGGCATCGTAACCCTCCTCTATCTCCTCGCGAACGTGGCCTACCTCTCGACGCTCACGCTCGAGGGGATCCAGACCGCGCCGGCCGACCGCGTCGGCACCGCCGCGCTCGAGTCGATCTGGCCCGGAGTCGGGGCCGGGGTCATGGCGGTGGCGATCATGATCTCGACCTTCGGCTGCAACAACGGCCTGATCCTCGCCGGCGCCCGAGCCTACTACGCGATGGCGCGGGACGGCCTCTTCTTCGACCGCGCGGGCCGGCTGAACGCGGCGCGCGTGCCGGCCTGGGGGCTGGCCCTGCAGGGGATCTGGACGGGGTTCCTCGTGCTGCCGCGCGTGTACAACCCGGAGACCGGCGCGTACGGCAACCTGTACGGCGACCTGCTCGAGTACGTGATCTCGGCGGCGCTGATGTTCTACATCCTCACGATCGCCGGCATCTTCCGGCTCCGGCGCACTCGCCCGGCGGCGGAGCGGCCGTACCGCGCCTTCGGCTATCCCGTCGTCCCGGTGCTCTACATCCTCGGCGCCGCCACGATCCTGTTCGTGCTGTTCGTCTACCGGCCGTCCACCACGTGGCCCGGACTCGTGATCGTGCTGCTCGGGCTCCCCGTCTACCTGCTCCGGCGCGGACGCGCGCACCCGGCTTGAGGCGGCCGGCGGTCTGGGGCGCGTTCGGGGGAACGCGCCGCCGCGGGGCCCCTCCATCGCTCGGTGACGGCTTGGGCGCGTTCGTCGTCGGGAGCACCGGCGGCGGCGGCGGGCGTTCGCTCGGAGACCGGTCGCGATCGGGTCGTTCCCGCACGAGACGTTCAGCGGCGCTCCCCGCGCTCGCCGCCGCCCTCCTTTCCGCCGGAGCTCTCGGTGCCCAGCAGCCCCCCGCGTCCCCGGTCGTTCTGCGGGCGGCGCGCCTGCTCGACGTGGCCGGCGGCCGGCTCGTCCCGGACGCGGTCGTCGTCGTCGAAGGGGATCGCATCCGGAGCGTCGGCGCCGCCGGCGTCCCGTCGGGAGCGCCCGTGCTCGACCTCGGCGACGCAACGCTGCTCCCCGGGCTCATCGACGTCCACACGCACCTCACGCAGGACATCTCGGGCGACTGGATCCATCGCCCGGTCGAGGAGACGCCGGCGGATTGGGCGATCCGGGGCGTCCGGAACGCCCGGCTCACGCTGCACGCCGGCTTCACGACGGTCCGCGACGTGGGCGCGTACGGGTTCACCGACGTGGCCCTCGACCGCGCCATCGAACGGGGAATGGTCGAGGGTCCGCGGATGGTGCCGTCGGCGCACGCGATCGGGACCACGGGCGGACACTGCGACCTGACGGGCTTCGCGCCCGGCATCCGGGAGGAAGGGCCGGAGAGCGGGGTGGCGGACGGAGTGGACGAGGTGCTGCGCGCGGTCCGGTACCAGGTGAAGCACGGCGCGCGCGTCATCAAGGTCTGCGCCACGGCCGGAGTGCTGTCGTTCGAGGGGACGGTCGGAGCGCAGCAGTACTCGGACGACGAGCTCCGGGCGATCGTGGAGGAGGCGGGGCGCCAAGGGCTGCGCGTGGCGGCGCACGCCCACGGCACGGAGGGCATCCTGGCCGCGGTCCGCGCGGGTGTGGCCTCCATCGACCACGGCTCGATCCTCGACGCCGAGGCCGTCCGGCTGATGCGCGAGCGCGGCACCTACCTGGTCCCCAACCTCCACCTGCTGGACGCGCTCGACCCGGACTCGCTGCCGCCGCCGCTGCGCGCCAAGATGCTCGAGATCGTCCCCCTGATGCGGGAGAGCTTCCGCAGGGCCCTCGAGGGCGGCGTGAAGATCGCCTTCGGCACGGACGCGGCCGTCTTCCCGCACGGCGACAACTCCAGGGAGTTCGCCGCCCGCGTGCGCCTCGGGATGACGCCGATCGAAGCGATCCGTGGAGCGACGACGTACGCGGCCGACTTGCTCGGGGTCGACGACCGCGGGACGATCGAGGCAGGGAAGCTCGCGGACCTGATCGCGGTCCGGGGTGATCCGCTCGCGGACGTGACGGCCCTCGAACGGGTGGGGTTCGTGATGAAGGGCGGCGTGGTCGTGAGGGACGAGCTCTCCGCCGCGGACGTCGGGACTCCGCGCGACTGACGGCGTCGGCGCGTCAGCTCACACGCCGACCGGCTCCCGCGCCCCGTCGCTCCGCGGCAGCGCCCGCCGGATGACCCCTCCGCCCAGCAGCTCGTCGCCCCGGTAGATCGCCGCCGACTGGCCGGGCGCCACCGCCGTCACGGGCCGCCCGAAACGGATCCGCGCGGCCGTGCTCGAGACCGGCTCGACGCGCGCCTCCACGGGCTCGGCGCGGTGGCGGACCTGGACCTCCGCATCGAGCTCCGCGGCGGGCGGCGCTCCCGCCGTCCAGTTCACCTCGTGCAGGTCGCACCCCCCCGCGGCGAGGTCCTCCCGCGTACCCAGCACGGCGGTGTTCGGCTGCCGCAGCTCGATCACGTAGCGCGGCTCGCCGAGCGCGAGGCCCACGCCGCGCCGCTGTCCGACGGTGAGCCAGCCGCTGCCGGGGTGCGTGCCAAGCTCGTGCCCGGCGGCGTCCACGGCGGGGCCGGGGCGGAACTTCGCGAGCGCGTCCGCGGACAAGCCGCGCGCGGAGACCTCCCGCTGGAGGAATCCCCGCAGGTCCCCGTCCGGGACGAAGCAGACCTCCTGGCTCTCGGGCTTCTCGGCGACCTCCAGACCGATCTCCGCCGCCGCCGCGCGCACCTGGCTCTTCGTCAGGTGCCCGATCGGGAAGAGCGTCCGCTCCAGGACGCGGGGCGTGAGCCCCCACAGGTAGTAGGACTGGTCCTTCGCGCGATCCGCGCCGCGCAGCAGCGTGGGACGGCCGCCAACGTCGCGCCCGAGTCGCGCGTAGTGGCCGGTGGCGAGGCGGTCGGCCCCCAGCGCCCGCGCCCGCGAGAAGAGCCGCGGGAAGCGCACCAAACGGTTGCAGCGCACGCACGGGTTCGGCGTCCGGCCGGCCGCGTACTCGCGCACGAAGTCGTCCACGACCGCGCGCCCGAAGTCCTCCTCGAAGTCGAGCACGTAATGCGGGAAGCCGATCGCGTCGGCCACGCGGCGCGCGTCCTCGATCGCCTCGAGCGAGCAGCAGCTCGCCCCGGATCCCGCGGGCAGGTCGCCGTAGCAGAAGTTCCGCATCGTGACGCCCACCACCTCCCAGCCCCCGCGCGCCAGGAGGGCCGCCGCGACGGAGCTGTCCACGCCGCCGCTCATCGCGACCACCACGCGCCCGCGCGCCGCGCGGATCACGAGGGCACCGCCGCCATCGCGCGGATGCGCTCCACCACACCCGGCAGCACCTCGAGGAGCCGCTCCACCTGAGCGGCGTCGTTCCCGCGTCCGAGGCTGATCCGCACGGACGACCGGGCGAGATCGAACCCGCGCCCCATCGCGATCAGCACGTGGGAGGGCTCGACCGCGCCCGAGGAACAGGCCGACGCGGAGGAGACGCAGATCCCCTCCAGGTCGAGCCCGAGGATCAGCGCCTCGCCGTCCACCCCCTCGAAGGACACGTTCAGCGTCGAGGGGAGCGTGCGGTCGAGCGCGCCGTTCAGGTGCGCGCCGGGGATCGCCGCGGCGATCCCCTCCCAGAGGCGGCGCTTGAGGGCCCCCAGGCGGGCGGCCTCCGTCCCGAGGTCGGCGAGGGCCAGCCGCGCGGCCGCGCCCATCCCGACGATCGCCGGAACGTTCTCGGTCCCCGCACGGCGGCCCTTCTCCTGCCGGCCGCCGACGAGCTGCGGCGCGATCCGGAAGCCCCGCCGGACGGCGAGGGCCCCCGCGCCCTTGGGGCCGTGGAACTTGTGCGCCGACACGGAGAGCAGGTCGAATCCCCACGCGTCGAACGCGAGCGGAACGCGACCGGCCGCCTGGACCGCGTCGGTGTGGAAGGGCACCGCTGCGCGCCGGCAGACGGCCGCCAGATCCGCGACCGGCTGCAGGCTTCCCGTCTCGTTGTTCGCGGCCATGATCGACACGAGGCCCGCGGAGTGCTCCGCCAGCGTGCGCTCGAGCTCGGCGGGATCCACGACCCCGTCCGCGTCGACGCCCAGCCGCACGACCCGGATCCCCTCGCGCTCGAGGCCCTCCGCCGCGCGCAGGACGGCCGGGTGCTCGATCGCGGAGATCACGAGCGTCCCCTTCCCGCGCGCCGCCGCGCGCCGGACGGTGCCGTGCAGCGCGAGGTTGTCGCTCTCGGTCCCGCCGGCCGTGAACACGATCTCGTCGGGCGACGCCCCGACCAGGTCGGCGACGGCGCGGCGGGCCTCTTCCACCGCCGCGCGCGCCTCGCGGCCCGCCCCGTGGACGCTCGAGGGGTTGCCGAAGCGCTCCGTGAGCCACGGCAGCATCGCCCGCGCCGCCTCGGGGGCGAGGGGCGTGGTGGCGTTGTGATCCAGGTAGATGCGGTCCATTTCGGTCCCGGACCGAAGGTTACGTCGGCCGGGGGGGGTGGGGAAGCGGCCGGCGACGTCCCGTCCCCGGCCCGCGCCGGACGTCAGACCGCCGCGGCCGCCGTGTCGCTCTCGATCCGTCCGTCGCGGACGGTCACGCGCCGGCCCGCGTGGGCCGCGATGTCCGGCTCGTGCGTCACGAGGAGGATCGTCTGCCCCCGGTCGTGCAGGGTCTCGAGGATCCGCATGATCTCCTCGCCGGTACGGGTGTCCAGGTTCCCGGTGGGCTCGTCCGCCAGCAGGATCGAGGGGTTGTTGATCAGCGCCCGCGCGATCGCGACGCGCTGGCGCTGACCGCCCGAGAGCTCCGAGGGCCGGTGCTCGGCGCGGTCCTCGAGCGCGACCGCGCGCAGCGCCTCCAGCCCGCGGCGGCGGCGCTCGGGCCCCGAGACGCCGTCGTAGACCAGCGGCAGCTCGACGTTCTGCAGAGCCGAGGCGCGCGGGAGCAGGTTGAACGTCTGGAAGACGAAGCCGATCTCGCGGTTCCGGATCCGCGCGAGCACGTCGTCGGGGAGCCCGCCGACGGACTGTCCGTTCAGCCGGTACTCCCCCGCCGTGGGGGTGTCGAGGCACCCGATGATGTTCATCAGCGTGGACTTGCCGGACCCCGACGGCCCCATGATCGCCACGAACTCGTTGCGCTGCACGTCGAGCGAGACGCCGGCCAGCGCGTGGATGGCCTCGGATCCCATCCGGTAGACCTTCGTGAGGTCCCGGATCTCGATGAGCGGCGGGCCGCCGTCGCCTCCGAGGCTCACGACTCCTCCTCGTCTCCGGACGCCGCGTCGTCGGGACGGCCGCGGTCACGGTCGCGGTCCGGCTCCACGACCTTCACCCGGTCGCCATCCTCCAGGTCGCGCAGCGCCTCGTAGCTCCCGGAGACCACGTGCGCGCCCGGCCGCAGTCCCGCCGTCACCTCGAAGAAGCGGTCTCCGGTGATGCCGACCTCCACCGGCACGAACCGGGCGATCCCCTCCTCGACCACGAACGCCCCCTCCGTCTCCTCGCCCCGCTCCAGCGTGTCCGGCGGCGCTTCCTGGAGGCGAGGGCGCGGCACCTCGCGGACGACCAGCGACTGGATCGGCAGGGCGACGGCGTCGGGGCGGCGCGCCGTCTCGATGTCGGCGGTGGCCGAGAGCCCCGCCCGCGGCGAGGGAAGCGCCTCGCGCAGCGTGACGACGACCTCGAAATCCCGGGCGTCCTCCTGCGGCTCGCCCTCGACGACGATCGGGCTCGTTCCGACCTCCGTCACCGTGCCGTGGAAGACGGTGTCGGGGAAGGCGTCCACGATGACGTCCGCGGGCTGGCCGTCGCGGACGTGGACGACGTCGGTCTCGTCGACCTCGATCTCGGCCTGCATCGACGTGAGGTCGGCGATCGTGAGGAGCAGGGTGGGGGAGAGGCCGGTCGAGAACGCGAACTCCCCCTCCTCGACGTCGAGCCGCGAGATCACGCCGGCCATCGGGGCCGTGATGGTCACCCGCTCGAGCTCGTGGCGGGTGCTGCGCAGGCCGGCGCGCGCCTGCTCGACGCGCGCCCGCGCGGCCCGGACCTGCGCCTGGATCCGGGCCACGGTGCTCTCGCGGGCCTGCAGCTCCTCGCGCGAGAGGAGGTCCCGGGAGGCCAGCTCCCGCGCGCGCCCGAGGTCGCGCCGCGCCTGCTCCAGCTCCACCTGCATGGCGTCCACGTCCCGCTCGGCGGCCTGCACCAGGGCGGCCTGCGCCTCGGAGGCCGCCTCGGCGGGGATCGGATCGATCTGGAGCAGGAACTGACCCTCCTCGACGGTCTCGCCCTCGCGGACGGCGACCCTTTCGATCGTGCCGTTGACGTTCGCGTGCACGTCCACCGAGCGCTGCGGCTGGACCTCGCCGGACGCGGTCACGATCGCGACGAGGTCGCGCCGGCCCAGCGTCTCGACCTCGACCTCGACGGCTTCGCCGGCCTGCCGGCGCACCACGCCGAAGCCCAGGAGCGCGAGCAGGATCACCCCGGCGACGGCTCCGAGCTGGAGCTTCCTGCGGCGGGTCAGGGCCGGTCCTCGGGAAACACCGGCTGCGCGGACGCCTCCTCCAGCGCCGCGAGCGCCAGGAAGAAGTCGTGGACCGATCCGATCGCGGCGGTCTCGGCGGCGGCGAACGTCACCTGCGCGTCCGTGAGGTCGGGGAAGGAGAGGCTGCCGATGCGGTAGCGCTCCTGCGCGAGGTCGAGCTGCTCACGGGCGAGCTCCACCTCCTCCGCCTGCGCGAGCCGGCGCGCGTACGCCGTCTCGACGGCGAGGACCGCCGCCCGCACGGCCGCCTCGACCTCGAGCTCCGCGGCGCGCACCGCCTCCTCCGACGCACGCACCTCGGCCTTGGCGCGGCTCGTCCCGGCGTGGCGCGTGAATCCGCCGAAGAGCTCCCAGGTGAGCGAGAGGCTGTACACCGACCGGTCGTTGAAGTCGCTGAACAGGAACTCCGTGGTGTCGTCCGCGGTGCTCGACCACGTGATGCCGGCCTGGAGCGTCGGCAGGTAGGCCGTCTTCGCGATCCCGTGCTCGCTGCGGCGGACGTCCGTCTCGCCGCGCAGCCGCCGGAGCGCCGGATGCGTCGCCAGCGACGCCCGCACCAGGGCGTCCGCGTCGAGCTCGGGCTCGAACGGCTCCAGCCGGGCCACGAGCTCGATCGAGTCCGCGTCGGCGTGCACGCCCATCTCGCGGAGGAGCTCCAGCTTCGCGCGGCCGGCCTCCTCCCTCTGGCGCGCCAGCTCGACCTCCGCCTGGGAGACCGCGATCCGCGCCTGGAGCACGTCGGAGCGGGTCACCTCGCCGAGATCGAACCGGGCCTGCGCCAGGTCCAGCCGGCGGCGGCGGGCGAGGATCTCGCGCCCCGCCTGCTCGCCGAGCGACTGCGCCGTGAGCGCCTCGACGTATCGCCGCCGTACGGCGGCTGCCGTGCGCAGCCGGTCCTCGTCCACCTGCGCGTCCGCCGCCCGACGCTCGGCCCGGGCTGCGCCCAGCCGGAGGAAGTCGCGGCCGGCGTCGAAGAGCCGGTGCGACAGGACGAACTGGTAGTACGTCGTGTACGACTCCGGACTCTGGAACGCGACGCCTCCGACCACGAACTCGCCGCGTCCGCTCTTCTGGAGGAAGGCGTCGAGGTTGAGCTCCGGAAGGAAGTTCCCCCATGCCTCCAGCAGGCCCGCACCGGTCGCGGCGCGGCGGAAGCGGGCCGCGCGAATGGCCGGGTTCTCCTCGATGCCGATTCCCACGGCCTCCCCGATCGTGAGCTCCCGTGCATCCGCGGTGGAAAGGACCGGGGTCTCGCGGACGCCCTGCGCACGGAGCGTGACGGACGGCAGGATCGGGAACGCCGGCGGGAGCGTCACGCACGCGACGCCGAGCGCGACGGCGGCCAGGCACCCCGGCCGCGTGCGGGCCCGGCGCGGCGGCGTCGGGGGGACGCGCGGGCTCAGGGGAGAGGACCCGGAGGCGCGGCTGCGATCAGGGCCCGGACGACCGCGCCGACCCGCTCGCGGGCGACGTTCAGCAGGCCCACGACACGGGCCCCTTCCCGCTCCACGTGGTGCGGCGTGTCGGGACGGTCGGCGTCCAGCCGCGCGCGCCAGGCGCGGGCGAACTCCTCGGCCTCGGGCTCCGCGTCCCACACCGAGACGTGGACGAGCGCGGTTCCGCCGCGCCGGTCCTCGTACAGCTCGTAGCGGTCGCCGTCCCATCCCCGTGCGGGCGCGTTCCCGGACTCGGACCCCTCCGGGCCGCGGAGCGCCACGCGGAGGCCCAGCTCGCCGAGCACGTTGCTGTCGATCCTGCGCCACGAGGGGCCCAGGAGCCGGCCGACGTCGGGGAGCCGCACCGGCGTGGGTTCGTCCCGCTCGCCGAAGTACTTCTCGGGCCAGAGCACCTGCTCCGTGGATGCGGGCAGCGCCCGGTAGAGGCGCGAGACGGCGTCCCACCCGCCGCGCGCCTTCGCCGCGCGCACGAACAGGAGGCCCTGGAGGTACGGAAAGACGAGCGTCTCCTTCACGATCGGGGGCGCCGTGGCGTACACGCGGAAACCCGCGGCGTCGGCCGGCACGCGCGCGTCCACCACCGACTCCAGCCCCGGCAGCGTCTCGAAGGTCAGCCCCAGCGGGCGGAGGGCGTAGTCCAGCATCACCGCGAGGCCCTCGCCCTCGACCACGGCCGCACCCGCGAGCGAGGCGTCGTCGTTCCCCTCGACGCCGTGCAGGAGCGGCTCCAGGTCGAAGTGCTGGTCCTGCAGGGCGTGCGTGAGCTCGTGCGCCATGATCGGCTTCTGCAGGAGCGGCGGGAGCCAGTCGGCGATGAAGAACGTGTCCTCGTAGGGGTCGTAGTAGCCGCCGATCTGCTCGGCCAGGAGCTCCTCGTAGAGGGAGCGCAGGTCGAACGGCGCCCGCACGAAGCCCCAGGCCACG
The DNA here is from genome assembly GCA_036556125.1 of Gemmatimonadota bacterium. Taxonomy (GTDB): domain Bacteria; phylum Gemmatimonadota; class Gemmatimonadetes; order JACCXV01; family JACCXV01; genus DATBJZ01. Next base: position 2,514 of record DATBJZ010000116.1, on the reverse strand, counting down.
AGCGACTCGGACTTCGCCCGGAGCTCCTCGGCCGTGTACTCGCGGTCCATGCGGCCCACGGCGTACGCCCGGATGGCGTCGCGGTCCTTGACCTCCATGGGGACCGCGCGGACGAACGGGAGTCCGCGGATGCGCGCCACGGCGCCCTGGACCTCCAGGGCCTGCGAGACGAGCGCGCCCGCCTGGCCGGCGGGCAGGGGCCCCGGCCACAGGAGGAGGGCGAAGGCGAGCGCCGTTCGTCGGGAGACCGCCACGGGGCGTTGAAGATGCGCGCCGCGCCCACGGAGGCGCCAGCAGGCCGGCCCGGGCCGGCGCGCGACGAGCGCGCCGGGGCCACCCGCGGCGCCGCGGGCGCCGGACCCTGGGCCCGTGTCGCCCGCCGTGACGCGGCCCCGCGCCTGCGGGGGCTCCCGCCGCTCGGGAGCACGGGGATCCCCTGCCGAGGAACAACACCGTGGGGTACGCCGTATATTGAATCGTCCACGTTCCTCTCCGTCAGGCGGTCGCCCCATGTCCCTTCGCCGTCCGCTTCGCCGCCGCCGCGGCAGCTGGAGTCACGGACGCGCGCTCGCGCCGCTCCCGGCGGCCGCGCGTCCGCTCGCGCTCGCGCCGCTCGTCGCGCTCGGTCTGCTCTTCGCCGTCCTTCCGGCCTCCACGCTCGACGCGCAGAAGTCGACGATCCAGGGCCGCGGGTCGGGCTCCGGCGGCCGCTCGGCTTCGGCGATGCGTCCGTCGGGGCGGCCGCCGTCGGGCGGCTCGCTGCGTCCCTCCGGCCGGCCTTCCTCCGGAGGCATCGCGTCGCGACCCTCGCGCGGGCCGGTCGCCGCCGGAACGATCGGCGGCGAACGCGCGCCGCGGCAGACGATCGCCTCGGCGCCCACGCTCTCGCCCGACTTCCCGCTCAGGGGACGGGTGGAGCCGCGCGTCGGCCAGCCGGCGGTCCCGGCGCAGCCGGCGGCTCCGGCGGGTGGGGCGCTTCGCCCCTCGGGCAGGACGGGAGATCCCGCAAAGGGTTACATCCGGGACCTCGACGACCGTCGTCCGGACCGCGACGGGCGCCGGTTCGACGACGACTGGAGGTGGCGGCGGGGTCACGACCGGGACCGCGTCCGCGTCGTCCTCTACCAGCCGTGGTTCTACGATCCGTGGCTGCGGTACCACCGCTTCGACCGGTTCCGCTACTCGTTCGGCCTGGGATGCGGGTTCTACGATCGGTGGCTGCCCGGCTTCTACGGGTGGCGCTCCTACGACCCGTGTTTCTCGTCGTTCGGGCTGTTCCTCGGCTGGCCGGGTTTCGGCGATCCGTGGCCGGGGTTCTGGACGTGGGGCTTCTACGGCTCGGAATACGCGAACGGCTACCGCCGCGGCTTCGACGAGGGCTTCGAGCGCGGGTACGGCTCCGGCTCGGTGGCCCCGGCGCCGTCCTACGACGCGGCCCCGGCCCCCGGCTATCGGGCCGACGTCGCGCCGGCGCCTCCCTTGGGCGGGGCCTCCCCCGGGATCGCCGGCGGCGCCGACGGCTACTTCCGCGGCCGTGAACTGATGCAGGCGGGGGACTACGCCGGCGCGCTCGCGGCGTTCGACCGCCACGTCGACGCCGCGCCGGGAGACGCGGCCGCGCACCTCGCTCGCGGTCTCGACCTTACCGCGCTGGGCCACTACGGGAAGGCCGCCGAGGCCATCCGGCGCGGCCTCGACGCGCGCGATCCGTGGCAGCCCGCCGCGGTGGACGCGCCCGCGCACTTCGCCTCCCGCGCCGAGTTCCGCCGCGTGCTCGCCGACCTCGAGGCCTACGTGCGGCTGCACGCCGACAACGCCGATGCCCGTCTCGTGCTCGGCGCGGTCTACCTCTTCAGCGGGGAGCGTGACGCGGCGGGAGCCGTGCTGCGCAGCCTCCCCGACGACGCCCACGCGCTCTACCTGCTCGGCACGCTGACGCGCTGATCTCGCGGCGACCCTCCCCTCGCGCGCGGCGGTCGCGTCGACGCGCGCCGGGGGGTCCCGGCCGCCGAACTCTCTGCTCCACAACAGCCTGACCGGTTTTCGTCCGCGGGGCCGGGCCCCGTTCTTGCCTGCCGCGCGGGCGGGACCGTGTGCGCGCGCTTCGCGCTCCTGCGCGACGCTCCCGCGGTCCCCGCGTCCTCTCGCACTCTACGGCCCGGACGGTCGAATGGAATCCACGCTGTACAGGGACGAGGGCGCGAGCCCCGATTACCTGCTCTCGGTGAACGACCGGATGCTCCAGGTCCGCGAGCGCCTGCTCGAGCTCGCGCAGACCGGATGTCCCGTCGTTCTCTGTGGGGAGAAGGGGCTCGGCAAGGAGAGCCTCGCGCAGTCCCTCCACCGCTGGTCGGCGCGCTCCTCCGGAGCGTTCGTGCGGGTGAACGCGCAGCTGCTGGCCAACGGCGGCTCCGGCGAGAACGCGGAGGCCGGCGAGAACGGGTCGCACCCGCTGCGGCGCGCCGTGGGTGGGACGCTCTACGTGAGCAACGCCGAAGGGCTGGCGCCCGACGC
>DATBJZ010000115.1:0-21915 GCA_036556125.1 Gemmatimonadota bacterium | reverse complement strand
GTGCGTCAGCGGACCGGCCGGTCCGCCACGCCGCCCGGCGGACCCAGCCACGGCGCGAGGCCGGACTCGAGGGCCCGGTGCAGGTCCGCGACGGAGCCGTCGTTCACGATCCGGACGTCGGGCTCGACGGACGCCAGCTCGGTCTCGGTCTCGTGGCGCATCAGCGCGGCGTCGCCGACGGGCTCGGGTCCCGGCCGCTCGACGACCACGATCAGGAACCCGAGACCGCGCAGGTGCTCGACTTCGGCGCGGAGCCTGACGTCGTCGACGACGACCGGCGTCGCCGGATGCGCGGCGAGCCACGCGTCGAGGCGGCGCAGCCAGATCGCGGGGTCGTACGCCCGCCCCGCGGATCCGAGCTGCTGGAGGAGGCGTCGGCCCCGCGCGTCCTTGGCGCCGTCCCAGCCGAAGCCGCTGCGCGCGATCTCCTTGATCGGGTCGGCGAGCGCGCGCAGCACGTAGCCGTGGCGCTCGGCGAGCCGGAACGCGCACGTCGTCTTCCCCGCCTGCATGCGGCCGCCGATGGCGACGTGGACGGGAGCCAGGGGGGCGCCTCTCCTCGGGTCTCGTCGTGGCGGCCGCCGCGCGACGCGCGCGGCGAAGGACGTCCGACCCGTCATCCGACGCCGCCGCACGGCCGCGGCGAGGAGCCGCACGCGTCGGTCGCCGGCCGGTCCGGCGGCCGCTAAGTTACGCGATCCCCATGGCGACGACCGGCGTGTCCGACGGCGGGGGCCTGGCAGGCGTCCTCGCGCCCCTGCCCCTGCCGGACGTGGAGGCCGCCGACCCGGCGGCGCCCGCGGTGTCGATCCGGGGCCTGGTCAAGCACTACGGCGGCGTGGCCGCCCTGCGCGGCGTCGATCTCGAGATCCGCCGCGGCCAGTTCTTCGGCCTGCTGGGCCCCAACGGCGCCGGGAAGTCCACCACCATCCACATCCTGACCGGGCTCGTCACGCTCGAGGCGGGCGAGGTCCGCGTCCTCGGCCGCGACGTCGTCGAGGACTACCGGTTCACGCGCCGGTCGATCGGCCTCGCGCCCCAGGAGTTCAACTTCGACCGCTTCTTCACCATCCGCGACATCCTGATCCTGCAGGCCGGCTACTACGGCATCGGACGGAGGGACGCGGCGCGCCGGGCCGACGCGCTGCTCGAGGCCTTCGACCTCGCCTCGAAGCGCGACGCCAAGGTCGAGCAGCTGTCGGGCGGGATGAAGCGCCGGCTCCTCCTCGCCAAGGCGATGGTGCACGGCCCGTCGATCCTGATCCTGGACGAGCCCACGGCCGGCGTGGACGTCGAGCTGCGGCGGCTCCTCTGGGAGACCCTGCGGCGGACCAACGAGCGCGGCCTCACGATCCTGCTCACGACGCACTACATCGAGGAGGCCGAGGCGCTGTGCGACGAGGTGGCGATCATCGACGAGGGCCGGATCGTCGCCCGCGGCGCTCCCCACGAGCTGGTGGAGGCGGGCGGCGAGCGCTCGCTCGAGGTGGCGCTGGCGCACCCGCCCGAGGCGCTGCCCGCGTCGCTCCGCGACGGCTTCGGCGCGGAGCTCGACGGCGAGCACGTGCGCGTCCGGACGCCGCACCCGCGGCGCGACGTGGGGCGCGTGCTGAACGCGCTCTACGCCGAGGGGCTCGAGGTGAGCCAGGTCGCGATCCGCGAGTCGTCGCTCGAGGAGGTCTTCGTCAAGCTGACCGGCAAGCGCCTGGACGCCTCGGGCGAGGAGATGCCGCGCGGAGGCGTGCGTGGCCTATAGCCGCCGCGACCTGACGGGCTTCCTGACGCTGCTCTGGCGGGAGACGGGGCGCTTCCTCGTGCTGTGGAAGCAGACGCTGATCCCGCCGATCCTCTCCTCGATCCTCTACGTGCTGATCTTCGGGTACTCCCTGGGCTCGCGGATCCGCGAGATCCACGGCGTCCCCTACACGGAGTTCCTGCTGCCCGGGCTCGCGATGATGGGCGCGATGAACGCCGCCTACTCGAACTCCTCGTCGTCGCTCTTCATGGCCCGCCGCGAGGCGTACCTGAACGACGTCCTGGTCGCGCCGCTCTCGTACTGGGAGACCGTGCTCGCGTTCACGGGCGGCGCGATGGCGCGGGGCATCCTGGTCGGCGTCGTGATTCTCGCCACGGGATTCGTGCTCGCCGACCTCCCCTGGCAGCATCCGCTCTGGACGGCGGGATTCCTCGTGCTGGTCTCCGCGCTCCTCGCCGTGGTCGGCGTGCTGATGGGGGTCTGGGCGCGGAGCTGGGACGACGTGATGGTGGTCGTGAACTTCGTCATCACGCCGCTCGTGTTCCTCGGGGGCGTCTTCTACTCGATCGACATGCTGCCGCAGCCCTGGAACACGCTCTCGCACTTCAATCCCCTCTTCTATATGGTCAACGGGCTCCGCTACGGGGTGCTGGGCGTGGAGGATGCGAGCCCCCTTCTCTCCCTCCTCCTGACCGCGGCCCTCGCCGCGCTCGCCTTCGCGCTCGCCGTGTGGCTCTTCCGCACCGGCTGGCGGATCAAGAGCTGACCCCCGCGAGCCGCGGCCCGCGCGCGCCGTGCGCCGCGGCGGCGCCCGCGCCGGGGCACGCCGTCCCGGCCGATGCGATCGTCGTCCCCACCAACCCGCACCACGGAGGACCGATGGCCGTCGTCAAGATCATCCGCATCATCGGGAACTCGCCCCAGAGCTGGGCGAAGGCAGCCGCGGCGGGCGCGAAGGAGGCCGCGCGGACCGTGCGCAACATCACCGGGATCGAGGCGACGGACTTCACCGCCGAAGTGGACGACCGCGGGAACGTGACCGAGTACCGCTGCACGCTGAACGTCGCCTTCCTCCTCGAGCGCGGGGCGGGCGGCGGCGCCGGCGGCGGAGAGCGCGCGAGGTCCGGCGGCGAGGGCGCCCCGGCGGGCCGGGGCACGGGATCCCGCTCGCGCGGGGCGAACGGCGGAGGCCGGCGCCGGTAGGGGCGCGCGGAGGTCAGGCGCTCGCGGGGGGCCTCGGGCCCGACCCGAGGAGCCCCCGCAGCCCGCTCAGCAGCTCGTCCCGCATCACGCCGAGCTCGGCCTCGAGCCGGCGGCTGCGCGTCTGCAGGCGGGCGTTCGTGAGGTCCACCGAGGCCTTCACGGCGAGGCCGTGGAGGAGGTCGATCTCGTCGCGGTTGAACAGCTCGCGGTTCCTGCGCCGCGAGAGGAGCAGGAAGCCGATCAGGTCGCCGCGCAGCCGCAGCGGCAGGCAGAGCGCGGCGTCGAGCCGCCGCAGCACGACCACCTCGCGCGACTCCACGCGCTGGTGGAAGTCGGCCTCCGGGAGCGTCTCGAGCGAGAGCGGCCGCGGCTCGCGCAGCATCCAGATCACGAACGAGTCGTTCGCGTCGAAGCGGAGCGGCTCCCCGCCCGCCTCGGATCGCCGCGCGCCGGCGCCGTCGTCGGCGTCCACCATCTCCGTGAGCACGTAGCCGTCCCCGCCCTCCTCGCGCAGGAACAGCGCGGCGCGGCGGACGTGCGCGAGATCCGCGAGCCGCCGCAGCAGCAGGTGCTCCATGCGGTCCAGGTCGGTGATGAACGACAGCTCCTCGGCGAGGTCGCCCAGGCCCTCGCGGAGCTTGACCTTGTAGGCGAAGAACAGCCGGTCCACGAAGAGCTGCACGCGGTTCTTGACGGGGTCGACCAGCGCGGCCATCACGATCGCGGCCCCCATCGCGATCGCGAACGACGACTGCCCCGTCAGCTCGAGCGAGAGCTCGGCGAGCACGTTCTCGACCACGATGAAGGTGACCACCAGGACCACCGAGATGGCGCCGTAGACGAGGCCGCGGTTCAGGACGACCTCGATGTCCATCAGGCGGTGCGAGAGGATCGCGTAGCCGAACGACACCGGCAGCAGCACGAGCAGCGCGACCACCCACAGCTCCTGGTGCGGGAGCCGGAATCCCAGCAGCGCCTCGAACCCCAGGAGCGCCACCGCCGGGAGGATCGAGATCGCGACGCCCCACACGAGCCAGCGGAGCTTCTCGCGCTCCACCGGGTCGTCGAGGCGGCGGTAGGCGTCGACGAAGGTCACCACGGCCCAGATCAGGTAGGACACGGCCACGATCACGGCGCCGGTGCCGAGCGCCTCCACGAACACGTCGGGCGCCACCCACAGCTCGGCCGCCGCCGTGACCACCGTCAGCAGCGCGAGGAAGACCGCGGGGGGCGCGTACAGCAGCCCCTCGACGAACGGGAAGCGGACCGCCAGCGGGTGCGGCGCCGGGAAGAGCAGGAAGAAGTGGAGGAAGAAGGCGGCGCCCAGCAGCAGGGCCGCCCACTGCAGCACCTGGATGAGGCGCACGAGGAACCCGCCCCCCGCCGCCACCGGCGGCGGCACCGCGAGCAGCGCCACCGCCACCGAGAAGAGGAAGAACAGCTGGCCCGCGCGGCCGGTGGGGCGGAGCGCCACGAACACGCCCACGACCAGGAACAGCAGGCCGACCGCCATCCCGACCAGCGTGGCGAGGACGGCCGCGCGCGAGTGCGGCGCCTGCGGCAGCTCGGCCCGCACCGTCTCGACCTCGCCGGCTGCCCCGCGGCGGCGGAGCTCGACCGCGAGGGGCCGTCCCCCGGGGTGGCGCCGCAGCGCCTCGGCGAGGTCCTCCTCGCGCGCGACGCGGCGGCCGTCCACGGCCGCCAGGCGGTCGCCCACGCGGACGGCGCCGCCGGGCGGCGCGTCCCGCACCACGCCGCCGGGGTACTCCGCGTGGAAGCCGTAGCCCGGATGCCGCAGGAAGCTCAGTCCGGCGACGACGATCCAGCCCGCGGTGAGGACCGCGAGCGCGACGTCAGCGTAGCGGCGCATCCACGGCCTCCGGGTCGATCGGGTCGAGCTGCCGGCGGACCTGACGCCGCGCGAGCCGCTCGGGTTTCAGCACGGTCCACCCCGGCTCCGCCACCTCGAGCAGCACCTGGACCCCGTTCCCGAGACCGAGGGCGTCGCGGTCGCGGAACGGGACCCCGAGCAGCGGACAGAGGATCGCCTTCAGGATGCCGCCGTGCGTCACGACCACCGCGGTGCGGCCGGCGTGCCGCCGGGCGATCGCCGCGAGCGCGGGCCGCGTGCGTGCGAGGAGCCGCGCGAAGGACTCGCCCCCGGGCGGATCCTCGCCGAACGGATCCGCCTCGACGCGCGGGTAGAAGCCGGGCCAGGCCGCGAGCGCCTCGGCGGGGGTGAGCCCCTCCCAGGCGCCCATCGAGCGCTCGCGCAGGCGCCGCGACACCCGCGGCCGCAGACCGAGACGATCGCCCAGGGCGACCGCGAGCTCGCGGGCGCGGAGCAGGTCGCTCGTGTAGATCGCCGCCACGTCGCGGTCGAGGAGCCCTTCCGCGGCGGCCCCGACCTGCGCACGCCCGAGGGCGTTGAGCGGCAGGTCCGCGTGACCCTGCCAGCGCGTCTCGGCGTTCCAGTCGGTCTGCGGGTGCCGGACGAGCAGCAGCCTGCCGGGGGCGCGGCCGCCCGGCGACCCGCGGGGTGTCTCGCCCACGGCTCCGGACGCCCTCACGTCCGGCCCTCCAGGCCCTCCCGCACCCAGGCCAGGAGCTCGCCGAACCCGAGCGGCCCGGCCCCCAGGAGCGCCGCGAGCTCGGCCGCGGTGTCGCGCTGGCCGCGCGCGAAGAGGCCCGCGAGAAACGGGCCGGCGCGCGGGTTGCGGAACCAGTCCTCGTCGAAGCGCTCCCGCAGCGCGCGACGGAGCAGTCCGCAGAGCATCCAGGCCTGGAGGTAGCTCACGACGTAGAAGCGCGGGTCCACGTCCTCGAGCCAGCGCTCGGGCGGCGCCGGCACGCCCGTCGCCCGTCCCAGCTCCTCCGCGTAGCGCGCGGCGAGCCCCGGGTCGGGCCCCCGCGCGTGGAGCTCCAGCTCGTAGCGGAGCTTGGCGGCGTAGCGCCGCAGCAGGTAGAGCTCCTCGAAGGTGCCGAGGAGCACGACGTCGCGGGGGTCGGCCAGGCCCCGCGCCTCGCGGAGCCAGCCCGGGAGCAGCAGCCAGTGGTCGAAGAGCGCCGCGTAGGTCTCGGTGACGGAGTCGTCCCCGAGACAGCGGTCCTCGAAGGCGGCCTCGGGATCCACGTACGCGAAGTGGAGCGCGTGCCCGAGCTCGTGGAGGAACGCGCGCCAGTCGTCCGCGCCGCCGGACGGAAGCACCACGAGCCGCACGTCCCGAGGCACCCGCACGGGCGAACAGAAGGCGCGAGAGGACTTGAGCGGTCGGGGCTCGAGGTCGAGCTCGATGCGGCCCCCGGCCAGCGGATCGAGCCCCATCGCGCGAACGAACGAGCCGACGCTCTCCACCATCTCCCCCGGCGGGAAGTGCGCGTCGTGACGGCCGCCGCGCAGGAGACGCGGCAGGTCCCAACCGCCCAGGTCCCGGACGCGGAGCCCCAGCTCCCGCCGCGCGAACCAGCCGAGCAGGTCCTCGTAGGGGCCGGCCGTCTCGTCCAGCACGACGGCCGTCTCGCGGAGGAGGAAGTCCGGATCGAAGCCGGAGAGCCCGGCGCGCCACGACACGTAGTCGGCGGCGCCCAGCGAGCGCGCGGCCGCGTGCGCGGCCTCGACGAGCCGCCGGAGGTGGGGCTCGAGCGCGCGCGTGACGTCGAGGCCCGCCTCCCAGAGCGCGCGCCGCCGCTCGCGGCTCGCGGTGTTGCGGAGACGGGCGCGGAGCCCGCGGAACGGCACCTCCTCGCCGTCGGCGCGGACCACCGCGCGCGCCTCGGCTGCGAGGTACGCCTCCTCGGCGTCACCGCCGGCCCGCTCCTCGGCGGCGGTGGCCGTGAACGCCAGCAGCCGGCGGATCCGCCGCGCCTCGTCACCGCCCGACGCGGCGTCGAGGGTCCGGCGAACCCGGCCGACGGTTGCGGGGTCGCCGATCTCGGGGTACCGGGCGAAGACCGCCTCGAGCTCCGCCTCCTCGCGGAGGCCGGCGAGCGCCTCGTGATAGGCGAGCGTGCGCTCGGAGAGGAACCCCTCCGCCCGCCGGCGGAGCTCGTCGAGGCCCGCGCCGCCCGGGTCGCCGCTGCGGACGGGGGCGGCCGCGTCGGGCGCCGCGCGATCAGCGGCTGTAATTCGGGGCTTCCCTCGTGATGATGACGTCGTGCGGATGACTCTCGGCGAGGCCCACCACCGTCACGCGGACGAACTCCGTGAGCGTCCGCAGCTCCTCGAGCGTGCGGCAGCCGCAGTAGCCCATCCCCTGCCGGAGCCCGCCCACCATCTGGAAGATCGAGTCGCGGACGGGCCCCTTGTAGGGGACGCGGCCCTCGATCCCCTCGGGGACGAACTTCCGGTCGGCCACCGCCTCCTCCTGGAAGTAGCGGTCGGACGATCCCTCCGTCATCGCCCCGATCGATCCCATCCCGCGGTAGACCTTGAACGAGCGGCCCTCGAGGAGCACGGTCTCGCCGGGGGCCTCCTCCGTGCCGGCGAACATCCCGCCCATCATCACGCTGCTCGCGCCCGCCGCGAGCGCCTTCACGATGTCGCCGGTGTGGCGCACGCCGCCGTCGGCGATGACCGGCACCCCCGCCTCGTTCGCCACGCGGGCGCACTCCAGGATCGCGGTCACCTGGGGGACCCCGATGCCCGCGATCACCCGCGTGGTGCAGATGCTCCCCGGCCCCTGCCCGACCTTCACCCCGTCGACGCCGCGCTCCACCAGGTCGCGGGCGCCCCCCGCGGTGGAGACGTTGCCGGCGACGAGCGGCGTGTCCGGGAAGGCCCCGCGCATCCGCTCCACGGTCCGCAGCACGCGCTCGGCGTGGCCGTGGGCGGTGTCCACGACCAGGACGTCCACGCCGGCGTCCACGAGCGCGCGCGCGCGCTCGAAGCTCTCGTCGGTGGTCCCGACCGCGGCCGCCACGCGCAGGCGGCCGGCCCCGTCCTTGGCGGCGTTCGGGAACTGCCGCTTCTTCGTGATGTCCTTGACCGTGATGAGCCCGCGCAGCGTGCCGTCGGCCGCCACGACCGGCAGCTTCTCGATGCGGTGCCGATGCAGGATCCGCTCGGCGGCCTCGAGCGTCGTCCCCTCGGGCGCCGTGATCAGGCCCTCGGACGTCATCACCTCCTCGACGGGCCGGTCGAGGTCCTCCTCGAACATCAGGTCGCGGTTGGTGACGATGCCGCGGAGCCGGCGGTCGGGTCCGACGACCGGCACGCCGGAGATGCGGAACTCCGCCATCAGCCGGAGGGCGTCGCGCAGGCGGCTCCCCGGCGGCAGCGTCACCGGGTTCTGGATCAGGCCGCTCTCGGAGCGCTTCACGCGCCCGACCTTCTCGGCCTGCTGCTCGATCGTCAGGTTCTTGTGGAGCACGCCGATCCCGCCCTCGCGCGCCAGCGCGATCGCCATCGAGGCGCCGGTGACGGTGTCCATCGCGGCGCTGACCAGCGGGATCTCGAGCGGGATCGCGCGCGCGAACAGCGTGCGCACGTCGGTGTCGCGGGGATGGACGTCCGACCGGCGCGGGACGAGCGACACGTCGTCGAAGGTGAGCGCGTCGCGGATGGCGGCGTGTCGCTGGACCATCGGGGAGGGCTGCGGTCGCGATCGGGCCGTCCGCTCGCCGGCGGCGAGCGCCGGCCCTCGGGCGCGGACCACGATCGGGGAGAATCGAGGAGTCTAGATCGGGGCCGGGTGATTGTCAAAACGCGAGGCGCCGCGGCGGGAGTTTCTCGTTGACACGCGCGCGCCCGGGTCCCTAGCATAGCCGCCGTAAACTCCGGCGCTTCACGCGGGTTCGGCCCGCGCATTCTCCGTCTCCGCCCGGCCGGGATTCCCGCGCCGTAGCGGGGAATCCGTACGTCCGCCGGTTCACCGCGCGCCGTCGCCCGGCGGTCCGCGCGGGACGTCCTGGAGCTTCTCACGAGGGGGGCGAAACGTGATCACAAGTGGTGGATGGCGAGCGGCTTCTCTGCTGGGACTCGGAGCCGCGGCGTTCCTGTGGCTCGCGGCCTGCCAGCCTGCGGCGGACGAGGAGACCCCGGCCGGGGGCGAGCGCGCGGAGGTCGGCGAGGCGGCCGCCCCCGCCGCGCCGCAGTTCACGGCGGTGACGGACGACATGCTCCGCGGCGCCGGGACGGACGGGAAGAACTGGATCACCTACGGCGGGGCCTACAACAACCAGCGCTACTCGCCGCTCACCGCGATCAACCGCGAGAACGTCGCGAACCTCGTCCCGCGCTGGATGTTCCAGACCGGCGTGCTGGGCTCGTTCGAGACCACGCCGCTCGTGCTGGACGGCGTGATGTACATCACCACGCCGTTCTCGAACGCCATCGCCGTCGACACGCGCACGGGGCGGGAGATCTGGCGCTACAACCATCGCTCGGGCACGACGATCTTCTGCTGCGGCCCGAACAACCGCGGCGTGGGCCTGGGATACGGGAAGGTGTTCCTGGGGACCCTGGACGCGCGCGTGATCGCGCTCGACCAGAAGACCGGCGAGGTCGTGTGGGACCAGCAGATCGCCGACCCCGACGCGGGCTACGGCTTCACCCACGCCCCGCTGGTCTACAACAACATGGTGATCGTCGGCACGTCCGGCGCCGAGTACGGGATCCGCGGCCACGTGGACGCGCTGAACGCCGAGACGGGCGAGCAGGTCTGGCGCTGGTACACGATCCCCGAGACCGGCTGGGAGGGCAACTGGGCGGAGACCACTCCGTCCGGCGACAACCTGAACCGCGACATCGAGGCCGAGAAGGCGGCGATGGCGCGCTGGGGCGACTCCTGGCAGCGCGGCGGCGCCTCGATGTGGATGACGCCGGCCCTCGACCCCGAGACCGGCACGCTCTTCGTCCAGACCGGCAACCCCTCGCCGGACCTCGACGGCTCGCAGCGGCCGGGCGACAACCTCTACTCCGAGTCCACGGTCGCGCTCGACGTCAACACCGGGCAGATGAAGTGGTACCACCAGCACGTCCCGCACGACGTGTGGGACCTGGACGCGGTCAGCCCGGCGATCCTCTTCGACGTCCAGAAGGACGGTCAGACGATCAAGGCCGTGGGTCACGCCGGGAAGACCGGCTGGGTCTACGTGCTCAACCGCGAGACCGGCGAGCTGATCACGCGCTCCGAGGCCTTCGTGCCGCAGGAGAACATGTTCGCGCAGCCGACGCCCGAGGGGACGCGGATGCTCCCCGGCGCCAACGGCGGATCGGAATGGTCGCCGGCGGCGTACAGCCCGCAGACCGGCGACATGTACGTGGTGGCGCTGCACCAGCCGATGACCTACGCGAACCACTTCGCCCCGTACGAGAAGGGCAAGCTCTGGCTCGGGAGCGCCTTCACCGCGATCCCCGACGAGGAGCAGTGGGGGAACGTCTCGGCGATCGACGTCGCGACGGGGCAGATCACGTGGCAGAAGCAGACCGAGGGGCCGATGATCGGCGGCGCGCTGGCCACGGCCGGCGGGCTCGTGTTCGCCGGCGAGGGGAACGGCCTCTTCAAGGCGTACGACGCCGAGACCGGCGAGGTCCTGTGGCAGTTCCAGGCGGGCGCCGGCGTCAACTCGGCGGCGATGGCGTTCGAGCAGGACGGCGAGCAGTTCATCGCGGTGGCCGCGGGCGGCAACTTCCAGCTGAACTACCCGCTGGGCGACACCGTCCTCGTGTTCGGGCTGCCCAAGGCGGTGAAGCCGGCGCAGCCGCGCGACGCGCCGCGGGGCGCCGCGCGTCCAGCCGGCGAGGGCCAGGCGCCCGCCGGTGAGGCCGGACGGGACACGACGGCGGCGGGGGAGGAGGGGCAGGGTCCGGAGCAGGAGCCGCAGCGCATGGAGGACGCCTCGCAGGAGGGCGGGGCCGCCGGCGCCGGCGGTGCGGCCGGCGCGGATACGGGAGCCGGGGCGGCGCAGTAGACCTTCGCCGGGGCTGACGGCCGCCGGCGTGGTGGTCCGGGACGACGGGGCGGGAGCGGACGAATGAACGTGCCGGCACGGAGGGCGGCGGCCGCCGCCCTCCGTTTCCACCCATCGATCCCCTGCGAGGCCCGTGGTGCGAGCGCGCGCGGCCCGTTCGGTTAGACGACATCTCCTGCGGGGGGCCGCCGTGGTGGCCCCCCTTCTCGTTGCGGCCGCCTGCGGGAGCCGGCAGGAGACGGGCGGGAGCGAGCCGGCGGACACGACGGCCGCGCAGCCTGCCGAGGCCGGCGGTCCTGCGGCGGACGGCGCCGGCGCAGGAGCCGGAGCTGCGGGCGGTGAAACCGCGGCGGCCGCGGGAGCGTCCGACACCGGAGCGGCCGGCGCCGCGCGCCCCGCCGCCGCCGGAGCGTCCGACACCGCGGCAGCCGGCGCGGCGGCGGCCCGCGAGGCGCCCGGGGGCGCCGCGACCGCGGCCGAGGGCGGCGTGGACTGGATGCGGGTGGACGAGGGCGCGAAGCGCGTCGAGTTCGACGTCGTCGCGGGGCTCACCCCGGTCAACGGCAACTGGAACTTCAACGGATACGCCAACGGCGACCTCACGATCACGGTTCCCGTGGGATGGACCGTCGTGATGGACTTCACGAACCACGACGGCAACGTGCCGCACAGCGTCTACGTCGCCGCCGAGGAGCCCCCGTTCCCGCAGGTGATGCCGGAGGCGCCGGGGATCCCGCGCGCCTACTCCATCAACCTGATGAACGGCCTCGCGGCGGGGCGTCACGACACGCTCCGGTTCCCGGTGAACACGGCGGGCCGCTACACCATGCCGTGCGGCGTGCCGGGGCACGCGGCGAGCGGGATGTGGGACTGGTTCGTGGTCTCCGCGGACGCGGCGCGCCCGGCCGTGAGCACGAAGTCGTGACGGCGCGCGCGGGAAGGCGCCGCCGGCCCGCGCACGCACGGCGCCCCGCGGCCGCGGTCCTCGCCGGCGCCGCGGCGGTCGTCGCCGCGCTGGCGGGGTGGGGCACGCTGGACGTCCGCCGCGCCGCGCCGCCGGCGCACCCGACGCTCCTCGACGGCGACGGGTGGAACGCGCTGTCGCTCCGGGAGCGGGAGGCGCTCGTCCAGGGATTCCTGATCGGGGCCGCGGCCGCGCAGGCCGCGCCCGCGAGCCCGGGAGGCGCGGGACCGAGGGCCGGAGCGGCCGAGGTCGCCGACGCGATCGCGGGGCTCCGCGAGTCGGCATCGTTGCGTTTTTCGTTCGCGCCGTCGATGCTCGCCCGCAGGCTGGACGAGTACTACTGGTGGCGGAACCAGCGCGCCGTCCCCGTGGCGGCGGCGCTGGTCGAGGTGCACGACAGGCTGCGCGCGGAGAGCTTCTAGGACGCCGCGGGCCGCCGTGCTGGAAGAGCCGGTCCCCCGACCCGCTCGAGGCAGGAGGTGTTGACCGTCGGTTTGCTCGTTCCCGACCCGGCCGTGGCTGCCGGCGCCGGGCCTTCGTGGTCCAACCGCAGGAGGACACCCATGAGACGGCTGGTCTGGCTCTTCGCCTTCGTGGCCGCAGGGCTCGTGCTCGGCGCGCCCGGGGCGCTCGCGCAGGACGAAGACGAGGAAGCTGCGGAAGCGGAGGCTCAGGAAGGCCCCCAGGGGCTCACGATGCAGATGAGCAACAACTGGATGTTCACGTTCGCCGGGAACGTGAACGCCTTCCTCACGTACACGAACGGCGAGCCCGACGAGGACGACGACGTGGACGACCCGGGCACCGTGACGGGCGGGCTGATCAATGCCAACGAGCAGACCAGCCGCATCCGCACGGGACTCCTGCCGGCGTTCGCGGTGTTCGACGCCAAGGGCCGCGAGGGCAACACCGACCTCGGCGTGCACTTCGGCTTCGCTCCGCAGATCCAGACGGCGGGCGTGCACGACAACTTCGGCAACGGCACGCAGGCCGGCGCGCAGATCGACATGCGCCAGGTCTTCGCCACCTTCGGCGGCGAGTGGGGCCAGATCCTGTTCGGCCGCGAGATCGGGCTCTACCAGCGGCAGAACATCCTCACCGACATGACCCTGTTCGGCGCCGGCTCGAGCGGCGGCGCGCAGGGCGCGGGAGGAACGACGCTGGGCCGCATCGGGTTCGGGTACATCTACCCGAACTTCAACGCGCAGATGACCTACAGCACGCCCGCCGGACGGCCGTTCCAGCTGTCGCTGGGCCTCTTCGACCCGAGCTTCATCGGCGACTTCGAGGTGACGAAGACGCCGCGCCTCGAGGGCGAGCTCACCTACTCCGGCGAGCAGTTCCTCTTCTGGCTCGGCGGGCTCATGCAGAACGCGGAGCTGGCCCTGACCGAGGGCGAGGCCGAGAGCGACGACGTGACCGCCGTCGGCGGCTCGGGCGGCATCCGCGTCAACTTCGGCGGCCTGGCGCTCGTGGGCTCCGGCTACGTGGGCGAGGGCATCGGCACGACACTGATGTTCAACCTGGCGCACGACGACGCGGGCAACGAGCGGCGCTCGTACGGCTACATCGGGCAGGCGACGTACACCGCGCCCGGAAGTCAGTGGACGTTCGGCGCGAGCTACGGCGACAGCCGGCTGGAGCTCACGGACGAGGAGGAGGACGCCGACCTGAACGGCGACCTCGTCGAGAGCAACCGCTCGATCGTGGGCACGATCGTCTACCAGGCGACGGCCTCCCTCAAGGCCGTCCTCGAGTACGCCCACAGCGAGTCCGAGTCGCACGACAACACGACCATCAAGGAGGACCAGGGCGCCTTCGGCTTCATGCTGTTCTTCTAGGCGCCGGGAGCGAGCGACCGGCGGAGATCCGGAGGGGACCGCGCCCCGGCGCGGTCCCGCGATCTCCCCGGGAGGTTGGACCGGGCGGCCGCCGGAGACGGCGGCCGCCTTTTCGTGGTGAGCGGCGGCCCGCCGGCCACGGCCCGCGGCGCCGCTCCGCCGGGCTGCCTCGGTGCGTTCGCCGGACGCATCCCTGCCCACCCCTGCTGGAGAGGGAGGACCCCGATGACCCGCTCGACGCTGCCGGTCCTCGCCGCGGCGGCCGCGCTCGCGGCCTGCGCCGGCTCCCTCTGGCCGACCCTGCGCTCGACGGCGCCGGCGGATCGCGCCGAGGTCCTGGCGTGCGCGAACGCGTTCACGGACTCGCTGGGCTACCGGCGGACGTGGACGGACGAACGGACCGGCCTGGACGCCCGGAAGCAGAACCTCGACGTGCAGCCGCGGACCTGGCGGGAGCGGAACCGGACCGACGTGCTGGCGGTGCGCCTGGAGCGCGCCGGGGAGGGGCGGACGCAGCTCGCCGTCGAGGCGCGGTCGTTCTCGGAGGAGACGACGGAGCGCGGGCCGACCACGCGCGAGGAGTACGCCACCGACCTGGTCCAGGCGCACGCGCGGGCCCTGCTCGACCGCTGCGGGGAAGGCGGGCCCGCGGCGGGCTGACCCTCAGCTCCTCCGGGCCAGCCGCAGGTCCACGCTGACCGCCACCACCGGGCCCACCTCCGCCGTGCCGGTCGCGGCCTTCCAGCGCTCGAGGGCCTCGACGATCCCGAGCTCCTCCAGCGTGAACAGGACCGGCGCGGCGGTCGTGATCCTGTAGCCCGACGGCGTGCGGGTGATCTCGCCCTCGAAGTCGCGGGAGAGCACGCGGTCCAGCACGACCAGCTGCGCCCGCGCCGTGACGGGCGTGACGCCGCCGACCGGCAGCGTCGAGGTGAACCGCTTGCCGTAGAGATCCCGGATCCGCAGCTGGGCGGTGCGGCGCTCGGTCCGGCGCTCCCCGCCCACGACGTCCGCCACGAAGGCCCGCGTCCGGGTCGAGTCGCCGAGGCTGCCGCCGGCGAGGTCCACCCGCACCCCTCCGCTGCCCCGCATCAGACCCCGCGAGCCCTCCTCGAAGCGGACGGCGCCGAGGACGCGCCCGTAGCTCCCGGTCAGCGGCCGGCCGTCCGCCGAGGCGGCGACGTGGACGACGGAGGAGTCGGCGACGACGACGTGGTCTCCGGCGGCGGGCGAGGCCGGCGGCGGCGCGGGGTCCCCGCAGGCCGCCAGGAGCGCGCACGCGAGCGCGGCGGCGGGGAGCCGCGCACCGGAGGCCCCCGGCCCGCCGGCGGCGCCGCGGACCCGGACGGTCAGTACTCCTCCGGATCCACCGGCTGCGCGGCGTGCAGGATGGGAACCATCCTGCGGAGCGTCTCGTCGCTCCAGGTCTGCTGGAGGTACGCGATCCGCCAGCGGCCGTCGCGCAGCACGGCCACGCCCGTCGTGAGCAGGTCCTCGGCGAAGGCGTTGCGCGCCTGCCGCCCGCTCGGGCGCTCGTACGTCTCCCTCACGACGGTCCGGAACCACCGCCCGCCGTCACCCGCGGGGCCGGCGTGGAAGCCGCGGGCGCTCACCCGGTAGTTGCGGAGCCGGCCGGCGGCGAAGGCGTCCCGCATCCGCTCGAGCATCTCGGGCCGGAACTCGAGGGCGCCCCACGGCGCCACGTAGAAGAAGTCCGTTGCGAGCCACTCGCCGGCGGCGTCCACGTCGCCGCTCTGCATCGCCGCGAGATGCGCCTCGAGCGCGGCCCGCACCGCCGCGTCCGGGTCGCCGCCCTGCGCGGCCGCCCGCGCGTCGGCGGCCGCCAGGAGGGCGGCCGCGAGGAACAGGGATCGCAGGATCACGGTCGCTCCGGCGTGAGGGTCGGGTGCGGCGCCGCGCCGCGGCAGCCCGGCGTTCGCGGGGGGAGGGCGGCGGGGAGGCCCAACGTAAGCCGGGCCCGCACCCCCGCAAGTGCGCGCGCCCCGGTCAGGGCCTCTCGTAGGAGTAGTGCTCCCACACCACCAGCCAGCGCTCGTCGAACCGCCGAAAGACCAGGCTCCAGACGCCGTCTCCCTCCCACCGGCGGCCGTCCTTCGCCTCGATCTCCTGACGGTAGGGCGCGAGCAGCGCGACCGCGCCCTCGGCGATCGGCCGCGTCTCCACCTCGCCCGGCACGATCTTCTGCCGCGCGAGCGAGGCGTACCACGCGCGGGCGTTCCGGTCCCGCGCCTCCCATCCGAGCGTCGGCGTGCCCTGCGCGACCGACACGAGACCGTCCGACTTCCAGAAGAACTCCGATTCGGACGCCGCGTCGCGGCGGTTCGCCGCCGCCAGGAGCAGGTTGAACGCGCGCCGCACCTGCTGCTCCGGCGAGACCGCCGGCCGGCGGCCGTCCTGGGCGGAGACCGGCGGAGCCGCGACGCACCAGGCGAGCGCGAGCGGCGCCGCGGCGGCGAGCGCGGCGCGACGGATCCGCAGCCGGCCGCGGCCGGCTCTCCACGGGCGACCCGCGACACGCCTGCCGCCACCGCGGGATCGCCTCACTCCCACGCCCACGAACCCTCCGCGTCGCGGTACGGGAAGACCTCCAGACGACCGGCTCCGTGGATCCCTTCCCAGTCCGAGAGCAGCTGCGCCAGCTCGGCGGGGTCGAGCTCGAACCTGGACGACGCCTCGTCCGCCGCCGCGCGCACGCGGTCGGCCGGAACCCGACCGCCGCGGCCCGTCGCGGTCGAGGCCGCCCCCGCGAGCCGGCTCTCGAGGAGCGCGGCGGCGTCCGGCCGGTGGACGCCCAGGTCGAGGTCCGCCTCGTCCGCGGCGTCGAGCCACGCCGGCAGCGGACGGTCCCGGGAGGGCCGCCACCGCGAGAGGAGGCGCCGGTCGAACAGCTCCAGCCGCCGCAGGCCCACCGTGCGCTGGAGCCCGCGGTTGTAGAGGAGGAGCCGCACCGGCTCCTCGCCCAGGACGTCGCGCAGCACGAACGCGGTGACGAGGTCGATCCAGTCGTGCGCACCACCCGCGACGAGCTCGGCGCGTGTGCCGGGGGACTCCGGCGCCGACGTGGACCGGGCGATCGCGCGCTGGTCGTAGACGCGGTGCGCCAGCTCGTGCACGAGCGCCCAGACGAGGAGCCGCTCATGGAACGCGGCGCGGTTCGGAGGCACCCGCGCCATCACCGAGAGGTCCACGACGAGCGGGAGCGAGAAGGCGAGGGCCCCCAGCGGCTGCCGCACGAAGTAGACGTTCAGGCTCCTCTCCTTCCACTCGACGCCGGTGTCCTCGGCGAGCCCGCGGAGGATTCGCTCCCCCTCGGCGTCCCAGAACGCCCGGAGGGGCGCGGACACCGTGTCGATCCAGGCCGCCTCCCCGTCCAGTTCGGCGGCGGACGGCCGGCGGCCGCCGGCGTGGTGGAACGCCAGCCGCAGCGCCTCGGATCCGCGGCCGTCCATCAGGCGCACGACGGGAGGGTCGGCCTCGCCGGCGGCCGGCGCGGGAGCCGGGCCCGAGCAGGACGCCGCCAGGGCGACGGTGAGGACGGCGGCGAGCCCCCGGGCCGCGCTCGAGCCGCGGGCTCCGTCCGTCGTGTGGCGGGTGGGACTCATCGGCGTCGAAGCATACGGACCGCCGTCCCCGGCGCGCCACGCGGGGCCAACCTTCTCTTTCCGGGTCCCGCCCTTAGGTTGGACGCCGCCCGCGACCGGCGGCCGCCGCTCCCGCGGCCGCGCGCCCGCGGCCGCGGCCACACACCCCCAGCCCGGAGCGCACGTCATGCGGACCCTCTTCCGCCGGAAGCCCGTGGACCAGATCCGGCCGGCCGGCGGCGAGAGCGGACCCTCGCTGCGACGCGTCCTCTCGGCCACCGACCTGACGCTCCTCGGGATCGGCGCCGTGATCGGCGCGGGCATCTTCGCGACCACCGGCACCGCCGCCGCCGGCGCCGTGGGCCGGCCGGGCGCCGGCCCCGCGCTGGTCCTCTCGTTCGTCCTCGCCGGCACGGCGTGCGCCTTCGCCGCGCTGTGCTACGCCGAATTCGCCGCGATGCTGCCGGTCTCCGGCTCCGCCTACACCTACGCCTACGCCACGCTCGGCGAGTTCATCGCCTGGATCATCGGCTGGGACCTGATCCTGGAGTACGCGATCGGCAACGTGGGCGTGGCCGTGAGCTGGTCCGACTACTTCACGACCCTGCTCGCGGGGCTGGGCGTGACCCTGCCCGCCTGGATGACGATGGACTTCCGGACCGCGGGCTGCATCGAGCAGGCCGGACCGCTCGTGACCGGCGGCGGGTTCCCGGCCGCCGCGGGCCGGTGCGCCGAGGTGCTGGGCAGCGTGGGCGTGAGCCCCGAGACGGCGTCCGCCCTCGCGCCGCAGATGGCGGCGCGGCCCCACGTGCTGGGGGCGCCCGTCGCCTTCGACATCCCCGCCTTCCTGATCGTGATGCTGCTCACGATCCTGCTCGTGGTCGGCGTCAAGGAGAGCGCACGCTTCAACTCCGCGATCGTGGTCCTGAAGATCGCGATCGTCCTGTTCTTCATCGCGATCGGGGCCACGTTCATCCGCCCCGAGAACTGGACGCCGTTCATGCCGAACGGCTGGGGCGGCGTGGGCGCCGCGGCGGCGATCATCTTCTTCGCCTACATCGGCTTCGACGCGGTCTCGACCGCCAGCGAGGAGGCCCGAAACCCGCAGCGCGACATGCCGCGGGGGATCATCGGATCGCTCGTGATCTGCACGGTCCTGTACATCGTCGTCGCGGCGGTGCTGACGGGCGTGGTCCCGTGGCAGGAGCTGGGCTCGGCCGATCCGCTCGCGATGGTCCTGCAGGGCCGCGCCGACTGGGCGGCGGGCGTCGTCGCGTTCGGAGCCGTCATCGCGATGACGTCGGTGCTCCTCGTGTTCCAGCTCGGGCAGCCGCGCATCTTCTTCTCGATGGCGCGCGACGGCCTGCTCCCGCCGTGGGCGGCCAGGGTGCATCCGCGGTTCCGCACCCCGTACGTGACGACGATCCTGACCGGCGTGTTCGTGGCCACCTTCGCGGGTCTGCTGAACATCGCGGAGGCGGTGGCGCTCACGAACATCGGCACGCTCTTCGCCTTCATCCTGGTGGCGATCGGCATCCTGGTCCTGCGCCGCTCCGAGCCGGACCGCCCGCGCCCCTTCCGCGTGCCCGGCTCGCCCGTGACCCCGATCCTGGCCGTCGTGCTGTGCACCTACCTGATCTACAAGCTCCCGGACAGCAGCAAGTGGCGCTTCGTGATCTGGCTGGTGATCGGCGTGGTGATCTACTTCTTCTACGGGTACCACCGGAGCGGCCTCCGCCGGGTCGGACCGCCCACCCCGATCTTCGGGGAGGCGGAGCCGCGGGATCGACCCTAGCCGCCGACGCGAGGCGCTCCTCCGCGGCCCCCCGCGGCGCGCCTCGGCCTCGCCGCGATCGCCGCGCTGGCCGCCGCGCTGGGCCTGCACGGGCTGGGCGACACGAGCCTCTGGCTGGACGAGGCGGTGAGCGCGACGCACGCGCGAGGGCCGTTCGGCGGCTACCTCGTCCACATGGCGCGCGAGTCGCAGCAGATGTCGCCGTACGTCCTCCTGCTGCACGGGTGGATGCGTCCGGGCGAGGGCGAACTCGCCCTGCGCAGCCTCCGGCTGATCTTCCACGTCCCGGCGTCGCGCACGACGTTCGACTGGTACCGTCGCCGGCTCGGCGCGTCCGGCGCGCCGCCGGCGACCCTGGTCTCCGGCCGTGCGTCGGAGGACGTGCTGGAGGATCTCCCGGCCCGCATCCGCGGACGTGGCTCCTGCTGAGCCTCGACCGCGGCGCGGCGGACGCCGGCCTGCGGGAAGCGGTCGTGCTCCCCGGCCTGCGCGCCGCCTACGCCTCGGAACGGGAGGCGCTCTCCCCGCGCATCCGGGTCCGGCTCTGCGCCGGGCCGCGGCCGGAACGGCTCTGAACACGCATCCCCCCGAAGGCACGGCTCCGTCGTCCCGCCTCCCGGCACGGGTCGCGGGATCGGAGCGCCCGGCCCGCGCCGGTCGCCTCGCCCTGGCGGCCGTCGCCGCGCTCGCGGGCGTGCTCGGCCTCATCGACCTGGGCGGCACGGGGTTCTGGCTCGACGAAGCGATCAGCGTGGAGCGCGCGGCGCTCCCCGCCGGGGAGTTCCTGGAGTTCCTCGTCGGCGAGGCGCACCAGATGAAGCTGTACCTCACCCTCCTCCGCGGCTGGCGCCTGCTGGGGGAGAGCGAGGTCGTGATCCGCGGGCTGTCGGTGCTCTTCTCCGTCGCCTCCGTGGTCGCCATCCACGCGCTGGGGGCGCGGCTGTACGACCGCCGCACGGCCCTGATCGCCGCGCTCGTGCTGGCGCTGAACGGCTTCCACCTGCGCTACGCGCAGGAGGCCCGCGCCTACAGCCTCTCCGTGTTTCTCGTGATCGTGAGCACGCTGCTCCTGGTCGTGCTCCTCCGCCGCGCCGCCGGCGCGCGATCGTCGCGGACGCGATGGCTCGCGGCCGCCTACGGGGCGGTCAGCGGCCTCGCGGCGTACGCGCATTCCTTCACCGTGCTGGTGAACGCCGCGCACGGCGCCGCGATCGCGGCGCTCCCGCGCCGCGCCGTGGCGTGGACGTCCCTCGTCCTGAGCGCCGTGGTGGGCGGCGTGATCCTCCTGCCCCTCGCCGTCCACAACGCGGGCGACGTGGGCAGCGGCTGGAGCTGGATTCCGGAGCCGACTGCGAAGTCCGTCTACGGCCTCTTCCTGCACCTCACCGGGTACGCCGGCTGGCCGGCCCTGCTGGCGTACTGGGTGTTCGCCGCCGCGGCCCTGGCCGAGCCCGCAACGGGCGCCCGCGCGTCGCCCGGCGCGCCGCAGGCCGCGAATCCGCCCGCCGCGACGGACGCGCGCGCGTTCGCGCGGTTCCGGCGGGCCCTCCTTCTCGCCTGGATCGTCGTGCCGATCGGCGTCGTCACGGCGGTCTCCCTCGTCAAGCCGTTCCTGGTGCCGCGATACCTCATCATCTCCCTGCCTCCCCTCGTGCTGCTCGCCGCCCGCGGGCTGGCGCTCATCCGGCGCCCCGTCCCGTTCGCCGCCGCGCTGGCCGCCTTCCTCTGGACGGCGTGGCCGGGCATCGAGTTCACCTACCGGAAGCCGTGGGAGGAGGACGTGAGGGGCGCCGCCGCACACGTCTTCGCCCGGGCACGGGAGGGGGACGGGATCGTCTTCTACACCGGAGCCGAGGTGGTGCCGTTCGAATGGTACCGGGGACGTCTCGGCGTGGCGTCGGACGCGCCTCCCCGCGTCCTCCATCCGGGCGCCGGGCCCCTGCCGCAGGTCCTGACTTCCCTTCCCGGCGACGTCTCCCGCGTCTGGCTCGTCGTCACCCACGTCCCCGCGGGCGACGCGACCGTCGAAGACGTGCTCGACCCCCGCCTCCGCGCCCTGTATCCCTCCACACGGGACGCCGAGTTCGCCCGCGTGCGCGTCAGGCTGTACGGGCCATCCACGTCGAGGTCGCCATGAACGAGATCCTTCCGGGCGTGTTCCATTGGAGCGTGCTCCACGAGAAGATCGGAATCCCGGTCCATTCCTGTTTCCTGCGGGCCGCCGGGGTCCTGATCGATCCGATGGTCCCGGCCGGCGGGCTGGACGCGCTGGAGCGGCACGGGACGCCCCGGCACGCGCTGCTCACGAACCGCCACCACTACCGCCACAGCGGCCGCTTCGCCGAGCGGTTCGGCGTCGAGGTGCGCTGCCACCGCGCCGGGCTGCACGAGTTCACCAGGGGCGAGCGCGTGGAGCCGTTCGAGCCGGGCGACGAGCTGCCGGGCGGGATCCGCGTCGTCGAGGTGGGGGTGCTCTGCCCGGAGGAGACCGCGTTCCACCTGCCGCCGCGCCGGGGCGAGACGGGCGGCGGCCTGCTGGCGATGGGCGACGCGGTGATCCGCGGCGAGGACGGCGAGCTCCGCTTCGTCCCCGACGAGTACATGGACGACGCGGACGCCGTGAAGCGCGGCCTGCGGCAGGCTTTCCGCCGGCTGGGGGAGCTCCGCTTCGACACGCTCCTCCTCGCGCACGGCGAGCCCCTGGCGGGGAACGGCCGCGAGGCGCTGCGGGCGTTCGCCCGGGGCTGATCCCTCCGCCCCGCCGGCGCCGCGGTCAGCCCGGCCGCGCCGGGCCGCGCCCGGCGGAAGCCTCGAGGGCGGAGAGGATCTCGCTGCGCCGGTAG
>DATBJZ010000114.1:0-21431 GCA_036556125.1 Gemmatimonadota bacterium | reverse complement strand
ATCGCGCGACGGACAGGCTGGCGGCGGCGCTCGCGCGCGTCGAGCCGCGGCCGGCCGGGGGCGACGCGGCCGCCGCGGGCGACGGCGTGCCCGCACGCGGCGCGGGCGCTCTGGCGCTCCGGGCCGCCGAGCGGAGCCTCGTGCTCGTCGGGGAACCGCCGGCACGGGGAGGCCGGACGCTGGTCCTGCTCGTGCTCGACGGGGGGGTGTCGCGCGACGACGTGGTCCTGCCCCGGGTCGCCGCCGCGCCGGGGCGGGAGTTCCGCTGGTGCGTGCCGGAGGAGGGCCCGGTCGCGCCGCCCGAGGACCTCCACCGGTTCGACGACGTGGTCCTCGCCTGGTTCTCGCCGATCCGCGCGTGGAAGGGACGCGCGGGGCCCTCGGTCGAGGCGCGGCGGGTGCTCGTCCGCGTGCTCGAGGCGCGCCCGTCCACCTTGATTTCGTTCAGCAGCCCCTTCATCTTGCGGGCTCTCCCGCCGCCGCGGACCGCGATCCTGGCGTTCGGGGAGAGCAGGGAAAGTCAGATCGCCGTCGGGGGGGCGCTTGCCGGCCGAGAGGGGCCGTCGGGTCGCTCCCCCGTTCGTCTTTGGAACGGCCGCACGGCCCCGGCCCCGGAACGCCTCCCGTGATCCTCCCCCTCCGCTCCACCGTCGCCGTCGCGGCCGCCCTGGCCGCCGCGCCGCTCGCCGCCACCCTCGGGCAGACCACCGGCGCGGCGCCCACGATCGTCTCCGCCGTCCCGGCCACGCCCAACGAGCGCTTCCCCCTGCCGCCCGGGCTCGCCCCGCAGGTCGCGTTCTGGAAGCGGATCTACTCCGAGGTGAGCAAGGACGAAGTCCTGCTCCACGACCGGAACCGCCTCGACGTGATCTACGAGGAGCTCGACGTGCCCGAGGCCCGCACCGCGTCCGCGGAGGTGAGGAACCGCAACGTCCTCGAGGCGGCCCGCACGCACACCAGCGCCATCCTGCGCGCCCTCGCCGCCGGGTTCGACCCGGACACGCTCTCCGACGACGCCGAACGCATCCTCGAGGCGTGGGGTCCGGGGACGCCGGCGTCCGCCTTCGCCGAGGCCGCCGACAACGTGCGCTGGCAGCGGGGCCTCCGCGAGCGCTTCGCGGAGGGCATCGCGTACTCCGGACGCTACCAGACGCACGTCGAGCAGGTGTTCCGCGAGGAGGGGGTGCCGCTCGAGCTCACCCACCTGCCGTTCGTCGAGTCGATGTACGACGTGCGCGCCTATTCGAGCGTGGGCGCCGCCGGAGTGTGGCAGTTCATGCCGGGCACCGGCCGCCTCTTCCTGCGCGTGGACTCGACGGTGGACGAGCGTCTCGACCCGATCCGCGCCGCGCGGGCGGCGGCGCGGCTGCTGCGTCAGAACTACGAGAGCCTGGGGACCTGGCCGCTCGCGGTGACCGCCTACAACCACGGGCCGTACGGCATGAAGAACGCGGTGCGCACGATGGGCACGCGCGACATCGAGCGGATCGTGAAGGGCTACACGGGGCGGGGGTTCGGGTTCGCGTCCAGGAACTTCTACACCGAGTTCCTGGCGGCGCTCGAGGTCCGGCGGAACTTCGCCGAGCACTTCGACGACGTGGAGCCGGACCCGGCGCTCACGTTCGAGGAGGTGCGGCTCCCCGCGGCCGCGCGGACGTCCACGCTCGCGCGCGCCCTCGCCCTCCCGGTCGAGGCGCTCTGGGACCTGAACCCCTCGCTCACGCCCCGGGCGCGGCGCGAGGACCGCGCGCTCCCGGCCGGACACGTGGTCCGGCTCCCCGCCGGCAGCGGCGCCCGCTGGGGCGCGGCGCTCGCGTCGCTGCGCGCCGAGCCCGCGCCCCCGCGTCCCGCGGGCGGCGCGTCCCCGGGCACCCACTACGTGGTCCGGAGGGGCGACACCCTGAGCACGATCGCGTCGCGGCACGACGTGTCGCTCACGGAGCTGCGGGCCGTGAACGGCCTCGGCGGCCGTTCCCTGATCCGTCCCGGGCAGCGCCTGAAGATTCCGCGGTAGGGACGCGGCGGCGGGTCAGGCGGCGGCGCTCTCCACGAGCTGATCCAGCCGCGCGCGCGGCACGGCGCCCGTCTCCCGCGCGACCTCGCGGCCGTTCCGGAAGACGATGAGGGTGGGGATGCCGCGCACGCCGAAGCGCTCCGCGACGGCGGGGTTGCGGTCCGCGTCGACCTTGGCCACCAGGAGCTGGCCCGCGCGGTCCCGTGCGAACTCGTCGAGCACGGGCGCCATCACCTTGCAGGGCCCGCACCAGTCGGCGTAGACGTCCATCACGATCGGCACCTCGGCGTCGCCGAGGACGCGGTCGAGCTCGGCCTGCCCCACCGCCACGGGACGATCGAGCAGGATCGGCCGCTTGCACGCCCCGCACGACGGCCGGTCGCCGATCCGCGCGAGGTCCACGCGATTGAGCCTGCCGCAGAGCGGGCAGCGCACCGTGACGCGTCGCGATCCCCCGCCGGAGCTCGCCTGCGCCGTCACGCTCCCGCCGCGAGCCCCGACCCGCGCCTCACGCCGCGGTGGCCAGGTGGGAGCGGAGCCACTCCGCGACCTCGCTCAGCACCTCGGGCGGCAGCGCCTTCGAGGGCAGGTCGGGGTAGCCGTCCGGATCGCCGTCGGCGTCGTTCAGGAACAGGTGGTTCAGGTAGGGGAACACGCGGACCGTGATGTCGCGGTTCCCTGACGCGCGCATCGCGATCGCGAGCTCCTCGGCCTGGTTCGGCGAGACCTGCCGGTCGGTGCCGCCCTGCAGGATCAGCGACGGCACCCTGACCCGCGCCGCCGTCTGCAGCGGGTCGTAGTCGAGGATGAATCGCAGCCACGGGATGTAGCGCGACAGCGAGTCGCTGCGGGCGACGACGGCGCCGATGATGGAGTCCCTCTCCCCGGGCGATCGCAGCCCCTGACGCTCCAGCCGGTAGCGCACCTGCGCGGCCGTGAGGTCGCGGCCGGACCGCGAGGGCGTCCCCATCATCACGAGCCCGCGCAGATCCTCCTCCTCGGCGGCCACCATCGAGGCCACGAGCCCTCCCTCGCTCTCGCCGAGCAGCGCGAGCCGGCCCCCGTCCACGTCGGTGCGCCTCCGCAGGAACGCGAGGGCCGATCGCAGGTCGTCGGCGAAGTCCGCCGAGGTCGCGACGCTGAACCGCCCGGTCGAGCCGCCGACGCCGCGGTCGTCCAGGCGCAGCACGGCGATGCCCTCGCGCGAGAGCGCGTCCGCCAGCTGGCGGAACGGACGGTAGGTGCCGAGGTAGGTCGCGTCGCGATCCTGCGGGCCGGACCCCGAGACGAGCACGACCGCCGGGAAGGGCCCGGCGCCGGCCGGCCGCGTGAGGGTGCCCGCGAGGAGATGGCCGCGTCCCGTGCGGACGCTCACCTCCTCCGCCGAGTACGGCGCGCCGGCGGGGGCGGCGTATCCGGGGTGCGCGAGCGCCCGCACGCCCACCGGATCCACCCGCTCGAAGCGTACGCGGCGCGCGGGGATCTCCCCCCGCAGGAAGTGGCCCGAGGAGTCCGTCTCGGCCACGAGCTCGATCCCGTCGAAGCCGATCCGGACCGAGTCGGGGCGGGCGCGCTCGACGATCGCCGTGAACGAGCGGCCCCCGTCCCCGTCGATCAGCGGGAGCTCGACGCGCCCGCCGCCGACCGCGATCGCGCGGAGCGAGGCCTGCTCCAGGAGCGCGAGCGAGAGCCGCAGGTACGGCAGCGCGCCGGGGCCCGCAGGCACCTGGCGGCGGCTCGTCCGGCCACCGCCGCGCATCTCCTCGAGGGCCGGCGACGAGCCGAAGGTCAGCGACGAGCGCTGGATCGGCGGCGTGTCGTGGGCGCTGTTCGCCGGCCGTACGTCGAGCCGGAAGAACGAGACCTGCGCATCGGGACGCAGCGTCGCGACGTAGCTCTCCCGATGGTCCGCGCCGCCGAGCTCGACCACGTCCCCGGTGAGGAGCTCCGGCGAGCGGGCGAACCGCTCGACCGCCAGCGTGTCGGCGTTGCGGAGGAGCAGGAATCCCTCGCGTCCCGGAACGCCGGCTTCGGCGAACCGTCTCGGGACCGCGGTGACGGCCTCCTGGCCGAATGCGGACGGGGCGACGATTGCGAGCGCGGCGGCCGAGAGGAGCCGCGCGACGCGACGGACGGATTGGAGACGGATGGGGCGCATGGCGTTCACGGGCGGAGGTCGGGGGAATCTACCGGCGGCCCCCCCGAGTCTCTACGCCGTGTCGTCGGCGCGTGTTCCCCCGGCGAGGGCCGCGCGACCCCGGGGAGGGCGCCGCCCGGTGGTTTCGCGCGCCGCCGGGGCGGGGTTAGCTTCGCGCGCCCGCCCGGGGCTCGACGCGCCGGGGCGACCCCGCAGCCGGACAGCCGTTGACCCTCTCCCTGCTCGACTGGGCCATCCTCGGCCTCTACTTCGCGATCTCCCTCGGGATCGGCCTCTACTACACCCGCCGGGCCTCGAGCTCGACCACGGAGTTCTTCGTCTCCGGCCGCAACCTGCCGTGGTGGCTGGCCGGCACGTCCATGGTCGCGACCTCGTTCTCGGTGGACACGCCGCTCGTCGTCACCGGCTGGGTCCGCACCGGGGGCATCCACGCGAACTGGATCTGGTGGTGCCTCGCGATCGGCGGGATGCTGGCGGTCTTCTTCTTCGCGCGTCTCTGGAGGCGCTCCGAGGTCGTGACCGACGTGGAGCTGACCGAGCTGCGCTACGGCGGGCACTCGGCGTCGTTCCTCCGCGGCTTCCGCGCGGTGTACATGACGCTCTACGCCAACGGCCTCGCCATGGGGTGGACGTCGCTGGCGATGCTGAAGGTGTTCGGCGAGGTCTTCGCCGTCGGCAGGGAGTGGGCGCTCGCGCTGGCGGTCGCGGTTACGCTGCTGTACGCGATGATGGCCGGCTTGTGGGGCGTGGTCGTGACGGACCTCTTCCAGTTCGCGTGGGCGATGATCGGGGCCGTCGTGCTGGCCGTGTTCGCGGTCTCCGCGGTCGGCGGAATCGACGCGCTCGTGGAGGGCGTCCGCGGCCTCTCCGCTCCGCCCGATCCGCTGGGCTTCGTGCCCCCGCTCGAGACGAGCGGCGACGTCTGGACCGCGCCGATCGCCGCCTTCCTCGTGCTCGTGGGGATCCAGTGGTGGGCCAACAAGAACGCCGACGGCGGGGCGGTCGTCGTCCAGCGGATGGCCGCCTCCCGCGACGAGCGCGAAGCGCTGCTCGCGACGCTGTGGTTCCAGGTGGCGAACTACGCCCTGCGTCCCTGGCCGTGGATCCTCGCCGCGCTCGCGTCGCTGCTCCTCTATCCGGTCCTGGACGACCCCGAGATCGCGTATCCGCGGATGATGATGGACCTCCTCCCACCCGGGCTGCGGGGGATGATGCTCGCGTCGCTGGTCGCGGCGTTCATGTCCACGATCGTGTCGCACATCAACCTGAGCGCCGCCTACCTGGTGAACGACGTCTACCGCCGGTTCGTCGCGCGCGACCGCTCGGAGCGGCACTACGTCCTGATCAGCCGCGTGGCGTCGGTCCTCGCGGTCGTGCTCGGCGGCACGATCGCCTGGTTCGCCGACTCGATCTCCAGCCTGTTCAAGTTCCTGCTGGAGTTCGGCGCCGGGATCGGCCTCGTCTACATCGCGCGCTGGTTCTGGTGGCGCGTGAACGCCTGGAGCGAGATCGCGGCGATGGCGGCCTCGTCGGTGCTCACGCTCCTGCTGCGCGGCGCGCCGGCGTTCGGCGGGCCGGCCCTCACGTTCCCGCAGGTCGTCGTGCTGAACGTCCTCGGCTCCACGGCGATCTGGATCGCCGTGACGTTCCTCACGCGGCCGACGCCGATGCCGAGGCTGGTGGAGTTCCACCGCCGGGTCCGGCCCCCGGGCTGGTGGGGACCGGTGCGCCGGGCGGCGGGCGGCGAGCAGGGTCGGCGCCCGGGCCTCGCCGGCGGCCTGCTCCTCTGGGCGGTCGGAACGGTCTTCGTGTACGCGGCGCTCTTCGGCACGGGCAAGCTCCTGCTCGGCGAGGCCGTGGCCGGCGGCGTGCTGCTCGGCGTCGCGGTGCTCACGGGCGCCTGGCTGTGGAGGAACCTGACGCGCGAGCGCGTCGCGAGACTCCTCGGATGAGCGTCACGGGCGGGGCGCCGCGCCGCGTCCGCGAGGCCCGTGGGGGGCCCCCTCGGCACGGGGGTCCGTCCGTCGGGGCCGTGCTGCTCGCCGCTCTCGCCGCGGGCTGCGCGAGCGGGCGTGGGGGCGCCGCCGGCGCGCCGCCGGGCGGCGATGCGGGCCCCGCGCCGGCCGACACCGCCGGAGCGCTGGCCGCCGAGGGGCCGCCGGCGATCCGCGTCGTCTATCCGCCGGAGGGGGCGGCGCTCACCGCGTCCGACTCGGCGTTCGTGTTCGGCGACGTGCGCCCCGCGGACGCCCGGGTCACGGTCAACGGCTTCCCGGCCCGCCGGGCGCGGGGCGGCGGATGGATCGCGTGGGTCCCGTTGCAGCCCGGGGAGTTCTCGTTCCAGATCGTCGCCTGGCCGCCGGCGGCCGCCGACAGCGCCGACGCGCTGGGCGACCCCGCGCGCGAGGGCGCCGCGCCGCTGACCGCCGTCGAGTGGCCGGTGCGGGTCCCCGGGTCGATCGACGAGGCGTGGGCGGGCGTCCTCGACACGGCGAGCGTCACGCCCGCCGACACGCTGGAGCTCGCGCCGGGCGACCCCGTGCGGCTCCGCTTCCGGGGCGTGCCGGGGCTCCGCGCCGCGGCGGTGCTCGGAGGCGGGCTCGCGCGGGCGGCGTTCGTCGAGGACCGCGGCGGTCCGGACGTCGCGCGGCTCACGCACGGGCCGGCCGACGCCGCGATCCTCCCCGCGGACCCGCGGGCCTCGGGCGGGGGCGCCGGTGCGGCGCCGCCGTCCGGCTGGTCGTGGTACCGCGCCGACCTCGTGCTGCCGCGGCCGGAGGCGGCGGGTTCCGGAGCTTCGTCGCCGAGGGTGCCGGGACGCCGCGGCGCCCGGTCGGAGGCGGAACCCGGCGCCGAGTCGGGCCCGGACTGGACGTTCGGCGCCTGGGCGCCGCTCGCGATCGAGATCGCGGGGCAGGTTCCGGACGCCGGACCCGCCGCGCCTGGTGCGCGCGGCGGGACGCCGGGGCGGGAGCCCCCGGCGGGAGCGGCCGCCGAACCTGCCGTCGACGACGGCCGCGCCGCGGCCGCGGCGCGCCAGCCGGGGGCGCTCCTGCGCTACGAGCTGCGGGCGCCGGTCCGGCTGCGAGACCCTCACGCGATCGACGTCGCCGTGCTCGACGACGATCCCGAGGGCGCGGGGACGACCGACCGCACGGTGGTGGGGCGCGCGGCGCCCGACGGGGTGTTCTTCCTCTTCCTGCCCAACGGGACGCGGGCGCGCACGGGCCGGCGGGTCGGAGGGCTGCGCGAGCTGCGCCTCGACGGGCAGCTCTCGGTCTGGGCGCCGATCGGCGAGGTGCATCCGCTTCCCGGCGGGACGCCGGAGCCGCGGTCGCGGGTGCCCGTGGTGCGCACGGTCCAGGGCGAGGACCGGACGCGCGTCGTGATCCCGCTCGAGGCGCAGCTTCCGTTCCAGGTCCGGCAGGAGACCGACCCCGTCCGGTACGAGATCACGCTCTTCGGTGCGCGGGCGGCGGCCGAGTTCGTGCGCCACGACGCGGGGGACCCGCTGGTGCGGGCGCTCCGCTGGAACCAGCCCGCGTCGGACCGCTTCGTGCTCGAGGTGGAGGTGGCAGGCCGGCAGCCCTGGGGATGGCACGCCGGCTACGAGGGCGACGACTTCGTGCTCGAGGTTCGGCGGCCGCCGCCGGTGCGCGGCGGCTCGGTCGCGGGACTGCGGATCGTCGTCGACGCGGGCCACGCGCCGGAGCCGGGTGCGGTGGGCCCGACCGGGCTGCCCGAGCGCGACGCCAACCTCGGCGTGGCGCTGGACCTCGCGCGGCTGCTCGAGGACCGCGGGGCCGAGGTCGTGCTCACGCGCGACGCCGACACCCCGAACGACCTGGCGCCGGCGCTCCTCGCGCGCGCGGCGCTGCCGCGTGACGCCGACGCCGACCTGCTCGTATCGGTCCACCACAACGCGCTGCCGGACGGGGTGAACCCCTTCAGCAGCCACGGCACGTCCACGTTCTACTACCACCCGCAGTCGCTGCCGCTGGCGCGGGCGGTGCAGCGCGAGCTCGTGCGCGAGCTCGGGCTCCGCGACCTCGGGATCGGCCTCGCGAACCTCGCGATGGTGCGCCCGACATGGGCGCCGGCCGTGCTCACCGAGTCCGCCTTCATGATGATCCCGGAGCAGGAGCGGCTGCTGCGCAGCGGCGAGTTCCGCCGCCGCGAGGCGCGGGCGATCCTGCGCGGGATCGAGCGGTTCCTGGAGGAGCGGACGGGGTCGCGGTGAGTGCCGCAGGCTCCGCTTCGGAGGACGCGGCGCGCGCCGCCTCCGCCTCGGCCGGAGGCGATGGTGGAGCCGGCGCTGGCGGCGAGCAACCCGTCGCGGCTCGCGATGGGGCGACCAGGCTGCTCCAGCTGCTCGCGGAGCCCGCGCGCTGGACCCACCGGCGCGTCGAGCGCGTGGTCTTCCTGGACGACCGGACGGTCCGCCGCCGCGTGAGCGTGGACTTCGAGGTGCCCGCGGAGCTCGAGGGCGTTCCCGTGCCGCTCGCGCTGCTCCGGAAACGACCGCTGGTCGAGTTCGACCTGCGCGACGAGGGCGGCCGGGCGCTGCCGATGCTGACGCGCCGGCAGAACGGCGGACTCGCGGCGGAGGTGCTGCTCGCCGCCGCCGAGGGCGTGGGCGGCGCGCTCGCGCCCGAGCTCGCAGGGGACCTCCGGCGGCTGGCGACGGCGGCGGTCGAGGAGGCGGAGGGCGTCCTCGAGGACCTGCGGCGCGGCTCGAGGGGAGAGGCGGGGGCGGCGCTCCTCGACGATCCGGCCTTCGAGAGTTTGGCCTTCGAGCTCGCCCGCGGCTTCCTGCTCCTGGTGGACGTCCCCGCCGGCGGCGGCCGCCGCATCCTCAAGTTCGGCTACGCCGAGCCGCTCGCGTGGCGCACGACGCTCCCGCAGCGGATGTCGTGGCGGGCGGCCGGCGTCGAGATCGACGTCCCCGCGGTGGCGCGGGCCGGCAGCTACCATCTCGAGGTCCAGGCGCCGGAAGGTCTGGAGATCGCCTGGGCGAGCCTGCTCGCGTTCGGCGGGGGGGGCGGGTTCGAGGAGCACGTCGTCGAGGAGGAGGGGCTGGCCCGCGTCCACCTCTACCTCTCCGACGTGCCGTACGGGGCGGACGGCGTCGCCGGGGTGTGGCTGCGCACGCCGGCGCGGGGGTTCCTGCGGCAGGCGTGGCTGAGCGGCGCCGCGACGACCGCGAGCCTCCTCCTGCTCACCCTGCTCGCGCCGCGGCTCACGGCGGCGAACGCGGGCGCGGCGGGCGGGATCCTCCTCGCGGCGCCCGGCTTCCTCTCCCTGTTCGTCGCACGCCCCGGGGAGCACCGGATGCTCTCGCGTCTGCTCCTGGGCGTGCGCGCGGTCCTCCTGACCCAGGCGGCGGCGTCGTATCTCGGCGCGCTCGTCCTCGTCGCGTTCTCCGGCGGCCCGGGCGCGCAGCGCTGGCTCGGCGGCCTTCTGGCGGCCTCGGCGACGCTGACCGTATCTTTGACGGCGAGCCTGACGTCGCCGAAACGGCCTTAGGCGCCCGCAGGAGCTGAGCGTGCAGGAACGCGAGACCCGATCGAGACGATTCAGGTTCGGCAAGCCCGCCTTCCGCATCGGATCCGCGGAGGGTCCGCCGCACCGTTCGGAGACCGCGACGCCCCACGAGCTCCACGAGGCCACGCAGCGGCTGGTCCGCCGCGTCCTCGAGCGGCCGCGCGCCGCTCACGCCGCCTAGCGCGTCCGCCCCTCTTCCCGTACGCCTCCGCCGTCGTCCGCACCGCGCCCCGCGCCGCGGGAGCCGTCCGGCGCCCGGCCTTCCACCCCGGAGCCGCCGCGCGTGAGCGCTTCCGACGTGATGGACCGCCTCGTCTCGCTCTGCAAGCGCAGAGGCTTCGTCTTCCCGTCCTCGGAGATCTACGGCGGCATCGCGTCCACCTACGACTACGGCCCGCTGGGCGTCGAGCTGAAGCGCAACGTCAAGGACGCCTGGTGGCAGGCGATCGTGCGGGAGCGCGAGGACGTCGAGGGGCTGGACTCCGCGATCCTGATGCACCCCCGGGTCTGGGAGGCGTCGGGCCACGTCGCGGGGTTCACGGACCCGCTCGTGGACTGCAAGACGTGCAAGGCCCGGTTCCGCCTGGATCAGCTGCCCGGCTTCGATCCGTCGTCCCTGGTCGACCCCTCCTCGCCGACGCCCTCGCTGACGGAGGAGGCGCGCGCGCGTCTGCAGTGCCCGCGCTGCGGCTCGCGGACCTTCTCCGACGTCCGGCGCTTCAACCTGATGTTCCGGACGTGGATGGGGCCGGTCGAGGACGACGCGTCCGTCGCCTATCTGCGGCCGGAGACGGCGCAGGGGATCTACGTGAACTTCCTGAACGTCCTCAACGCCTCGCGTCAGAAGATCCCCTTCGGGATCGCGCAGATCGGCAAGGCGTTCCGGAACGAGATCACGCCGGGGAACTTCATCTTCCGGACGCGCGAGTTCGAGCAGATGGAGATGCAGTTCTTCGTGCACCCATCCGAGGCGGACCGCTGGTTCGCCGAGTGGCGGGACCGGCGGATGGGCTTCTACCGGGACCTCGGCATCCGGCCGGAGCGGCTGCGGCTCCAGCCGCACGGCCCCGACGAGCTCGCGCACTACGCGCGCGCGGCCGTGGACATCCAGTACGAGTTCCCGTTCGGCTGGCAGGAGCTGGAGGGAATTCACAACCGCGGCGACTACGACCTCTCGCGCCACGAGGAGTTCTCGGGGAAGAAGCTCTCCTGGTTCGACGAGGCGACCAAGGAGCGGTACGTGCCGTGGGTGATCGAGACCTCGGCGGGGTGCGACCGCACGATCCTCACGCTGCTCGTGGACGCCTACGCCGAGGAAGGGGAGGGGAAGGAGGCCCGCACCGTGCTGCGGTTCTCGCCGCGCGTGGCGCCGATCAAGGTCGCCGTGCTCCCGCTCGTGAACCGCGACGGGATGGACGCGCTCGCGCGCCGGGTCTTCGAGGGGCTGAAGGGACGCCACGCCGCCTTCTACGACGACGGCGGCTCGATCGGGCGCCGCTACCGCCGGCAGGACGAGGCCGGCACGCCGTTCTGCGTGACCGTGGACTCGCAGACGCTCGAGGACGGCACGGTCACGGTCCGCCATCGCGATTCGATGGCGCAGGAGCGCGTGCCCGCGGAGGGGCTGGAGGCGTGGATCGGGGAGCGCGTGTGAGCGGCGACCCCCCCGGGCGCCGGAGGCCCGAACCGGCGGAGCGCCGGGCCGACTCGGGACGCATCCGCGACGTGGCCGTGGTCGGCCTGGGCGTCATGGGCCGTCCGATGGCGCGGCACCTGCTCGACGCGGGGTTCGCGGTGCGGGTCTGGAACCGCAGCCGGGCCGCGGTCGAGGAGCTCGCGGCGGCCGGCGCGATCGCCGCGGACTCGGCGGCGGACGCGGCGCGCGGCGCGCAGGCGGCGCTCACCGTGCTTCCCGACAGCGGCGACGTGGAGCGGGCCGTGCTGGGTCCCGCGGGGATCGCCGACGGGCTGGCGGCGGGCGGCGCCGCGTCGGACGGCGCGTCCCGTCCCGTGGTCGTGGACCTGAGCACGATCTCGCCGGCCGTCACGGAGCGGATCGCGGCGGCGCTCGACGCGCGCGGAGTCGAGATGCTCGACGCGCCGGTCACGGGCGGCGAGCGCGGCGCGGTCGAGGGCTCGCTCACGATCATGGTCGGCGGCCGTGCGGACGTCCTCGAGCGCTGCCGTCCGCTGCTCGACGTCCTCGGGCGCCGCATCGTCCACACGGGCGCGGTCGGCAGCGGTCAGCGCACGAAGCTCGTGAACCAGGCGATCGTCGCTCAGGGGCACGTCGCGATGGCCGAGGGGCTGGCGCTGGCGCGGCGGTCGGGACTCGATCCCGCCCGCACGCTCGAGGTCGTGTCCACCGGCACGGCCGCCTCGTGGGTGCTCACGCACCTGGCGCCGCGCGTCCTCGCCGGCGACTTCGATCCCGGCTTCACGATCCGTCTGATGCGGAAGGACCTGCGGCTGGCCCACGAGGCGGCCCGTGAGCTGGGCCTCGACCTTCCGGGCGCGCGCCTCGCGCTCGAGGCGTTCGGCCGCGCCGACGAGGAGGGCCTCGGCGCGCTCGGCACCCAGGCGGTCGCGAAGCTCTACGACTGAAGCGTCGCGCCCTGGCGCGCTTCGACCACCTCCCGGAAGATCCCGCGCAAGCGGCCTACGTGCCGCTCGATTCCGTGCCGATCGGCCACGTGGCGCACGACGTCCTCGGGGACGGCGTGGTCCACGAAGGCGCGGCCGGTTGCGACGTCGATCATCCGCGCGGCGAGCGCGCGGTCGTCCCCGTTGGGGAAGAGCAGTCCGCTGACCCCGGACTCGACGATCTCACCCAGTCCACCCCTCTCGCTCACCAGCACCGGGACGCCGCGCACGATCGCGTCGAGCGCGGCGAGCCCCAGCGGCTCGGCCCACAGGGAGGGCGCGACCAGCGCCCACGCGCTCGCCAGCTCGCGCTCGACCCCGCCGTGATCCTGCCTGCCCGTCCAGTCGACGGCGTCGTCCAGGCCGAGCGACGCGGCCAGGCGCTCGAGGGACCGGCGCTGCGATCCCTCCCCGACCATCCGCAGCCGGGCCGACGGAACCGCCTCGTGCACGCGGGGGAACGCGTGCAGGAGCGTGGCCGCTCCCTTCTCGACCTCCAGGCGGCCCACGAACAGGAAGCTCGGGCGGCTCGACGGCGAGCGGCGGAAGCCCGCTGCCGGAGCCGGAACCGGCAGGGTCAGCCACTCCGACGCGATCCCCTCGGTCGCGAGCTGCCGCTGCACCCACCGGCTGCAGGCGAGCACCCGGGCGACCGTCGGCAGCCCGGACCGGATCAGAGCGTAGCGCGGCCGGTCCCGGATCCAGTGCGGCACGCTCACGCACCCGAGGCGATGACAGACCGCTCCGGCGCGGACCCTGCAGATCGAGCCGTCGGGCAGCAGCTTCGTGCCGATCGGGCAGATGCACTTGTAGTCGGTGACCGAGAGGACCGTCGGGACGCCGCGCAGCGCGTGCAGGACCGCCGGCGACAGGTGATGGGCGAAGAGGGTCACGAGGGCGACGTCGGGACGGAAGTCGTCCAGGGCGTCGCGCACGCGCGCGACCGCGAAGGGGTTCACGATCTGCAGGATCGCCTGCGCCGCGCGCCGTCCGGTCCCGAACGCGACGTAGTCCGCCGTTCCGTCCGCAGCGCTTCCGGCGCTGCTCGTGAGCAGGCACACGTCGTCTCCCGCCGCGCGCAGGCCCCCCCGCAGCCATTCGACGTACGCCTCTGTCCCGCCGGGGTTGGCGTTCCAGTCGGCGACCAGCAGCACGCGCATCGGACTCTACCGGCCGACGGGGACCGCCGACCCCGCTGAGCTCGCGGACGACTCCGCGGCCAGGACGACCTCGAGGCTGCGCAGGCCGTCGCCCAGGGACGCGAGCCCGTGCGGGCCGCCGCCGAGCATCCGGACGAACGCCGCGA
Source organism: Gemmatimonadota bacterium (assembly GCA_036556125.1). Taxonomy (GTDB): domain Bacteria; phylum Gemmatimonadota; class Gemmatimonadetes; order JACCXV01; family JACCXV01; genus DATBJZ01. The sequence continues at coordinate 7,766 of DATBJZ010000114.1, read as the reverse complement.
GGGACCTCCGGTACGACGGGTCGCCCGCCGTCCCGGGAACCCGCAGGAGACGGGACGTGAGCTCGTCCCGGTGCGGCGCGGTCCGCTCGTGCCGGACGCCGTAGCCGAACCGCCGCGGGGTCCGGAGGAGGAGCCCGAGGCCGTGCCGGTCCACGCGCAGGGTCCCGCGCTCGCCGATCAGCTCCAGGGAGTCCGCGAGCCCGCCCCGGAACGAGAAGAAGCCCTGCACCTCGGTCCCCCGCCGCATCGAGAGGCGCACCCAGGCGCTGTCCTGGTCGCTGGCCGCGGACTCGATCCGCGCCTGGACGGCGTCCACCTCGTCGTCCAGGATCCACCGCGCGAGATCCACGTGGTGCGACGCCAGGTCCAGGAGGACCCCGCCGCCCGTCGATCGATCGCGCTTCCACGGAGGCAGGTCGTCCGGAGGGCTCCGCTCGCAGAACGCGGCGTGCACGGCCAGCACCCGCCCCAGGCGTCCCTCGAGGACGAGCTCACGTGCGCGCTCGAAGGCCGGATGACGGCGGCGATTGAAGCCCATCACCGCCTTCACCCCGGTGCTCTCGGCCGCCTGCAGGACGCGGCGGGCGTCCTCGAGGTCCGTCGCGATCGGCTTCTCCAGGTAGAGGTGCTTCCCGGCCTCGCAGGCCGCGACCGCGAGGTCCGCGTGGAGCGGCGTGGGGGCGCAGACGACCACGGCGTCGACGTCGTCGCGCGCGAGCAGGGCTTCCGCCCGGTCGTGGACCGACACGCCGGTCAGGCGCCGCGCCCGGTCGCGCGCGGCGGCGTCGGGGTCGGCTGCGGCCACCAGCCTTCCGCCCCCCACGCGGGCCAGGATCCGGAGGTGGGCCCCGTGCGCGATCGCGCCGCACCCCAGGACTCCCAGGCCGACCGGACGGGGCCGCGCCACGGTCACGGTCCCGCCGGGGGACGCGCGCCCTTCGAACCGGCGTCCCCGACGTAGCGGGCCTTGTGGATCTCGTACTCGGTCATCCGGGGCTCCGGCGGCGTCCGCACGCCGCCGGCGTACGCGATCACCTCGCCCGCCGACCGCACGACGGCCGCCAGCGCCAGCGCGGGAAGGGTCCCGGGGGGCAGCCGCCGATCTCGCGCCGCCCACCGCACCGCGTCTCTCGCCCGCCACAGGAGGACCGCGGGGATGAGCGGCCCGCCGACGACGTAGGCCAGGCGGCGCCACGGCGACCATCCGCGGGCGCGCCGGAAGCCCGTCGTCAGGCCCGACGTCCATCTCTCGTCGAGCCAGGAACCGAGCCTCGACACGTTCAGGTGTGCGGTGCGCGCGCCCGGCGCGAAGCCGACCCGGTGCCCGCGGGCGTGCAGTCCGTGCCGCAGCGTCTCGTTGTCGGAGAGCGCCGCCGGCAGCCGATCGCCGAACGCGAGCAGAGCCTCGCGACTGTAGGAGGAGTTGAACCCCGGCCAGCGGTCGAGCTCCCCCGGGTCCCGACCGACTCCCCAGGCGCCGTAGTCCGACAGGAACAGGGCCCAGCTCAACGCCCCGTCCGGGTTGGCGTTCTCGAAAGCCGGGACGACGGCGCCCCAGGACCCCTCGTGCGCGTGGATGAGCGCGGCGGCCCAGCCGGGGCGGGGGAACGAGTGCGTCTCGCCGATCACCACGATCGGGGCGGTCGCCTTCCGGACGCCGGCCGACCACGCCTTCCCGAGCGGAATCAGCGAGTCCACGCGGACGACCTGCACGGCGCCGAACTCGCACGCCTCGCCGAGCGCCGCGCGCAGCGCGTCGGGGGCCGGGGTCGCCACGACGACCTCGAGGCGATCCCGCACGTCCTGCCTCCGCAGGCAGTCGATCACGTCCCGGATGGTCTCGTACGCGTCGGTGGCCAGGACCACCGACATCGCGGGCCGGATCGCGGTCATCCGACCGGGGTTCCTGGCGTCCGCGCGCGGCGGAGCCCCGCGGCGCGTTCCGCCGCCCGCGAACGGCGCCGCGTGACGCGGCTGATCAACTGGAGCCACCGACGCTCCAGCGGGTGGACGGCGCGCCGCAGGCTCGACGACTCGTACCATTCCAGCGCCCTGCCGCCCCACGTCCGGCGGGGCCGCCAACCGGCCCACGCGGTCCGGTCGAGATGCCGGTAGTAGATCGAATGGTGGACGCTCCGGCTGCGGTAGGCCCACGGCTTCAGCGTTCCCGAGAAGTGCAGGATCCACGGGTCGGAGCCGGGACCGCGCGCGCCGGCCGCGGGACCGCGTCCGGCGCCCGGCGACAAGCGGTCCAGGCTGACGCTCCAGTTCCAGCGCTCGTCGAGGTCTCCCCACTTCCCCGCGAGGACGGCGTTGAGCGCCTCCTGGTCGTGGAAGAAGACCCGCTCCCCGAAGCGCTCCAGGTACGCCAGCGCCGCACCCGCGACGTCGTCCCGCCGCCACCGGGCCACGTCGATCACCATCACGCCGGCGTTGAAGTAGGGGGCCTCGCCGCGCAGGCCGAGGTCCGCGTGGCCGGCGACCCCGAAGCGCGAGGACAGGGACCAAACGAAGGGGTCGCGCGCCGCCAGGGCGTGACGGTCGTCGAAGGCGAGGTCGTGGAGGCGCGAGAGGTCGCCGAGGACCACCAGGTCGCAGTCGAGCCAGATCACCCGGTCGAGGCCCGCCGGCAGGAACCGGTCGACGAAGAGCTTGTTGTAGGTCGTCGCGGGCATCCGGCCCCAGAGCGGCAGCCCCGGGAACGTGGCCGCCGGCGGCTCGACCCAGTGCACCTCCCCGCCGCCGGCGAGCGAGCGTTCCACGCGGCGCCGGCTCTCGTCGCCGATGCCGTCGGCGACGACGTAGGCCTCCAGCCGCCGTTCCGGGGCGAGGTTGTCGGCGGCCGAGCGCAGGGTGACGGCGAGCGGCAGCGCGTAGCGTGCGTCGGCGGCGCACGCCACGACGACCGCCCGCCGCTCCCCGGCCCGCGCCCGTCCGGCAGCCGTCGAGCGCCCGGGGGCGCGGTCGTCCTGGGGGCGAGGTCGCACGGCAGACGAAGTTCTCACCGCTGGGAGCGGCGCGCGAGGGGCGGGCGGACGACGGAACCGCTGCATCCCGGGAAGAGCCGACCGACTACGGCGTCGCGGCCTCCTCCACCGTGAGCCGCGCGACCATCCCTCGCCCCGCGTGGTCCTCCACCGGGCAGTAGATCTCGTACTCCCCGGGCTCCTCGAACGCGACGTCGAGGGAATCGGTCGAGCCCGGGTCGATGCGCTCGATCTCCTCCTCCATCCCGTGCCCCTCGACCTCGAAGCCGTGGACCTGGGCCGGCTCCGTGTTCGACACGACGAACCGGATCGTGCCGGGGCTCACGCGGAACGACGCGGGGCGGTAGTCGTACGAGAACGCGTCGATCTCGACCCGTTCGGTCGGCTCGGCGGCGGGTTCGCGGGCGCAGGCCGACGCGACGAGCGCCAGGACGCTCCCGATCGCGGCGGGGGTGAAGCGAGCGGTGGTGCGCGTCATCGAAACCTCCGATCGTTGGGTCGTCCCAATCAACCACCGTCGGGGACCGTGCGCGACCGCGTTCTGACGTTCGACTGCTACGGCACCCTGATCGACTGGGAGTCGGGGATCGCCGGCGCGTTCGCGACGGCCGCGGCGCGCGCCGGCCGGCCCGCGCCCCCGCGGGACGCGCTGCTCGAGGCCTACGCCGCGGCCGAGGCCGAGGTCGAGGCCGGACCGTGGCGGCCGTACCGGGAGGTGCTCGCCGCGGCGGCGGCGCGCGCCGCGCAGACGCTCGGCTGGAGCCTCGACGACGCGCGGTCGGGGTTCCTCGCGGAGAGCCTGCCGTCGTGGGCGCCCTTCCCGGACACGAATCCCGCGCTCGAGCGGCTCGCGCGGCGCTTCCGCCTCGGCATCCTGTCGAACGTGGACGAGGACCTGCTGGCGGCCACGCGCAGGCACCTCCCCGTGGAGTGGGACCCGGTGGTCACCGCCGAGGCGGTGCGCTCCTACAAGCCGGCTCACGCGCACTGGGTCGAGGCGCGGCGGCGGCTGGGGCCGGCCGCGCGGGAGTGGACGCACGTCGCGGCCAGCCACTACCACGACGTGACGCCCGCGGTCGAGCTCGGGCTGCCCGTGGTCTGGGTGAACCGGACGGGACGGACGCTCGATGCCGCCGCGCCCCGTCCGGATCACGAGGTGCGCTCGCTCGCCGAGGCGGCGGACCTGCTGCTGGATCGGGACCGGCTCGATCCTCGAACCCGCGCGCTGGAGGGACGGTGAACCGAGACGCAACGCGGCGAGCGGGCTCCCCCGACGCCGAACGGGCCGGGGCCGCGGCGCCGGCGGACGAGGGCCCCCTCGCGCACACGCGCCTCCTCGAGGATGCCATCCGGTTCGGCGTCGCGGCCCACCACGGTCAGGTCCGCAAGGGGGACGGCCAGCCGTTCATCACGCACCCGATCGCGGTCGCGCTGCTCTGCGCGCGAGCGGGGCTCGACGCCGAGACGATCGCGGCGGCGCTGCTCCACGACGTCGTCGAGGACACCGCGCACACGGCGGAGGACGTCGAGAGCCGGACCAGCCCGCGCGTGCGGGCGGCCGTCGAGGCCGTGACGAAGCACGAGGGCGGCAACGTGCCGCGCCGCGACGGGGAGTCGCTGTGGCGCGCGAAGGGACGGCTCTACACGGATCGGCTCCGCACGGCGGACCGGCCGGGCCTGGCCGTCGCCGCCGCGGACAAGATCCACAACCTGGACTCGCTGGTGCGCGCCTACCGGGAGAACGGGCGGGAGGCGCTCGACCGGTTCAGGTCGAAGATCCCCGAGCGGCTGTCGTTCTACGCGGACGTGCGGGACGTGGTGCGGGAGCGATGGCCGGACTGCCCGCTGCTTCCGGAGCTCGAGCGTCAGCTCGCGCGCGCGCGAGCGGCCCTGCCGGAGGAGTGACTCAGGACGACCCCGCGGCCTCCGCCGCGCCGGTCTCCGCGTCCTCGGGTTCGTCGGCGGGCGCGTCGGCTCCCCGCGCACCCGCGCCATCGTCGCCGGCTCCCGCCGAATCCGACGGCGTCGCCTCCATCCCTCCGCCGTCGCCCTGCTCCCGCCGCTCCGCGATCGCGCGATGCTTCCGCCGCTCGAGGGCGGCGAGCTCGTTCGCGAACGTGCCCGGGTTGGCGATCTGGTAGTTGCCGAAGCCGATCCGGTCCTCGAACACGATCTCGAACCCGGGGTTGTCGTAGACCCAGATCTCGAGGGGCAGGGTCCGCGAGTTCACCGGCCGGCGGATGACGTCGGTGGGGGCGCCGAACGCGACGTAGACGCGGCCCCGGTCCGACTTCCACCCCGGACGCAGCTTGGTGCTGAAGTTCAGGTTCGCCGCGGCGATCCGGCGGAAGTACTGCTCGAAGGCCTCGTTGGCGGGCGTCGCCGGCGCGGGATCTCGCACGCGCCAGAACTCGTTCCAGGCCTCCAGCCGCTGCCCGGGCGGCGTCGCCTCCAGCGCCTCGCGCTCGTCGTCGATGGCCTCGTACGCGAGGAGCTCGAGCGCGTCCTCCCAGTTCTGCTCGACCCACTGCGTGACCGCCGACACCGAGATGCGGACCGAGCTCTCGGCCAGCGCCGCGCCGGCCGAGTCGCGGAGGGTGGTCGTGAGCCGGTACAGACCCGCCTCCACCCCGCGGCCGGGAACGGCGCCGTGGACGCGCGCCGAGCCGTTCGCGATCGCGGGGAGGGGGATCGAGGTGGTGGACACCGCCGGACCGCCGGAATCGGGCGCGATCGACGCCTCGAGCCGCGCCGGCACGGCCGTCACCGAGGCGCCGCGGTAGATCTCGATCAGGAACGACACCTCGCGCGGCGCGCTCTCGAAGTAGTGGGAGGGGTAGAGGACGTAGTCGCGCTCGCCGCCTTCCCGGGCGGGCCCGAAGAAGCGCACGAGCACCGGTTCGCTCAGCGCGAATCCGGACGCCGGCGGGTCGATCTCCGGCACCTCGAGGGACGACTCGACGGAGGCCTCGTTGCCGCCCTGGGTGTCGCGGACCTCGAGCGTCAGGTCGTACGTGCCGGGGAGGAGCGAGAACGCCGACTGGAAGACGACCGTCTCGCGGTCGAGGGTCGTCTCGTCGAAGCTCCCGACGCGCACCTCCTCGGTCCACTCGTTCCGGAATCCCCCGCCGTTCCCCTCGAGCCGCAGCTCGACCTCGTACCGCGCGCGGTAGCCCCCGGACTCCTTGACGAACTGGAAGGTGCTGTTCGAGAGGGAGATGCCGAGCAGCGCCTGGGTGCTGTCCGCCGGACCGGCCAGGAAGCTCACGTCGGCGTAGAACGGGATCTCGCCCTGGCCGCGCAGCACGCCGGCGGCCTCGTAGAACGGACCGCGGTCGAAGAGATCCGTCACGTCCTCCTGCGCCGCGGCGGGTGCCGCCGCGGCCAGGAGGAGCGCCGCGGCCAGCGGACGGATCCGGGCAGTGGGTCGCATCGGGGACGCTCCGGGCTCGACAATTGTCCGCGTGGGATGCGGGTCCTATAATCTCCGACCGCCCCTTGCGGGGCGCCAGCGCGGCCGCGCCGCGGCCCCTCGCCCGCCCTCGACCCCCGCCCGATGGAGCCTTCGCGATCCCGGGGCGCCGTCAGCCCCGTCCTCGGTTCGTTCCCGCGAGTGCACGCGCCCGGTCTGGCGGCGTGCGCCGCGATCGCCGCCGTCCTGACGCTGGCCGGATGCGCCAGCGGGGGCGGCGCGCCTCCGCCGCAGACGGCGCGCGCGGCGCCGCGTCCGGAGCCTCCTCCGCCCCCCGCCGCCGCCCCCACGGCCGTGCCTCCCGACACCGTCTCCGCCCAGGAAGCCGCGGACCTCGCCGCGGTGCGGGCCGAGACCTTCCAGGGCCCCGTCGGATCCTCGAACGAGGATCTCGACGACGAGCTCGAGGCGTTCCTCGGCGCCGAGAGCGACGCGATCCTCGCCGAGGAGGTCGGGATCGACATCCCGATCGTGATGAACGAGCGGGTGCTGTACTTCATCGACTACTTCCAGCACCGCGTGCGCAGGTCCTTCGAGAAGTGGCTGGCGCGCGGCTCGCGCACGGTGCCGTACCTGAAGGAGCGCTTCCGCGACGCCGGGCTGCCCGAGGACCTGGTCTACCTGTCGCTGATCGAGAGCGGCTTCAGCCCGCGTGCGACCTCCCGGGCGAACGCGGTCGGGTACTGGCAGTTCATCGCGCCGACGGCGCGGCGCTACGGGCTGCGGGTGGACTCGTGGGTGGACGAGCGGCGGGACCTCGAGCGCTCCACCGACGCCGCGATCGCCTACCTCCAGGACCTGCACCGGATGTTCGGGTCGTGGTACCTCGCCGCGGCGGCGTACAACTCCGGCGAGGGGCGGATCCAGCGCGCGATCGACCGCTACGGCTCGGAGAACCTCTGGGAGCTGTCGGAGTTCTCGTATCTGCGGGAGGAGACGAAGAACTACGTGCCCAAGCTCATCGCCGCGACGCTGATCGTGAAGGAGCCGGAGAAGTACGGCTTCGGGGACGTGCCGGAGCTCCCCGAGCTCGAGACGGACGTGGTCACCGTGGAGACGCAGACGGACCTGGAGGTGATCGCGGCGGCCGCGGGAAGCTCGGTCGAGACGATCCGGACGCTGAACCCGCACCTCCGGTCGTGGGCCACGCCGCCCGGGGCGCGCGACTTCGAGGTGCACGTGCCCGACGGATCGGCGGATCTCTTCCGCGCCCGCTACGCGGCCGTGCCGCCCTCCCAGCGGGTGCTCGTGCGGCGGCACACGGTCCGGCGGGGCGAGACCCCGAGCGCGATCGCGCGCCGCTACGG
>DATBJZ010000113.1:0-4878 GCA_036556125.1 Gemmatimonadota bacterium | reverse complement strand
ACGTTCAGACCGCGGAGCCGCGCATAGCCGTCGGTCGGCTGATACGCCGCCCCGCCGTCGTGAGCGGGCCGCTCCCGGGCGCCGGGGACCCGTGCGCCGGGGCGGCCGGCGGACCGATCCGTCGCCGCCCGGGGCGCCCCGGGCGCGGCCGCCGCGTCCGCGCCCTGCTGGACCCGAACGGCGAGGGGCTCGCCGGACGCGACCGGGGGCCGGGCGGCGGCGAGCGCCAGCAGGACCGCCGCGCCCGTGCGCATCGCGCTCAAGCGGTCGCGCGGACCGGGCTGGACGTCACGCCGGGGCAGCCGCGCGCCGGCGACCTCAAGGACCCGAATCGGGCGGGGGCGGCGGCGGCGGCTCGCTCGGCGGCCCGACGGCGCGCGGCGCGGGGGGCGATCGCCGCGGACGGACGGGCGGCGCGGGGGCGACCGGAGGGCGGCCGGCCTCGGGACCGCGCGGACCGAGGGCGCCGCGGCGTTCGTGGAGGAGCTCGACGCGGTCGCGCATCTCGCGGGCGAAGCGCTCGGCGAAGAGCTGCAGCCGCGCCTGCTGCTCCACGGTGAGCCCGCGCGCAAGGTTCTCGCGCAGGTCGCGCAGCAGCCGCTCGCGCTCCTGCTCGTTGTGGTGGAGGGCCTCGAGGCGGCGTCTCAGGTCGGCGTCGTTCAGCTCGGCCTCGATCGCCCGCCGCAGCTCGTCGAGCGCGATCTGCCGCTCGCGCCGGAGCTCCCCCTGGCGCTCCCGGAACTCGCGGAGCTCGGCCTCGATCTCGCGCGCGAGCTCCTCGTCGAGCCGCAGGTACTCGGCGAGCCGGCGGCTGCGGAGGTCCTCGATCCGGTGCCGGAGCTCCTCCGGCATCACGCGGCCGTGGATCGAATCGGGGGGCACGACGGGCGCGGCCGGCGCGGGGTGCTGGGCGCGGGCTCCGACAGCAGGAACGAGCGAGACGAGCGCGAGCAACGCGGTGCCGGCCATCGGCGCGGGCCTCCGGGGGACGGCGCACCGGCCGGAGTCCGGCAGGGCCCGTGGGCGGGTGTCGCGGAGCGAAGGCATCAGGTCTGGTCCTCGAGCAGGTCGAGGAGCTCGGCGGCCTCCTCGGGTGTCAGGGATTCGAGCAGCGGATCGGGATCCGCGAGGACGGCGAGCGGCTCGCGCGGGTCCGCGGACGAGGCGAGCTGCGCCAGCGACTCCTCGACGGCCGTGGAGTCGGGAGCGCCGCCAGCGGCATCCGGATCGCCGGTCGCCGGCAGGCCCGCGCCGGCCGGGCCCGCGCCGGCCGGGCCCGGACCCGCGGCCAGCCCCGTCGTCGTCTCCGGCGGAGCGCTCGTGAACGCCTGCGGCGAGGCGCCCCCGCGCGGGAGCGCGAGGTAGAGCCCGGTCAGGATCGCGACCGCGAGACAGGCCGCGGCCAACACCCCTCCCACGACGGCGCGACGGGCGCCGCGCGCGCCGGCGGCGTCCAGGCGCCCGGCGGCTGAACGCGCGCGACCGGTCGCCGCCGAAGCCGTGACCGGGGCCTCGGCGTCGAGCCGCTGCTCGATCGAAGCCGCCAGTTCGTCCCAGAACCCGGCCCGCGGATCCGCGACCGCCGCGCGCAGGCCGGCGAACAGCGCCCCGTACTCCGCGCGCGCCGCGCGGCACGCCTCGCAGGCCGCGACGTGCCGCTCCAGCTCGTCGAGCGCGTCGGCCGGGGCGCGGCCGTCCAGGGCCGCGATGATGCGGTCTTCCCAGGCGGCGTGGCCGGATGGCGTGGCCGGTTGGGTCACGTGGTCGTCTCCTTCGGGGCGGCGCCGGATCGCACGCCGGCGGCGTCAGCGCCGAGCGCCCGTCGCAGCCGCCGGAGCGCGTGGTGGAAGCTCACCTTCGCGGAGTTCTCGGTGGTCCCGGTGAGGCGGGCGATCTCGGCATACGGAAGATCACGGTAGATCCGGAGCGTCACCACCTGCCGCTGGCGCGCGGGGAGGCTCGCGACCGCCGTCGCGAGGGCGCCCCGGACCGCGGCCTGGAGCGCCGCGGCTTCGGGCGACGGCTCGGGCGCGGCGAGTGCGGGATCGAGCGGCACGATCTCCACCGCGGACGACCGCCGCGCGTGGCTGCGGACCACGTTCGTGGCGATCGTCCGGAGCCAGGTTCCGAAGGCCGCGTCCCCGCGGAAGGAGGGCAGCCCGTGAAAGGCGCGCAGGAACGTGTCCTGCGCGAGGTCGCGCGCCGTCTCCTCGTCGCGGACGAGCCGTCGGATCCAGTGGTACACCCCCTCCTGGTGCGAGCGGACGAGCAGACCGAACGCGTGCCGGTCGCCCGCCGCCGCACGGCGGAGCAGCGCACCTTCGTCCATCGTGGAGGGTTGGACCGGAGCCGGAACGGGAAAGTTAAGCGGCGCGGTCCCGGCGGTGCCAGACGCGGAGGAGGAGGGCGACGGCGAAGGCGGTCGCGACCGGCGCGACCGGCAGCTCCGCCTCGGCCGGCGCGAGCGCCTCCGAATCGGTCGGCGCGAAGGCGACGTCCAGCGGCTCCGCGGCCGCGAACGCGGGCTCGGGGATGCGGCGGATCGTGGCCACCAGCTCGGTGAACAGGGGATCGCCCTTCCCCTTGCTGCGGTAGCTGACGCGCACGCCGGCCAGGTCGCCGAACGCGGGCGACGGCACCCAGAGCGGAATGGAGTTGCTCTCGAGGCGCGCGAAGTAGCGGTCCGGCTCGAGGGTGCCGTTGGTGGGGTCCACGTTGATCCAGCCGAGCCCGTCCTCCCAGTACTCGGCCCACAGGTGGCTGATCTCGTACGTCTCGCGCGCGGGGTCGTGCAGGTAGCCGAAGACCGGCCTCGCGGGGATCCCCGCGGCGCGGCTCAGCGCCACGAAGAGGGCGGCGAACTCGGTGCAGTCGGCCTGGGCCGGGTTGGCCAGCGCGCCGAGGGCGCCCACCGTCTCGCGCTGCACGACGTACTTCAGCCGCCGGACCACGAAGTCGTAGAGCCTCCGGGCACGCTCGCGCTCGGTGCCCGAGGCGGCGAGCGCCCCCGCGAGCGAGCGGATCTCCGGCGCGTCGCTCTCGATGAACCGGCTCGCGCCGAGGAACCGGGCCGGGCCGTCGAGCGCGGGCGGCGACTCGGACGCGCCGTAGCTGCCGGCGCTCACGGCGACGGCGTAGCGCAGCCGCACCGAGCGCGAGTCGCGGGGCGCAAGCTGGAACGGCGCGAGGCTGAAGTAGCGGGTCCCGTCGGAGAGCTGGCGCGGGACGGCGCCGTCGGGGACCTCGAGCAGCCGCACCTGCGTGTACGGCGGGAAGTCCTGCGCGGCCTGCACCTGGAAGTGGATCCGTTCGGCCGGACGCTCGCCCCGGTTCTCGAAGCTGAAGTCGAGCACCACCTCGTAGTGGGAGCGCTCGAGCGCATCGAGGGAGCGCCGCGCTTCCGCGGCGTAACGGCCGGAGGGGAAGTCGGCGGCCAGCGCCGCGAACGCGCGCCGCGCCGCGGCCTGATCGCCGAGCGCCTCGTGCGCGCGGGCGCCGAGCCAGTACGCCTCCTCGCGCCAGGGCTCCATCCGGGCCGCGGCCCGCGCCGCGCGGAGCGCGTCCGCCGGCCGGCGCACGGCCGGATCGAGGTAGAGGCGCGCGAGCGCGGTGAGGACGGGCGCCGGCCGAGGCGCGAGACGCGCCGCCGCCTCGAGCTCGACGACGGCCTCGACCAGGCGGCCGGCGTCGAGAAGCGCCTTGCCGCGCGCCAGGTGGACGTTGGCTTCGGCGACGTCGTCGCGCGCGGGCTGGAGCCCGGGCGGCCCCGCGATCGAAGCCGGAACTCCCCGTCCGTCCGGGATCGGCTCCGCGGCGGAGCCGGCCGGCGCCGCGACGAGCGCCGCGGTCAGCAGGGTCCTAGTCGCTCGCCAGCGCCGGCTCGGGCGCGGAGACCTGCTCGGAGGGGAGAGGATCGGGGTCGGAGGGATCGAGGTCGAGGAGGGACTGCCGCCCGGCGAGGCCGCCCCGGGGCGCGCCGTTGCGGGCCGGGGCCCCGCGGGATCCGTCCTCGCGGGGAGCGGTGCGCCGCCCCTCGAAGTCCACGGACACGATCGTGGAGACGCCGGGCTCCTCCATCGTGACGCCGTAGAGCCAGTCGGCCGCCTCCATCGTGCGCTTGTTGTGGGTGACCACGACGAACTGCGTGCGGTCGCTGAACCGCTGGAGCATGCGCAGGAATCGGCCAATGTTCGCATCGTCCAGCGGAGCATCGACTTCGTCCAGGACGCAGAAGGGGCTGGGTTTCACCAGGTACATGGCGAAAAGCAGGGACAGCGCGGTGAGCGCGCGCTCGCCCCCGGAGAGCATGCTCACCGCCTGGACGCGCTTTCCCCGCGGACTGGCCGTGATCTCGATCGCCGCCTCGAGCGGATCCACGCCTTCCTCGAGGGAGATCTCGGCGGTGCCGCCCTCAAAAAGCGTGCCGAACGTCGTGTGGAAGTTCTCGCGCGCGCGGGCGAAGGTGTCGAGAAACAGGTCGCGCGCGGTGGCGTTGATGCGCCGGATGGCCTCGCGCAGGTCGTCACGCGCGCGCACCAGGTCCGCGACCTGCGTGTCGAGCACGTCGAGCCGGTCCTTCTCGGCGCCGTACTCCTCCAGGGCCAGCAGGTTCACGGGCCCGAGCGCGGTCTTGCGGTCGCGGATCTCGCGGAGCCGCTCGCGGAGCGTCTCCACGTCGGTCTCCGTCGCGGACGGCTCGCCGCCCGCCCCGCGCGCCCCGGCCTCGGCGGGCGAGTCGGCACCGGCCGACCCGGCCGCGCGGACCTCGGCGGCCAGGGCCTCGAGCGGCCGGCCGAACTCCGTCTCGAGCACGGTGCGGACGGAGTCGCGGCGGTGCAGGAGATCCGCCAGACGCAGCTCCTCGGCGTGGAGCTCGCG